>JAGIAP010000309.1 GCA_017744805.1 Chitinophagaceae bacterium | reverse complement strand
GTATTGGGAAGGCCTGAATGAAGGGTGAGCGTAGCGCCATCAGATCCGTCGATCAGTTTCCCAACTGGCGTCAATGTATACTCGATATTATGATTATCCTCCAGGTCCAGGTAAAAATCTGCATCCAATGTGATATTGGAACCATAATGCCCCCCGGAATACATTTTTCCAGAAAGTTTCCATTCGAAATTCCTGACGGCCCCTTCATTACTGAATACGGCGTCATTGTCTGAATGCATGGGTAGTTCATAAGTGATGCCATTGTAGTTCACTGTATGGTAAGCGCTGGCATGGTATTCTCCTACTGTGCCTACCTTGATCCTGTAAAGCCCGTTTGCATCGGTTTTCCCGGTGTAGGAGTTGGAAGCGCCTGGCAATACATTCTCGATGGTTATTGCCACATTGGCCAATGGTTTCCCTTTGGTATCTACCACTTTACCGGTTGCATATCCTTTTTCGGCAACCACTTCGCCTCCGTTATTATCGCTTTTTTTACACGATGTCATGGTCACCAGCACACAGGCTGCTTGCAGAAAGAAATTTTTCATTGTCAGAATTTTTGTTTCGGAACAAAACTATCACGGTGGTGGGCGACAATAAAACTATGTCGACAAAAGGAAGCTTTGGTTGCTGTATGTCAAATAAAAAAGCTGAACAAGAACAAGCATAATGGGAAGATTTATCTACTTCTCTGGTTGTTTGCAGCTCAATCCTCACTTATGTCGCTTCAGTTTGTAAGGATTTCCTGCATTTGATACTCTTGCATCAAATACCGAAAATGAACAGGACTATCGTAAATCCCATTATCAAAGATGAAATTACTTTTACTCAAACTGCTTCCGGAACAAATGGCCGTACTACCTGCTTGTTGGTCAAACTGATGCCCGGAGGCGGAACACCCATGCACTATCATAAGAATTTTGAAGAATGCTTTATTGTACTGGATGGAGAGCTCACCCTGGAGTTGAAGGATTCGAAAATAATCCTGCTGCCAGGTCAGGAATATACTGTTTCAAAAAGAGAGCCTCACAGGTTTGCGAATGAATCTGACCGGGAAGTGAATTTCACCACCATCATCAGGCCTGCATCCCAGGGCTTTGAAGATGCGCTCTGTATCCTGTATGGCCTGGCAAGGGATCAACGGACAAATGATAAAGGCATACCCGTGAATATGCTGGAATTGTCTGCTGTATCGTCGATGAGTGATATGCATCAGGTAGGGCTGCCATTTTTTGTGAAGCCGCTGATCGCCCTCTTTGCAACGGTGGCAAAGATCACAGGCGTGAACAAAAAATTGAGAGCTAAATATTGCAATTATTCAGGGCTGTAATTCATTCCAGCCTCCGGGTTGAATTTCTGGTAGCAGGCCTGCTTGTAATTCCTGCCCACAGGGATCTTGTTACCTGCTATCAGAATATGATTGGGATGATAGCCTTCGGCCTTATTGACGGGAATGATATAAGAACGATGGATCCTCATGAACTCGCTGATAGGCAATAATTTTTCAACCACACTGATCTTTTGTTTGGTTGTATAGGATTTATCGACGGTAACCACTTTGATATAATCCTTCATACTCTCTATCCACAAGATATCCTTCGTATTCACCTTGATCAGCCGGCGTTCAATACGCAGGTAGAGATAATGTGTGGAAGCTTTGGCTGTATTTGTTTCATATGTTTCCTGGCGCACTTCATTCCTGTCGCCATTGGTCAGTTGCATCACTTTATCGATGGCCCTCAGGAACCGGTTGAGAGGAATAGGTTTCAGGAGATAATCCACTGCATTCAGATCAAACCCATCGATCGCATATTCCTGGTAAGCGGTAGTGAAGATGATCATGGGAGGGTATTTCAGGCTACGCACCAGGTCTGTCCCGGAAAGGCCGGGCATCTTGATATCCAGGAAAAGCAGGTCTACCTTGGTATTCTGAAGTATCTGGAATGCCTTGATGGCATTGTTACAGGTATCCACCACTTCAATTTCGGGAATATTGGCCGAATACTTTTTTATGATCTCCACCGCATGGGGCTCATCATCTACTATCAGTGTGCGGATCGTCATCTCTTTATTTTGTTACTTGCCGTTAATTGAACTGTCATTTCAGTGATAAAACAATCTTCCTCATCATACCACTTGAAAGTATGCATTCCGGGATACATCAGCTTCAATCTTTGCTGTACATTGGCGATCCCGATCTGACCACCTTGCTTTCTGCCTTTGTAGGCACCGGTTTCAGGTTTGCTGTTACTGATCTTTAAAATTAACTGATCTCCTGAAATAAAGATCTCGATATTTATCCAGGGATAGTTGATGGTTTCAGCAGCCCCATGTTTGAAGGCATTCTCCACCAAAGGTAACATCAATAATGGTGCGATCTGCCAATGGCTTGCGTGCTCACTGATATTCACATTCAGCTCCAGCCGGTCTTCATAGCGGAGTTTTTCCAGTCTGATATAATCCTGCAACACTTCAATATCCCTTTTCAACAGTACATAGTCGGAATTGCATTCGTACAACACATAGCGCAGGATATTGGAAAGGCCCAAAATGATCTCAGGGGTCTGGGGGGCATTGTCCAAGGATAGCGCATACAGGTTATTCAATCCGTTGAACAGGAAATGCGGGTTGAGTTGGCTTTTCAGGAAATTGAGCTCGGCCTGTAAAGCTGCCTGCCTTCTTTCATACCAAAGCACGAACAATTTCATGGAAATCCCGATCCAGACCACCACATTACTTCTTTCTATCACATTCACGAAATCCAGTGGGCTGGTGAGTTGTCCCCACCAGTTCGGATCCAGCTTGGACCAGGTGAAGCTGCTGTCCCTCGATTTGTAATAATTAAATATGTATGGATCTGAAATGAAGATCTCATTCAACCGGTATACGATGGCGGCGAAGAACGATACAGCCAATGCCATCAGGAATGCCTTGACATATTTTCCCCGGAAAAAGAAACGGGGTAATACCCAGTTGGCAATGAGATAGAAATACATCATATGTACCGGTAACAGCATCAGGATCACTTTTGCTCCCAGCTCATAACTCTTGAATGCCGTTGCATACATGAAGGTGAGCAGGAGGAATCCGAATAGCCAGAACAGTATATGCCTTAGTATGGTTTGTTTCAGGTTCAATGGGCAAATTTACGATGAAGCACGAAGGTAGGGGGTGGAGGCCGGTTTTGGGAGCATCAGTAGACGAAAATGCGGTTTCGGCGATAAATGCATGCAAGATCAAATAAAAAGAGCTGACCTCAACCGAGATCAGCCCTTTGCTATTGGTTTGCATTTTATTTCTGATCTGCGCCCTCAGGTGCTTTATTGATCAATTCCATGAATTGGTCCAGCTTGGGCGTTATGATGATCTGTGTGCGCCTGTTGGTGCTTCTGCCTGCATCTGTATCATTGGAAGCAACAGGATTGTATTCACCACGGCCGCCTGCTGTGAGCCTTTTGGGGTCTACGCCATACTGCGTTTGCAGGGCTTGTACAACCGAAGAACCGCGCAGGGCGCTAAGGTCCCAGTTGTTCCTGATATTGGGTTGATTGATGGGAACATTGTCCGTATTACCTTCTATCAGCACATCATAATCCTTATAATCCATGATGATCTTCGCGATCTTGCTCAGTGTAGCACCTGCGGCAGATGAGATCTCATAGCTACCGGATTTGTAGAGCATTTTGTCTGAAAGGGAGATATAGACCACGCCTTTCAGTACCTGCACATCCACGTCCCTCATTTCTTCCCTGCTGAGGGAACGCGTGAGGTTATTGGTCAGCACCATATTGAGTGAGTCGCTTTTGTTCTTGGTTTCCACCAGGTGTTTGATATAACTGTTTGCTGCGTTGATCTCATCTACCAGTTTGGAGATATTCACGTTGCCCTGGTTGGTGGATGTCAAACATTTTTGCAATGCGGCCTGTAAGGAGGCGGTGTTTGCGCGCATGGCATTGATCTGTTCTTCCAGGCCCTGTACCCTGGAAGTGGAACCACTCAGGTTTTGCTGACAAGTTTGAAGTTGTTTGTTGAGATCATTACTCTTTGATTGCAGATCATTAAAACTCGATTGTAATGCATCGAATTTTTTGTTACTGACACAGCCTGTACCAATCAATACAAATGTCAGCAGCACCAATGATAGAACTGGAGTTTTCATAACTAATTATGTTTTTTGATGTTATGCCTTAATTTCCATGTCTGATCCGGAACGGCTGTGGATTATGGGGAGCGGTGAAAGGAAACTATGTACAATATACGAAAAAAAGAGTATTTGTTATAATAAGTAATTAACCCTCTTGACATTACTCATTTACTATTTCCGGATTGTACATTGAATTCCTCAATTTTCTTCAGTGTGGTCAGTTACTTGTATTTACTGCTTCTATTACCGCAATTGCAACTATTATTCCAATATTAGTACAAGTGCATTCAAATTATGGAATTGTATAACCGTAACCAATACCTGAAATCGGTCAAACTTTTCCACAGGGATTTTCCAATAAACCTGAAGCGGTAATTTGTTCCGATCAAATACCATTCATTACCAAAACAAATCCAATGAAAATCCCAAAGAGCGCAGGCATAGTGCTATGTCTGCTTGCCATTACCATTTTTATCGCTGTATGTAACGACAAGCCCAAGAAGACGGATGATGCCAATCCTGTTTCCGGTGTGATCATTCCTGTTGAGTTGCCGGTGATCGTTCCCGGTTTCAATTTTCCGGAAGACTCGAATACGATCTACAGTTGGTTGAACAATTCTTCTTTTCCACTCAATTACGATTCAGTGAATGTGTACAAACATGGCTGGGGCATTTGGGCAGGTCTCACCGCTAAAACCAACCAGGTATATGCAGGCGATACACTGCTTGCTTATCAAACCTGGTTGGGCGTAACGGAAGTACAATCCCAGATCATCAAAGGAAGCCAGGCATGCGATAGTGCCGCAAAAACGATGCGCGCCATGTTTGCCAGACCGCATCAGTTCGGGCATCATTTATCACCCATGGAAAGAGCGCAGCTCCTTGAAATGCAGGAAGACCCCGTTACCAAAAATGCGCAGTTGATGGTGACCGTTTCCTATGATCCCAATGCTGCCTGCTACGCCATCAGGAACCAGATCCTGAAACAGTCTGTACTCAATACCTATGCAAAGGCTGGTGGGATCGGAAGCATTCCTCCCTTCCCATCCAAAGCTATCACTACCAAGCCTACTTATTATGTGGTAGAGCAAACAGATGGAACAGTGCGCATCCCTGTATGGCCCGGTCCTCCTCCCGCATTGAGGGCCTTCGGTCCAGGCAGTTGGAATAATTATGTGTATATCGATATGAACAACCAGCAACAACCGAATAAGCCACTCGTGCCCGTAGGCAGGGATACGAAGTCTGCAGATTCGATTGCCAATGCTACCGTGAATCTGAATGATTTCATCCATTTTTCCCTGGATGAAAAAATGGCCAATCATATCAATAAATCTGATAGCACTGAAGGCGTTTCAGGAAGGCATCGCGCCAAAGCAGGGGAGATCGCTATCCTGATCTGTATGCATGTGGCCACCAAGGAGATCAGTAACTGGACATGGCAAACTTACTACTGGGCCCCTAACCCTGGTACACCCCTCGCCCCCAGTTCTAATACTGTGGCCAGTCTGAGGCCATCCCAATTGCAGGGAGCCGCTTCACATTATGCCATGGCTACGGCCTACGCCATGGTATTGCCTAATCAGCCAATCACAGGCGGAACTAACACTGGTGTACAACCGCTTTTAGCTTACAACCCATACCTCGAAGCGGGTTTCCATGGAACGGCCCCTGAGCAGGGTGCAGACTTCCAGTTGCCGAGCGTATTGCTGCCTGGCCCTCAGTTTGGAGTGCAGACCAATTGTATGAGTTGCCATGCCATGGCCACCCAATCCAATGCACCGGGCTATACAACAGATATGTATATCAGTATGAATGATCCGAAATTATTCAATAACCAGGTTCAACTCGATTTTGCCTGGTCCATCGAGGGAAATATGATCCAGGATGCTGGTACAACTGCTGCAGGTAAGAAATAGTGATAGGAGAATTAGTGAAACGCTTCTTTCCGGAAATCGGGAGGGAGCGTTTCTGTTTTTACACATGGGTTTGGCGCTGGCTATATGTTCCTGGCCTCATTGAATGCATAGGCAAAGCTTTGCCAGTCTGCAATGCCATTGGGCTCGAGCCCTGTCAACCGGGCCAGTAAAGCATAGATATCTTTTTTCTTTTTTCCATTTTTCCTGAGATATTGAATGGAAACGGAACCAGCCGTCTTGGAAAGTTTCATGCCGTTTTCATCATTCAGCAATTTGTGATGGTAGAGAACGATATCCCGGAATGAATTGGGCGGAAGTTGGGTGGCGAGATAGGTTTGCGCCAGCGTGGAAGGGTAGAGGTCCATTCCTCTTACCACCAGGTCCACTTCGAAATGGATATCATCTGCAACGGACGCCAACTGGTAAGCGGGCATTCCATCTTTTTTTCTCACCACGAAATAATGCATGTCACCGGGAAGGGATTCGATACTTGTATTGGTTTCCAGGTGACGGACCGTAAATTCTTTTTTTCTATCTGTGATCAATCTCCAGTTCATGTTTGGGCTATCCATCGAATATCCTTTGTGGAGGCAGGTTCCGGGGTAGATGCCGTTGGGAGCAGATTGCTGAAGTTGTGACCTGGAACATTGGCAGGCGAAGAGCATTCCATTGGTGCGGAGGGTTTGCAGCATCTGCTCGTATAATGGGAGGCGATGTACTTGTGAAAAATGCTCCCTGAAGTCTTTGAGGTTTGTCGGGCCTTCGTCCCATGGCAATTCAAGAAAATTCAACGTATCGAAGATATCCTGGATGAATTCATCCTGCGCGCGCAACTGGTCCAGGTCATCGATACGAAGGAGGATGGATGCGCCTGTTTTCCTGGCGAGAGCGGTGGTAAGGATAAAGGAGAAGATATTCCCCAGGTGAAGAAAACCACTGGGCGTGGGCGCGATCCTGGTTCTTTTGAATGGTCCTGGTATGCTCATTTGAGCACAATAATAGTTTTTTGTTGCAAAAAAGATGGAAATTGAATTGATACTCCTATATTTGCAGCCCGCAATTGGATTGGTAGTTCAGTTGGTTAGAATGCCGCCCTGTCACGGCGGAGGTCGCGGGT
>JAGIAP010000308.1 GCA_017744805.1 Chitinophagaceae bacterium | reverse complement strand
CGACTGCATACAACCTGTAAGGCCGGAACCTGCATTTGCATTGATCTTCTCTTCTACATGCACTGTGAAGGTGCTTGAAAGGGAGGCTCCACTGCAACCGTATTCTGTTGTCAGGAAAGGGCCGGCGCCAGGGCCATTAATCGCTGTAATGCTGAACACATAATCACCTGGCTTATCGAGATTCGAAATAGTGGTGCTGGTACTTGTAATACTCCGTAAACCAGTGGATGTGTAAGTTGGGGTAGCTGACCCGGCCGGTTTGGAAACCACCGCAAAATTGTAGTAACCTCCAAATTCCTGGAAATAGCTGGGATTCACAACGCCCTTATATGCTGCCGGAAGCGGCACCGTTGCCGATATCACTGCCCCTGCAGCTGTGTAGCAGGCGCTGACATCGGGCACTGTAACATTCGTCCGGGCATTATCGGAGATATGGATAAAATAATTCTGGCTTACATTACAAGCGCCATTGGATGTTGTAACGGAAAATGAATAGGTCCCTGCCTGCCATCCTCCTGCAGGTGGTGTTACTGTGGCGGTTCTGTTATAAGTACCACCGCCCGTAACCACAACGGTAGGCGCTCCTCCGGGTGGAGTAATGCCCCTGGTATTAACTGTAGTAAGAAGCGATGCGGGATCAGCCGGATCGATGCTGAAATAAAAGTTCTCGGGAGTACTGGTGCCGGCCATGCTGTTGCAATGGATCTCTCCTCCTGAACCGGTACTGTTGTAAACGATCAATTGTTCCGGCGCTCCATGTCCGGTAGGCTGGAAATTGACCAGTCGTGGTTTGGTGCCATTGAAATTATAGGTCAGAGTAGGAGTGGTATGTGTTCCGCAACTATTGGTGACCGTAAGCTGGAATTGATACGTGCCCGGTACAGAGGCGCCAGTAAGGAAAAGCCTGCCTTCATCACTGATACGGTTATACGTAAGATTGCCCCCGGGTGGCTGGCTGATCACATTGATGGAAATGGTGGTGCCGGAAGCAGATGCTCCTGCAGTATTGGTGAAATCAGTAGCTAATATAGGTGAACCGGGAGTAGGGAAAATAATACTAAAGTTTTGACTTGCATCCCGGCACTCAGTGGTAGTGCTGGGATAGGACAGCACGGGATTGGGTACGAATCTCACAATGGCCGTGTCTTCATAGCTACAGGTATTATCGATCGATGTGATCCTCAGAATGGCATAATATGCAGGATCGATGGAATGATTCGCCTTATTCACCAGTGAAAGAACGGGCGTGGCAATAGTAGTATTGTCAAATGCCGAATTGGTGCTGACGGTGGTGCTATACCTCAGCCAGGAATAAATATTCACTGCTCTCCAGGAGCCCGTAAAGCCTGCCGGTATTATACCGGCCACCGGTGTGCTGCCCACTGTTGCGCAAACGTTGGTGATATCCGGTCCGGCTGTAAAACTCGCAGGACGCGGATGCGCAGTAATGGTGACCGTTGAATTGGCAGTACCTGTACCGCAGTTCCGGGAAAGCTGGAAAACATACTTCCCGTCCATTGTCATGCCGGTCACAGTTGTAACCAGTGAATTGGGAGAAGCGATAGTGGGAACTACGGGTCCGGAAACAAATGTCCAGGTCGGCGTTCCGGAACCGGGGGTTCCGCTTTCTGTTCCTGTTAAGGTGGTGGATGAACTACAGACGGTCGCATTTCCGCCGGCATTTACTGAGCAATTTTGAGCGAGAGAGGTTGAAGCAAGTAAACTAAAGTAGATGAGTAAAAATGCTGAAATTGTTTTGGTTAAAAATGTGGTTCTTGAATGTGCTTTGTTGGTAAGCATGTTCGTAGGATTGATATGGTGACGGTAGGTATCATAATTCATCCAGTTGAATGATGCCATTCTGCAATGCAAATTTGATAACCCCTGCAAGATTTCTCGCTCCTATACGTCTGGTTATACTACTCCGGTACTGTTCGATGGTCCGCTCGGACAGATATAAATGACTGCTGATCTCCTTGGTGGTCATTTGTCTGCACAATAGCTTTATCAGTTCAAGTTCTTTTCCGGAGAATTTTGTATTTGCTATAAGATGCCTGGTGGTTTGGTCTTCATCAGAGGTTGAAAAACGGTTGAGAATATGTACCCGGGCCTCGCTGCAGAAATAATCCCGTCCGTCCATCAATACGTGGATGGCCCGGATGAAATCATCGTCGTTCTCTTTTTTGATCACATAGCCATTGATCCCTGACTGGAACATCTTTACGATGGTTTCGGCGGAATAGGTATAGGTGTAGGCCAATACCCGGGTTGAAGGGATCTTATACTTTAGCTCCCGTACCAGGAACTCTCCGGTAGTGTCGGGTAAAGAATAATCAACGATAATCAGTTTAGGGAAGTGTTGCAGGGCTTTGCTCATACCACTGGCGCCATCGTGCGCCATGTAGAAATTTTCAAAGAGATCTCCTATCAGCAGTTTTATGCCATTGGCCACCATCTTATGATCATCTATGACTAATACTGAATTGTATTTGGCCTGTTTGTTTTCCATTTGCTGGGATGATATTTGTTTTCATTGAAGGGGTTCTTCAGCACTGGTATTGGTTATCTCAGATAAATTGTAATATTTATTTCATAACCTTCAGGGTAATTGTTTTCTATTTCAAGTTCGCCATTCAGGAAACCAACCCGTTCCTCTATATTCTTTGATCCGATCCCTGCATGTGATCCATTGGTATCCCACCCCCTTCCGTTATCACTATACCTGATCTTCAATTGGTTTCCGGTTTGGGTGAATGCAATATTTATATTGTCGAACTGAGCATGTTTGATGCTGTTGGAAATACACTCCTGCAGTATCGCTTTCAATTGGATGAATTGATAATTACTGATGAACTGACCCTTTTCTGATCTTTCATGGATAATGTATTGAAAGCTGACGGCACTGCTTAGCTTTTTGAGCGTATTCTCTGTTACGGATCTCAGCTCATGAATGGAATGAAGTTCATCCGATTTGAGATCGTGCGACAAACTCCGCAGGATCTCCATGGTATGTTCCAGATGCCGCTCCAGGTCATTTTTTTCAGTATTGTTCTTTATCCGCAGAGATTTGGCCAAAGCGATCGCATACAATAGGGCAGGGCTGGTCTCGTCATGGATATTGCGTGCCATATTGAGTTTGAACTCAAGGAATCTTGCCTTTGCTTTTTGTCTTCTGTAAAGGAAGAAAGCGGTTCCGACAATGGCTGCAAACATTGCTGTAATAAGTACAATGGCCAGGCGCCTTTCGGTTTTTTTGTTCTTTAGCTCAGCCTCGCTGAGCAATAATTTCTTTTCTTCAGCTTCTGCCTGCGCATACAGGTTATTGTTCTTATCCGTAAGTGTTTTTCCTTCATCCGCAGCTTTTTGATCGTAAGCGTTCACCATTTGCTCATAGGCCCATTTATAATTACCCCTTTTCGCAGCAATTTCGGCGGCAACACTTTGATATTGTCCCATATCCAATATGGGATGATTCCTGACCAATTCCCTTGTTTTCTCCAGATAGTGATCTGCACTGTCTGTTTGCCCTGCTTCACCCAGGAATTTAGCTGCCTGGAAATATGCTTCGAAGAGCAGGTATGGTTCAGGGTCCAGTTCAATAGCTTTAAACTCGTCAGACAGGAGCAGTTGTATGTTGGCATGAATATCCTGCATGGCCAATTGAGGTTGCAGATACTTATGATACGAGAAGTCTATATCGTAGATAACATGCTGATAATTCACCAGGTCTGCCGCATATTTTTTCTTATTGCTTCGTTTTATTGCATTGAATATATCATGTGCAAGTGCGTAGGCCTGTTTCATACCTGCTGTGTCTTTCCGGATACTCAATGCCATCAGGGCGGATTCAGAGATGATCAGAGCGCTTTCCAGCGCCTGATTACTGATGCTATCGCTGCTGATAAGGGCAGGCACCCTTTGCAGGTTAGGCAGGCATTTAAAATATTCTTCAGCACATTTGTTGTATTTCCTGGCAGACAAATAAATACCTGTCAGGAACCGGGCCATTGAAAAATTCACTGCCTGGTTTGGCCGGTATTTCATGAAGGCGTCAACTTCTTTCTCTTTATAGTAAATACATCTGCCAGTCTCGCCTCTGATATCGGCATCGATGGCAAGCAGACTATAATATCTAACGATATCCAGGTTGGGTTGTTTCCGGGCAAATGCCAGTTCCCGGAAAGGTAAGAGGCTTTCATAGAAGCCGGGCTGCCCAAACCCATTCTGAGCAATTTCATAAACAGCCTGCAGATACACAGAGTCACTTATCGCTTTTTTATCATATGCCTGCCTGATACTGTCCATCAAACGGTAATATTCGCTTTGTTGGGCTTGCGAATGAACGGCAATGGATAACAGTGTGATCAATAAAGCATTACGAATCATGCAGGAGGTTGGTTATGAGCTATGTGGACAAATCTAATGAATTAACTACATGGATATCTGTAGTATATAATTTATTGAATCAGGTAGTTGAAAAAGTACTATATCGGTATTTGCGGGAATAAGAACCTGATCCTCCTCAAATCAGCAACTTTTTATCGAGATATACCGGATTAGGGCAACCGAAACCCTTATTGCATGTGGCATTGGCTAAAATGCCCATTAAGATGATCGATCCCGCATTCCCCCCTCCTTTATTGCTAGAAGATAAACCTTATTCGGGTATAAGGGTTTTCTATTACCGGGATTGTTCTATAGCCAGCTTCAGGTATTACGGGATCTGAAAGGGGATGATCATAATATGTCTAGTTTTAATACGAAAATTTTAACGGACGGTTATTATCCATTTTCCTTTTCTAATTCCACGATCTTATGTACAAAAAATTGATCTGCTCTTTAGGGCTGACAGGCATATTACTGTCGACCCTTTCCCTTAAAGGACAATCTCCCGGCGGCGTACCTGCCGCAGCCTGGTACCGGGCTGATATCCTTTCAAACTTGTATACAGATACCGGCACCACCCAGGTGTCTGACAACAGCCCGGTTTACCGATGGAACGAAACAACCGGCAAAGGATTTAACTTGTTACAGGCTGCTGCCGGCGCCAGGCCGGTTTACTCCAATGCCACAACCCTGGCCAACTTCAACCCAACCCTCACCTTTGATGGCAGTAACGATTTCATGCAGTTCACTGCCGGCACCGGAATCAATATAATAGACAGAGCTGACGGCTCTCTGTATGCAGCCGGCTTCATGAATGTACAAAAGCGGAATGGCCTGCTTGGCTTTCATTCGTCTATGGATTACCCCGGCCTGCATACTTATGCATCAAATTTCAATCTCCTGTTCTTTACCGGCGGACCCGGGTACCAGGGGCAAAGCACTGCCCCCATGGCCGCAAGATCTTTCTTCACGGCAGGTGCAGGATGGAAGAATGGTGCAGGCGCATCCGCTGCTTATGCAGGCGCAACCGTATCGCTGAATGGTAACAGGATAGACTATACGGGCAGCCAGCTTCAGAATGCGAACCTTTCCACGGGCGCCCGCGATCTCCGTATCGGCGGGGACGATAACTACGGCGCATTCAGCGGACAATTGAATGAGATCCTTGTTTTTGAGGACAAACTCACCATTGCACAGATGGACCAGGTGGAAACCTATCTGGCGATAAAATATGGCACCACCTTCGCCGGCGGAGCAAGGGATTACAAGAGCTCCACCAATGCCACCGCCTGGAATGCTGCCGCAAATGCCGGCTGGAACTACAATATCGCAGGCATCGGACGCGATAATAACGGAGCGCTCTACCAAAAGCAATCCTGGAGCACCAATGATGGACGGCAGGTACTGATCGGCGTTGGAACGCTCGCCAATACGAATGCTACCAACTCAGGAAGCCTTACGGATGGACAGTATCTTATCTGGGGCGACAATGGCCTTGCCAAAACCGCCACTGTGGCCATACCCGGTATTACCGGCATCAGCCACCGCTTTGCAGCTATCTGGAAAGTGCAAAACTCAGGAGCTGTGGGCACAGTACGCGTTGCATGGCCTAAAGGCCTGATCAACCTGAAACTGATCCAGAGTGCAGATGCAATATTCAATGCATCCGATATAGTTTCGGATATGTCTGCCAATGAAACTACCATCAATGGCATAGTGTATAATTATGTTGATGTAATACTTTCCAATGGTCAATATTTTACTTTTGGTGCTAAAGTACCCTCTCCGGGTGGAGTAGTGGATGGACTTCTGATGTGGCATAAAGGCGATGATGGCGTAGCCACTCCCGGTGCAAAGAACAAATGGCAGGATGTTTCCGGCAATGGCAGGGATGTTACGCAGAACAACAATGCAAGCTACCAGCCTTTGCTGGTAACGGCCAACGCTTACAAGGCCGATAACAAAACTTATAGTTTCAATTTCAATCCATTCTATTATTTCGACGGCACCAATGATTTCTTCTACAGGGAAGGCGATCTGTATTTCCCTTCCGTCAACAGCCCGGGCTCCACTTACGGTGTGATGTTCAATTCCAGCAGGGGCGGCTGGAACACCCCTTACGGTTGGGCAGACGACGATCCCAATTTCTTCAGATGGGATGAACGATATGAATTATGGAGAGATAACGGACGTGCTGTAATGACAAACGATATGGACGCCCGTACGCTCCCTGCAAATATCGGCGGTATGTCCTGGCGTGGAAATGGCATCAATGGTGTTTATCTGAACATCAATGGTAAAACGTACGGCTCTACTTCCACAAGTATCGGCACATTGAACAACAACAGGACCCCACCCAATTTTGCCATTGGATCTGAAGGGCATAATTTGCAGGCGACCGGTAATGAACAGTTCCAGGGAGGCATGTCTGAAGTATTTGCTTACAGCGTGGATCACCAGAACTCCGGAGGCACGGAAAAGCAAAGGATCAATTCTTACCTCGCTGTAAAATATGGCATCACATTAAAAACAGAGGATGGCTTATCTGTACCCAACTACCTGAATAGCGCTTCTGCTGTAGTATGGGATGCAACAGCCAATGCCGGCTATAATAACAATATTGCCGGCCTTGCCAGGGATGAAAGCAGTGCGCTGCACCAGAAACAATCCCAGAGTAATGGCAACGGTCAGCAGGTGATCATCGGTACTACCGGTCTTGCAAATACGAATGCATTGAATCCGGTTGGGCTGGCAGAAGGGCAATGGCTGCTCTGGGGAGATAATGGTTTAGCCAAATCAATGGC
>JAGIAP010000307.1 GCA_017744805.1 Chitinophagaceae bacterium | reverse complement strand
TATCTGCGATGGCCTGAATGCCATTGTCGTGCAGGGCTTTGATGCAGGCGAGGTACTGTTCTTTGGTGCCGTACCTGGTCCGTACCGTTCCTTTCTGGTCAAATTCCCCCAGGTCATACAGGTCGTATACAGCATATCCCGGTTCTGCGGTACCGTTAGCCGATTTGTATGCCGGGGGCAGCCATACATGCGTAACACCCAGGGAGGCGAGATAGGGAGCCTGCTCCCGGCAATGGTCCCACAGGGAACCATCATCAGGGTAGTACCAGTGAAAGAACTGGAACAGGGTTGAATTCTTTTCCATGGCGAAGCTATTTATTCAAATGGATAGCGAATGGCATTCTGATGACGGATAGTGTCCATCGTTTCGATGAGGTTGAGGCTGAATTCGGGCGACATCTTATCACTGCTGATCTTTCCATGGCGGATGCATTGGTATACTTCTTCTACTTCAAACTGTAATCCGCGGCCTTCCCAATGCAGGGGCTCTTCGCATTTGATGCCTCCATATTTCTCATAGATAATGGAGGGGGGCTTTTCGTTCCAGGGAGCGGTGATAGTGATCTGTCCTGAGGTTCCGGTGACAATGGCAGTATTAGGAGTTTGTGTGATCAGCGATGATTCCAGCATGGCATAGTGGTCGGAACCGAACTGCAGCAATATGGCGCAATTCTCGTCGATGCCTTTTTCAGAGCGTTTCATGAAGGAATGGATATTGCCAGGTTTCCCTAACAAAAGTTGCGCGAGAAAAATGGGATAGATGCCCAGGTCCAGCAAAGAGCCGCCTCCCAGTGATGGTTCAAAATAGCGGCTATCCTCTTCCCGCGGAGCGAGGAAACTCAATGAGGCATTGATATGCCTGATATCACCCACGGCCTGGTTGGCGATGAGTTCAAGGGTATGGTCGATGCTGGGCAGGAACCTCGTCCACATGGCTTCCATCATGAAAGTATGGTGTTGCCTGGCTGTATCGAATATTTCCTGTACCTGCCTTTTGTTGATGCCCATCGGTTTTTCGCAGAGGACGGGCAGGCCATGTTGAAGGCATAGTTTTGCTTCTTCAAAATGCATCGGGTGTGGCGTAGCGATGTACACGGCATTCACCTGCGAATGTGCTGCAAATTGTTGCAGGTCATCAAAACAGTCCGGTGCTTTGTATTTGGCGGCAAACTCACGGGCCGTGGCCATTTCCCTGCTCAGCACTGCACTGATGCGATGCCTGGCATTTTTTGCCAACGGAAGATCTGCTGCAAATGCTTCTGCAATATTCCCGGTGCCGATCACTCCCCAAAAAAAATCATCCATGCTATTGTAACGTATTTGTAGTTACTGGATAATCAACTGTCATACCTTACTGCCCTGTGGAGGATCCACCTCAGGTAAAATGGAATGCTCACCGGTTGGGAACGGGGAAGTACAAATGAAAAACAGCACCGCTGCCTACTATCCCTGAAGCGGATACATTGCCTCCATGATTCACCATGATACGCTGCACCATGGCCAGGCCAATGCCTTTGCTATTGAGGAAGAGTTGTTGCGATTCCAGTTTCTCGAAGATGCCGAAGATCTTTTCCGCAAATTCATTGCTGAAGCCCATTCCATTATCGGTTACACTGATCTTGTAGAATAAGGTTCCCCCGAATACGGAAAGGAGCTTATCGCTGATAGACCTTCCCACGGTTTCTTCATGCGCTACCGTGATCACGGGTGGCACATCGCGGCGGGAGAATTTCAGGGAATTATCGATCAGTTGTTCAAACAGGATGGCCAGTTGCAGCGGAATGCCACGTACTACAGGCAGGGTATTGGCCACTATCAGGCTGGCATGTTGCATGGTGAGCCGGGCGTCAACCTGTTCGGCCACTTTATAGAGAACATAGTTGAGGTCCACATCCAACGGGGCTTCCCGGCTCACGATCAGGTTGGAGTATTTGGCCATATCTGCCGTAAGGCCATGCATATGTTCTGCCGTGGTGTTGATCTTTTCCAGCAGCATATGCGCTTCTTCGTTGAGCTGATTATTCTGTTTGGTCAGCAACCTGGTGGTGAAGGTCTGTATCTTCCTTAGCGGTTCCTGTAAATGATGCGAGTGCGCATGGGTGAGTTGTTCCAGTTCTGCGTTTGCGCGATTCAGTGAGCCCACTTGTTTCTGCAATTCCTGTTGAAAGGTGAGCCGCTTGCGCAATTCTTTATTGATGAAGAGAAAGGAAAGAATGAATACCACCGTTGCAAACACGAAGATGGCATACAATAGTTTCGGATTATTGGCCTGGTAGGAATCTTTCTGGATATTGCGGAACATCAGCATCCTTCTTTCTTCGCTTTCTATTTTGCGCAGCACATCATAATAATCATTCATCAGTACTTTAGACTGCAATAGCCGCATGTCCTGATTCCTGCTTTCGCGAAGTGCCGCTTTGTTGACATTGGTACGAACCTGGTTCAGCCGTTCGGAAACGATCCTTTTGAGGTTATTGACATTGATCTGTTGCTTGTTGTTATCCGCCGTGAGCGTGCGCAGGCTGTCGATCAACGGGAATATCAATGGCGCATTCAGCAGTAATGGTTCCAGCATGGTGGAATCGCGGCTGAGGATGAATCCCCGCTCACTGCCGATTGCATCTTTCAGGTATGCATCCACGCGGCTGAGCAGGTATAGCTTTTCATAGGTATGCTCCACTTCATTGGAAAATCGTTGTGTGTTCATCAGTCGCTGATAGAACAACACAGCCAAAATGGTGAGTATGGCAAAAGATAGAATGAATGCGGTGTAGATGTATTGAAAACGGAACTTCATGGGCGGTTTTTCCTCATTTTGTGGAAATTATTCTACATTTTCAAGAACCAGGCCAGAATTAGATTGTTGTAGATAATGGAGTGGAAACGCAGTCAGAGTCAGCGTATTAGAAGAATATGAAAGAAAATGCATAAAAAATTGATTTTGGTTTAACCCTTGCAATACAAGCATTACACTATTAATCAATTGCCATGATCTATCAACACCTTACTCAGAAACAGCAGGTACGGATACTGCCGCAACAAATTCAGTTGCTGAACCTGTTCCATCTGAATACGTTGGAGCTGGAACATCGCATACAGCAGGAGCTCGAAGAAAATCCCCTGCTGGAAGAGACGCCCGCGGATGAGAACAGCCTCAGAGAGGAAAGCGAAGGTATACAGGATTTTGCAGATTGGGAAGAATTTGGTTACGATGATATCCCGGACTACAAAACCGAGTATGCAAACTATTTTTCAGGAGAAGCGATCCCGGACAGACCCATTGCCCAGATCGCAGATTTCAGGGAACATTTGAAAGAGCAGTGCAGGTTGTTGCTGATGGAAGATAAAGATTTTCAGTGGACTTGTTATCTGATCGATTCTCTGAATGAGAACGGTATGCTGGACCAGGAGCTGAGCTCCCTGGCCGAGGATATGAGCTTCAAGTATGGGGAATGGATAGAAGCACCGGAACTGGAGCGGTTGCTGAAGGTGATCCAAACCCTCGATCCTGCCGGCGTAGGCTCCCGCGATATCCGCGAATGCCTGCTGCTGCAACTGGAAAGAAAGAATACACATCGCCCGGATGTAGCGGCTGCGCTCAAACTGGTGAAGGATCACTTTACGGATCTGAAGAACAGGCAACTGGATAAAATAATGGAATCCCTGAAGCTGGAAGAGGATGAACTGCGCATCGTACTGGAACTGGTGGCGGCATTGCCTTTGCAGCCAATTATGGCAGCCACCGAAGAATCGGGGAACAGGAACTATATCGTTCCGGATTTCGTGATCACGGTGGAAGGGGATGTGATAGATGTGGCACTTTCCCGCCAGCGCTCTTCTTCTCTCCATATCAGCCATAGCTGGATGGAAAATGTAAAGAACCAGTGCAGCAAGGATGATAAAGCGGCAGGGCAGTACCTGAAAAGCAAATTACAGGCTGCTGAATGGTTCATATCGGCTATCCAGCAACGTGAGGGTACCATGCTTCGCGTGATGCGTACCATCGTCAAATGGCAATACGAATATTTCAGGGAAGGCGATCCGCTGATGCTGAAACCGATGATCCTGAAGAATATCGCAAAGGAAGTGGGCGTGGATATCTCAACCGTATCGCGCATCACCAGTAATAAATACGCAGCAACGCCTTTCGGTAATATTTTGCTGAAAGATCTTTTCTCGGAAGGCCTGGCCAATGAACAGGGAGAAGTGGTGAGTAACCGGATCATTCAGCATGCATTGGAAGAAGCGATCGCTGCGGAAGACAAGAAGAGCCCTTTTACAGATCACCAACTGGTAGTGATCCTCGCAAGGAACGGATACAAGATCGCCAGAAGGACCGTAGCCAAATACCGTGAACTGCTGAGGATACCTACTGCGCAGATGCGCGCTGTTTGGGGATGATCAACCTTATCAACCTATTCAAGTACATTTACTATAAAACCTGCCAGCTATGCCAAAAGTCTTAGTCATTGATGATGATCGTGATATATGTTTCCTGATGAATAAGTTCCTGACCAAGCATGGTTATGATACCATCGAATCTTATTCTGCGAAAAAAGCCCTCGAGCTGCTGGATGAGGTGAAAGATATCGATATCGTTCTCTGCGATTATCGTATGGATGGAATGGATGGCAAAACGATGCTTTTAAAGATCAAGGAAAAATATCCATCGATGCCGGTGATCATCATTACCGGTTACAACGATCTCAAAACTGCTGTGGATGTGATGAAACTGGGTGCTTATGATTATGTGACCAAGCCCCTGTTCCCGGAAGAGATCCTCAACACTATCCAGTCTGCTTTGCAGCAATCCAGTCCGGCCCCGGCAGCGCCTGCCCTGAATGGGAATGGTGTTCATGAAGATGTAAAGAAAGAAAAAAAGAAAGCCGTGGTTGGTAACGGCGATTATATATTTGGTAATAGCCCGGTTTTTCAACACCTGATAGAACAGATCAATGTGGTGGCGCCAACAGACTACAGCGTGATCATCTACGGGGAAAGTGGAAGTGGAAAAGAAGCCATCGCACAGGAAATACATAAGAAGAGCAAACGAAGCGCCTTCCCATTTGTGGCGATCGACTGTGGCGCATTGTCCAAAGAACTGGCTGGAAGTGAATTGTTCGGTCATGAAAAAGGTTCCTTCACGGGGGCCATCAATCAGAAGGCAGGAAGTTTTGAACTGGCGAATGGCGGTACTATCTTCCTGGATGAGATCGCCAATCTCAGCTACGATATACAGGTTAGCCTGCTGCGGGTGATACAGGAAAGAAAGATGAGGAGGGTAGGAGGTGTAAAGGATATCGGACTGGATGTGCGCATCATCATCGCCAGTAATGAAAGGCTCTGGGAAGCCGCTCAAAAGGGTAAGTTCAGGGAAGATCTTTTCCATCGCTTCAACGAGTTTACCATCGAGCTGCCACCACTCCGCCAGCGCAAGGACGATATCATGGTGTTTGCCAGGCATTTCCTGGAAAAGGCCAATGAGGGCCTTCAGAAGAATGTGAAAGGATTTTCGCCTGAAGTGGAAGAGATTTTCAAGAATTATGTATGGCACGGGAACTTAAGAGAGCTCCGCAACGTAGTTAAAAGAGCTGCCCTGCTGACCGATGGCGAATTCATAGAAGTACGCAGTCTTCCTTTCGAGATCAGTAATTACAGGAAACTGCTGTTTGAACACGGTGGTGAACAGTATGCGGAAACTCCGCAGGTGGCGCCGCCGGTGGTGATAGAAGAGAACAGGACCGTCCGGAGACTACCCAGTGAGAACAGTCTCAAAGAAGCCAGTATCGATCTCGAATACGAATTGATCCTGAAAGCCCTGAAAGAAACCAATTTCAACAAAAGCAAAGCTGCCAAATTGCTGAATATCGATAGGAAAACATTGTATAACAAGATCAAACTCTATCAGGAATTAAACAATCGTTAATTGAGATGAGACGTGAAGAAGCCAATAACAACATCTCATATCTGAAAATGGTGACGAATGAAAACGATGCTGGATTGGGCTCCGTAAACCCTGCTGAAGAGGTTCAGAAAGTAAGAGAGCTTTTCGACGAAGTGGAAGGACTTCTACTCTTCGGGACCTGGCAATGGGATATTGGATCGGATAAGGTCACCTGGTCAGATGGTATGTTCCGGATCATGGGATATGATCAGGCAACAACCAGTAATGAGGTAACAGATGAATTCTACCTGGCTCACCTGGAGCCCGGTGAAGCCCGGCAATTCCGGGAAATACGTGCAGCGGCCATTGCTGACAAAACTCCTTTTGAATATACCTACCGGGTGGTCACCCACGATAAACGTGAGCGCGTGATCACCACCAAAATGAAATTCGAATACGATCCCGAAGGCAATGTTGTAAAAGGTATCGGCATCAATCGCGATGTAACGGAGAAAACACAACTCCTGCGCGACCTGATGCATTATAAAAAAATGGTGGAACAGAAAGAGGAATTCCTCCATCTCGGTACCTGGGAACTGACCCTGGAAACGCAGCAGATGGCCATGTCAGACGGGATGTGCCGCCTGTTGGGATATAATGGGGGCATGAACGGGGATGGCATGGATCTGTTCGAGTTCTTCCGTTTGCATCTATCCGCTGAGGAAGTGAAAAAGACCAATGACGCCATCCATGAGATCATCGAGAATGGTGAAACCTATGTACGGCAGTCTTCCATCTTCACCCGTGATGGACAACCGAAAACGATCGAGAGCTTCGGTAAAGTGCAGCGCGATGTTCATGGGAAAGCCGTGAAGATCTTCGGCATCACCCATGATGTTACCAAGCTCAAGGAATACGAACAAAAACTCGAGGTAAAAGTAGATGAGCTCAATCGCTCCAACCATGAGCTGGAAGAATTTGCCTATGTGGCTTCGCATGATCTGCAGGAACCGCTTCGCAAGATCAGCACTTTCGGGGAAAGGCTGCGTAACCGTTGTGGTGACCAGCTTTCAGACGAAGGCACTATCTACCTCAACCGCATGCTGGCCTCAGCCGAGAATATGCGGGAGCTGATCGATAGCCTGCTCGACTTCTCCCGGGTAACGAGGATGCAGCATCCTTTTGTGATAACGGATATCAGAACATTGATACAACAGGTGATCGATGAATTGGATCTCAGTATCGAGGATTCCCATGCCTTCATTGACCTGCAGCCTATGCCGGATATCGAGGTGAACCCCGTGCAGATCAAACAATTGTTCCGTAACCTGCTCACCAATGCCCTGAAATTCC
>JAGIAP010000306.1 GCA_017744805.1 Chitinophagaceae bacterium | reverse complement strand
GTATACAATTTCGAGGCTTCAAAATACAATGAATTCTTAAGGACCGGACAATACAATGATGCAAGGTTTGCCTCCGGCACAGATTACTCAGAAGCAGAAAAGATACGCCACAATGGTTTCATTGCACAGGAAGTAGAAAGAACAGCGCAGGAAACAGGATATCAATTCGATGGAGTGATCGCACCGAAGAATGATAAAGAAGCCTATGGCCTTTCCTATTCTCAATTTGTGGTGCCGCTGGTAAAAGCGATGCATTGGCAAAAGAGATAGATCGGTTAAAGAAAAAAAAGAAATAATGCCATGAAAAAAATTATGCTCGCCATTTTCCTCCTTTGTTCATATGCAGCCGTAAAGGCGCAACTGTATGTACAAAGTGGTGCTACGCTGCATATCGGTGGCATCGTTACATTGGATAATGCAGATCTTATCAGGTCCTCTACATCCGGGGCTGCCATTGCATTTGAGCCGGGAAGCAAGATCCTGTTCACCGGCAATGCTGATAATATCATAAGCGGGTATATTGATTTCCTGAATCTCGAGATCGCTAAAGCAAGTGGCAGCCAGGTAAGCCTTCAAGGCTATAACGATGCGGTGCGCGGACAGATGATTTTTACCTCAGGCTTTTTCAACCTGAATAATAATACGCTGTTGCTTGGCAATACAGGCCAACTCATCAATGAAAATGAGAACAGTCGGATCATTGGCCCCACAGGCGGAGTAGTGCAAGCCAGGTTGCCACTGGATCAGCCAGCCGGTATCGATCCCGGCAATATCGGCGTGGCCATCACTTCTCCCAAAAGCCTGGGAGAGGTGACCATTAACCGGGGCTATACTTATCCATCTCCACTACCGCCGCATTCCATACAACGTTACTACACTATCAACTTCACCGATCCCGCCAATGATGCCAACCTCGATGCCACGTTGCGGCTCCATTATTTTGATGCCGAAACAAATGGCACTGATGAAACCAAATTGGTGCATTGGAAATACGACGATGCTTCCAACCTCTGGAAACAGCAGGGACCTTTGTCAAATATCACAAGGAATGCAGACGAAAATTGGGTACAACTAACCAGCATCGGAAGCCTCTCTGCCTGGACGCTGGCTGAATCAACTGGCGCACTGCCGCTGGTGTTCAGCCTTTTCAATGTGACCTGTAACAATAATGCTGCAGTCATAAGTTGGCAAACCGCCATGGAGATCAACACGGATCATTTCAATGTACAGCGTAGCGTGAATGGTGCGGATTGGATAACCATCAACACGCTGAAGGCAGCGGGGCAAAGCAATTCTTTACTGAATTACAGCTATACCGATCCTGCACCTGCATCTTCAGGCAAGGTATTCTATCGCATCCAGTCGGTTGACATTGACGGTAGTAAGAATTATACTGCTGTCAGGGTCTCTACCTGCAGCAGTGAGCTGGTATGGCAGGTATGGCCAAACCCCGTACATCAACTGGCGTATATAAGCCTGAAAGCGGATGGCGTGTATAAGGCATCCATCCGGTTGTTCGACAACAAAGGATCAGTAGTAGCTCAATGGCAGAAAGGATTGCAGCGGGGCGTCAACCAGTTCCCGTTGGATCTGCAGCGCTTACCTGCCGGTACCTATCATTTGTTGATCACCTGGGATGAAGGCAAAGGACAAAAGAGCGCCACCATTCTGAAACAATAACCGGGATCATCACTCCATGCAATGCTTGCCGGCTCCTTCCGCTGGCAAGCACATGCAAGTCCGAAACACCATTTTTCGAAGCAAAAGCCCTACATTTGGCCCCTAAACCCACTTCATACGTACCCTATTGTTTGCGCTTATCAACAATGAACGAGAGCTTCTATTGCAAATAGCATCCGGTGACGAAGCTGCATTTACCCAGCTCATGCGGGCAAAGCACGTGGGTGTTTATCATGCTGTGCTCCGTTTAACAGGCGACCAATGGATGGCCGAAGAAGTAGTGCAGGATTTATTCCTGAAAGTTTGGATGAAGCGCAGCCTTTTACCCTCTCTCGACAATTTTACTGCATGGTTGAACACAGTCGCTGAAAATATGGCCCTCAACGTCATCAAACAATCGCTGCGCAAAAAGAATGACGTCAAAAGCTGGGTAGCCGATTTTTATAAAGAAGTGAACCAGGAGGAAATGCAGGAGAATGCATTGACCGATCTGCTGGAGCAAGCCGTTCAACAACTATCTCCCCGTCAGCGCGAAGCCTACCAGCTCATCAAAGAACAAGGGTATAAACGCGAAGAAGCAGCCCTGCAAATGAACGTTTCCGCAGAAACCGTGAAATCGCACCTGGAACAGGCTATGCGAAATATCAGGGCATATTGCACTGCAAGACTGGACAGGTCCATCCCCATTATCCTGATCCTGGCTGAGGCAAAAATTTTTTTGTAGCCATCTCCCCCAAAACAGATAGTGAAGGTTGTCTCTATAGGGAAGCATTTATTATCCTATATGAATCGTATTAATGAATTGTTTAATAAGGCAATGCAGGGCGGCGCTTCAGAGGCCGAGCTGAAAGAATTGCTGGAACTGATGTCCGATACATCCCGGGAGCCCGAAAGCAGGCAATTGATCCGGGAAGCGATGGCCGAAGGATATGCCAATGGTCAGCCCATGGAGGAAGACAGGTTATTGCAGATCTCGGAAGCCATCATGAAAATTGCCAGCCCGGAAGTAAAGCCTGAAGCAGGATCCAGCCGATCCCTGTTCTCCATCAGGTCTGCCGGTTGGCTCAAATGGGCAGCTATTATTGTATTGGCCCTCGGCGCAGGATCTTATTTCTGGCTGTTCAAACAAGATCAGGGCTCAACAGGTACGCAACAAATTGTATCGGCAAAGGATATCCTGCCCGGTACCAATAAAGCCATACTCACACTCGCCGATGGATCGTCCATCATCCTCGATAGCAGCACCAATGGGATCATCGCTCAACAAGGGACCGCTGCCATTGAAAAGCAATCGAATGGCACCATCGTATACAACCAGCAGGGGACTTCTGATGGAAAAATAATGACCAACACTCTGCGTACACCCAGGGGCGGACAATATAAACTGACCTTGCCCGATGGCACCAAAGTGTGGATGAATGCCTCTTCTTCCATTACTTATCCTGCCAGCTTTACCGGGGATACGCGCGTAGTGAACGTAACCGGCGAGCTGTATTTTGAGGTAGCCAAAAATGCCACTCAACCTTTCATCGTGGAGGTGGAAGACAGGTCTTCCATAGAAGTGCTGGGAACCAGCTTCAACATCAATGCCTACGATAATGAGAGTAGTAGTAAAACAACCTTGATAGAAGGAAAGGTCAGGGTGAAAAAAGCAGATCAGTCCGATATCCTTCAACCCGGCCAGCAGGCGAGGATCGGTGATGCCATCACCATCGCCCCCAAAGTGGATATCGATCAGATACTGGCCTGGAAGAATGGCAATTTCAATTTCGAGGATATGCCGCTTTCCGAGATCATGCGGCAGTTGGAGCGCTGGTATGATATAGAAGTACGCTATGAAGGGCCCATACCTGCCATCAAGTTCCATGGTAAAATGAGCAGGGGGGTAGTATTGTCGGATGTAATCACTTTTTTATCGGATAATGATCTGAAACTAAAACTGGAGGATCGCATTTTAATAGTTCAATAGACATATAAGGTAGCCATGAAAAACAAAACCGTTCCGACGGCCATCGGAACGGAAAAATGTTCAGGCTGATAAACAAAGTCGGGAAGACTGCTTTCATAACCCAAACAATGCAAATGTATGCCAAAAACTGCTTATTGTTCCCCATTCGCCTGGTGGAGGTACCGGGGGATTGTTCAAATGCTATTAGCCATGAAGCTGACTGTGATCTTACTAACTGTTGCGCTCCTGAATGTGAGCGCCAATGGCCTGGCCCAGAAAATTACGTACTCCGCCTCCGGCACCTCCCTGGAAAAGGTGTTCACGGAAATTGAAAAACAAACAGGATTTGTTTTTCTCTACAAGGAAGGGCTACTCTCCAACACTAAACCTGTTTCTATAAAAGCAAAGGACCTTCCCCTGGAAGATTTCCTGGAAAAATTATTACGTGGGCAACCTCTGACTTACAGGATTGCCGACAGAACAGTATTCATCACCCGGCAACTGGTGGCTGAAGGGAATAACAATGCAGGAGGCCTGCTGTCTGTTCCGGACGGCAATCCCTCCGTACAGATCGCGCCCATATCCCTCAAAATACGCGTGGTAAGCGCTGATGGAAATGCGCTGACCGGCGCAACGGTCACCAATAAGAACAGCGGCGTTTCCAAGGTTACCGGACCAACAGGGGAGCTATCCCTGCAAGTGAATGTGGGAGATGTACTCGAGATCTCTTATGTGGGTTTTGAAAAAGCAACACACAAAGTAGCTGCTGGTGCAAGCTCCATCCTCATCAAATTACAGGTAGCGGAAAAGACACTGGACGAAGTAGTGACAGGATACAGCCGTATGAAGAAAGAAAGCTTTACCGGCAACTCCATCCAGGTAACCCAGAAAGACCTGCTGAAAGTGAGCAACCGCAACCTGGTGGATGTACTGCAGGTCTTCGATCCTTCCTTCCGCATCGAGGTCAACAATGTGATGGGCAGCGATCCCAATACACTGCCTGAATTCTATATCAGGGGGCGCTCAGGCATCGGCGTTAAAACGCTGGACCAGGTGGACGTGTCACAGGCGGCCCTGACCAATAACCCCAACCTGCCCATCTTTATCATGGATGGGTATGAAGTGTCTGCCGAAAGGGTCTATGATTTCGATATCACCCGGATCAAGAATATCACCATATTGAAAGATGCTGCGGCAACAGCAGTGTATGGCTCCCGTTCCGCCAATGGGGTAGTGGTGATTGAAACAGTAGCGCCAGAGCCCGGCAAACTGAGGCTGGACTATACCATGGCAGGCTCCCTTACCTTACCCGATCTTTCCGACTATAACCTGATGAATGCAGAGGAAAAACTGCAGGCTGAGATGCTGGCGGGTTTTTACAATATCACTCCCGGCATGACGCCCGTGAACAAAGGAACGCTCCTGAAAGAATTGCTGATGAAGCAAAACCAGATTGCCCGTGGAGTGAATACAGACTGGATCGCACAGCCGGTGAAAAATATATTCAACCACAAGCACACGCTCAATATCGATGGAGGTACAGATAATCTTCGCTTCAATTTCCTGGTAAAATATGATAAGCAGAATGGTGTTATGAGAGGCTCTTCCCGCGAAAGAAAAGGGGGAGGACTGGGGATCGATTACAGGCAAAAGAAATTCCAGATCCGTAATGATATCAACTATGATGTGGTGGATGCACAGGCCTCTCCATATGGCGAGTTCAGCACCTTTACTACCAAAGCGCCCTATGATGAGATCTACGGACCGGATGGGCGCCCTGTGAAGAATACGCCCCAATGGCATGTGGGAGATGGATTGCTTGCCAACCGCTTCAACCCGATGTACGAAGCATTCAATACCTATAGCTTCAATAAGAACGGCTATTACAGCCTCGTCAACAACACCGCTATTATCTGGAACTTCTTACCCAAATTCCAGTTAAGGGCAGACCTGGCGCTCACCAGGCAGGATTCCTGGACGGATGCTTTTATCGATCCTGCCTCCAGCAAATACACGCTCCTTAGCTCTACGGACCTCAGCAATATCGGGGAACTGACCCGCACAAAAACGGTGAACAAAGGATATAATACCAACCTGTTCCTGCGCTATGAGAACCGTTTTGCCGGACATAGTTTCAATTTCTCGGGTGGTATGAATGCCCGCGAAACAAATGTGACCATGTCGGCCGAGTACTATACCGGATTCCCTTCCGGCTCGCAGAACTCTCCCAATTTCGCCAACAAGATCGTGCGTAAGCCCAGCTATTCGGATAACCATACCCGCTTGTTCGGAAGCTTTGTTACCATGAACTATTCCTACCAGGATATTTACCTGCTGGATGTTTCAGGCCGCCTGGATGGCTCTTCCGAATTCGGTTCCGATAACCGCTTCGCTCCATTCTGGTCCGTAGGTACCGGCATCAATTTCCATAAATACAAATGGGTGAAAGACCTCGGTATTTTCAACAGGTTGAGATTGACCGGAACAACCGGTGAGCTGGGAAAAACAAATTTCCCTCCGTACGCGGCAAAAGGACTTTTTGCTTACCAGGACAAATGGTATGCAACTGGTAACGGCGCCTTCCTCATGGGCATGGAATCTCCCTCACTGACCTGGGAAAAAACAACCACCTATGACCTGATCCTCGATTTCGGGATCTTTAAAGATCTCCTGTCTGTGAACTTCGATCTCTACAATAAGATCACCAATAACCTGGTGAACGATGTGGATCTTCCGCTTTCCTCCGGCTATACCAGTTACAAGGACAATATCGGCAAGGTCCGCAATAAAGGATTCGAAGTTTTTGTAAGAGCGAATATCATTCGTGAAAAAGATTTCCAGCTTTCAGTATACGGGAACTTTGCCAGCAACAAGAACGAACTGCTGGAATTGTCCAACTCACTGAAAAAATACAATGACCTCGTCAATACCCAGTACGACGGCTTTACAGGAAATACACCTACCAGTCCACATTACCTGGAAAAATATTCTACGCCTTATACCAAGTATGTAGAAGGAGGGTCCCTTACTTCCATTTTCGGAATGCGCTCGATGGGCATTAATCCTATGGACGGTAAGGAAGTGTATATTCGTCCGGATGGCACTATCACTTACGATTGGGCAGCTTCCGATCAAACCATTATCGGGGATTATTCTCCCAAAGGCCAGGGCTCATTCGGATTCAATATCGGCTATAAAGCTTTTTCGCTTTTTGCATCATTCCTGTATCAGTACGGTGCCCAGGAATACAACAAGACCCTTGTAACAAAAGTGGAGAATGTAGACATCTACAATAAGAATGGCGATAAGAGGATCTTGCTGCAAAGATGGGTGAAGCCGGGCGATATCACTCCCCTGAAAGATATTGCCAACCGGAGCTATACCACCAGGCCCAGTTCCAGGTTCATCCAGGATAACAATTTTGTGAAGTTCAATTCATTGAGCATTGCTTATGACCTGGTGTCTAAAAGATTGCAAAACTTAGGCATTTCCCGAATGAAGGTGCAGTTGTCGTCCAATAGCCTCGCAACATGGTCCACCATCCTGCAAGAGCGGGGAACATCCTATCCTTTTGCCAGGAACTATGATTTGACTGTAAAGATCGTATTGTAAGCTGTGCTTGTAAAAAAACAGAAACATGAAAACATTCATTAAACATATAGC
>JAGIAP010000305.1 GCA_017744805.1 Chitinophagaceae bacterium | reverse complement strand
GGTAGAAACAGCGCATTATATCAAAGGCCTGCATAACCTGCTCAGTGCGCATTTCGACCTGGGTAATTTTCAGAAATTCAGGGAAGTGCTGGATGTATTCGAGAAATTCTCCCAGTCGAAGATCGTGGTGCATAACCATAACAATACCATTCAAACCTTCGTGTATCTCAATACCAGCCGCATCAACAAGCATTTCATGGAAGGCACTTTCACGGAAGGTTGTGAACTGGTGCCCGTGATAGAAGAGAAATTGAAAGAGTATAGTTTGTATTTAGATCGCCACCGGATCCTTGTATTCTACTACAAATTCGCTTCGCTGTATTTCGGCAGCGGACAGTACGAGCAGGCCATCGATTACCTGAACAAGATCATCAACTGGAAAGTGGACCTGCGCACAGACCTGCAGGCTTACAGCCGGCTGCTGCACCTCATTGCGCATTATGAATTGAAGAATTACGATCTGTTGGAATATTTGTTCAAATCCGTATACCGCTTCATGAGCAAGATGGAGAATCTGTCTGTGGTGGAAGAAGAGATCTTCCGCTTCTTAAGACGATCTTTCCACCTTACACCGAAAGACCTGAAAGGGGAATTCGAGAAATTGCTCAACAAGTTGAGAACGCATGAACGGAATCGTTATGAGACCCGAGCCTTCATGTATTTGGATATCATCTCCTGGCTGGAAAGCAAGATCAATAATGTGCCGGTGCAGAATATCATCAGGCAGAAATATTTACATGCTTCCAAGAGAAAGGCAGTAGAGGAATAGATAAAGAATGGATCTCCCCAAACATAAAACAAACAGCCCGCTCAGGCGGGCTGTTTGTTTTATACAGTAGTTTAAATTAGATCAAAAATGGTAGACAAATGGTATGCTTTTTGTCCATTTTTTTAGTTCATCATTCCATCCGGCGCTCTCCAACCAAACCCTGAATTTTGATATTTCTCCTCCAAATCAAGTCCGGAATACCTCCAGACCAAGTCCACCTTATCTCCACCTCCAAAGTTCAACTATAGTTCCGTACAGCGCCACTACTGCCTCTATACAGTGCTGCAATAGCTACAAATATGCGGGTTGAATGAGGGACATCAATACTTCGTCAGTTCAGGCTGCACTGCATCTATCCAACCCAGTATCCCACCTTTGAGATTGTATAAATTCTCAAATCCGAATTTCTCTTCCAGCTCACGGATAGCTTTGGCGCTGCGGCCTCCCATCTTACAATGCACCACCACTTTCACATCCCTGCTGATCCGCTCTGCATTCGCAGACACGGTAGCCAGGGGGATCAGCTCTGCCCCGATATTCACGATATCATATTCACTTTGTTCGCGCACATCGATGAGTTGGTACGCTTCGCCCTTCACCTGCCAGTTGTACAATTCTTCCGGAGTGATCTCCTTCACTGGTTTTTCCACGGCCTTCATGCCGCAGAACTGTTCATAATCGATCAGTTTGGTGATGGTAGGATTCTCTCCGTTCAACGGATTGTCCTTCCTTCTTGAAATATTGAAAGTGCGGCTCTCGAAATTGAGCGCATCAAAAATGTAGAACCTTCCGGAGAGGGTCTCTCCTACTCCTGTGATCACTTTGATGGTCTCCAGGGCTTGCAGGCTTCCGATAATGCCTGGCAGAACGCCCAGCACGCCACCTTCTGCGCAACTGGGCACCAGTCCGGGTGGTGGAGGGGTTGGATAGAGGTCGCGGTAATTGGGACCTGGTTCTCCTTTTGCATTTCGATAATTGAATACAGATACCTGTCCTTCAAATTGGAAGATGGAGGCGTAAATATTCGGTTTACCGAGCAGTACAGCCGCATCGTTCACCAGGTATCTTGTTGGGAAATTATCTGTACCATCAGCTACCACATCGTAATCTTTAAGGATGTCCAGTGCATTCTGAGAGGTCAGTTGAGTATTGTGCAGGATGATATTGATATGCGGGTTCAGGGCTTCGAGTCTTTTTTTTGCTTCGAGCACTTTTGGTTTACCGATAGCTTCCACGCCAAAAAGCACCTGGCGCTGGAGATTGCTATCGTCCACCACATCGAAGTCTACGATGCCGATGGTGCCTACACCCGCTGCCGCCAGGTAGAGCAGCGAAGGGCTTCCCAGGCCACCAGATCCTACGATCAGCACTTTGGCGGCCTTCAGTTTTTGCTGTGCTTCCAAACCAAAATCAGGGATGATGATATGCCGGCTATACCTGGCCAGTTCTTCTTTTGAAAAAGTAACAGGGTTATTGTTGCTCATGGGATGATTTTTTTAGGATGATAACTGTTATGCATATCCGCCTGCAATGGCCGGGATGATGCTGATCACGGTATCTGTTCTCACTTCCGTTCTTTCCTGTTGCAGGTCCCTGATATCATCGTTCCCTACAAAGATGTTCACGAAGGAACGGATCTGCCCCTGTTCATCCAGGAGATGCTTTTTCAGATCGGGGAAATTGAGCGTCAGCTCATTGACGGTTTGTTGAATATTCTCTGCTTTCACATCCAGCTTTGCTGTGTTGTTGGTGAATTTGCGCAGCGGCGTGGGAATGATCACTGTTGCCATGATTGAATTGATTTATGATTGATGATTGAATTCATGATTGATATTGCTGGCTACTACGCCCACATTCTCTTCCTCGAACTGGTCCTCGTTGTTCAGCCTCCAGCTCCTGAGCGCATCGGGTTTCCCTTCCAGCACCGAAACGATCACATAGGAGAACCAGGGTTGTGCAGCTACCCTGTCGTGCTCCGAAGGGATGGCCGGATGATTGGGATGCGAATGGTACACACCCAGCAACTGAAGCTGATTGTCTTCGGCATACTGTTCGGCTTTGAGATAATCCAGTGGTGCGATGGCAAAGCGACGACGCTTATCGCCTTCCTTTGCATTGTTCACCACCAGGATGTCGGAAACGGCGCGAAAGCCATTGGCGTCTTCCCGTCCGAAAAGGAAACCGCAGCACTCATCAGGGAATGCGGCGATGGCGTCTTTCAATAATTCGGCGCGGGCGATTGTATCGAGGATGATCATACTATATTGAGTTTAGAAACTACTTCACTGTATTTATCTGCATTGTCCGGAAGGATGGTGACCACGATCCCGGATTCCAGTTTTCCGGCTACGCGGATGGCCCCTGCAAGATTGGCGGCACTGCTGGGACTGAGCTTGAGCCCTTCATATTTCCAGGCGGCGCGCATGACTTCCCAGGCCTCTTCCGTTCCCACTTCCAGGTTCTCATCCGCCACGTTGGGGTCATAGATACCGGGCACCAGCGCGGTTTCCAGGTGCTTCCACCCTTCAAGGCCATGTAATGGATTATCGGGTTGAAGGGAGATCAGTTGGATAGCAGGATCCAGCTCCTTCAATCTTCTTCCCGTGCCAACAAAAGTGCCGGTAGTGCCTAACGCCGATACAAAATGCGTGATACCGGGCACAGCTTCTTTGATCTCCGGCGCGGTGGAATGATAGTGAGCCTTCCAGTTATTGTCGTTCTTGTATTGATCTGCGTAGAAATATTTTTGGGGCGAAGCGGCGGCGAGCTCACGTGCCACTGCCTGGGCGCCATCGGTACCTTCGAATGGAGAAGTGTAAATGATATTCGCGCCCAGCGCCTGCAAGATCTCTTTTCTTTCCTTACTGGCATTTTCCGGCAGGCAAAGTGTAACGGGGATATCCAGGAGATTCCCAATTTTCGCATACGCGATGCCGGTGTTCCCACTGGTGGCATCCAACAGACTGGTCTTTGCTGAAAGTTGTCCCTTTTCGATGGCTTGTTTAAAGATATTATACGCTGCGCGGGCTTTCACACTGCCCGATAACTGCTCCCATTCTTTTTTGGCATACAATTGAACACCCGGTTTGGAGAAGAGTTTGGTAACTGCATGCAAAGGCGTACGCCCGATCTGGCTGCCCAGCAATTTTACATTTTGCAGCAGCCATGGATCAACGGTTGTTGAAGCGGTTGTTACAGACATTTTCTGAGAGTTTTCTGTTGTTATGAGTGAGGGCCGGACGCAGAGGGAGGACATAAAAAAAGCTCCACCTGCGGTGGAGCTCACTATGTTGATGCATATTTATTATACACTAACTTAACCTATGGCTATCGCCCACCCAAATAGCCCTGGCCTGTTGCTTTTGACAACAACAACAACAAGGAATATTTGAATGATTGATGAGCATCGGTTAATTCATTTCTCTACAAATATAATAGGAAATCCCTGAGAATTCCTATTCGAATGGTAGACTATCTGTTAAAAAAATCTTTCCTAATGTTCAGACACAGCCTTGAGCCCTATGATTGAACCGATTAGGAGAAAAATAAAAAATAATCTCAGGAAACTGGCCGGCTCCTTGAAAACGAAGATCCCTACCAGAACGGTGCCAACGGCTCCAATGCCCGTCCACACTGCATATGCGGTGCCCATCGGAAGGGTCAGGGTGGCGCGGTACAGCAGGTACATACTGATACTCATGGTTACCAGGAAAGCGATCCACCATCCGGTTGAAGCCGCTCCGGTGGTCTCCTTGGCCTTGCCGAGGCAGGTGGTGAAGGCCACTTCGAATAATCCTGCAATGATCAGAATGATCCAGTTCATAACTATTTTGATTTAGGCGTGCAAAGTTCCGCCATCCCGGCATGCACTGATTATACAAATGATAAAAAACATTGCCCGGATGCCCAAACAAGCGCCAACTTAAAAGGTTGAAAAGCAAGGATCATTTTGTGGCGAACAGATGCTGGGCCATCTTTTTGTCGTGCCCATACACATCCTCCCTGAAGTTCAGCCTGCCGTCCCGGTCTACCCACGCCGTGAAATACCCGATAAATACCGGCACCGTTTGTTTCAGTGTCACATACTGTTCTTTTTGCGATTTCATGGCTTTATCGATGCTGGCGGAATCCCATTTGGGATCGTCCCGCAAAAGATATTCGGCTAACCGCTTTGGCTCATGCAGGCGGATACAGCCATGGCTGAAGGCCCGCTGGTCCCGGTCGAACAGGCTACGGCTGGGCGTATCATGCAGGTAAATATTGTAAGAATTGGGGAACAGGAATTTCACACCACCCAGCGAATTCCAGGGGCCGGGTTTCTGCCTTACGCTATTTCCTACCTTTTCCATATGGTGTGCGGCCAGGTAGTTTGGATTTTTCCTCATGCCCGGCAACACTTCATTTTTCAGGATGCCAGGGGGCACATTCCAATATGGACTGAACACGATGTATTTGAGATCACCGGAAAAGATCACGGTATTGTGCGCAGGGGTACCCACCACTACGCCCATATTCCAGGCATACTTTCCATCCTCGTATACGTGTAACCGGTATTCCGGGATATTGATGAGAAGATAATTCGGCGGCGGTTCGGCAGGCACCCAACGGATCCGTTCCATATTGATCAGGATCTGTTTGATGCGATCCCCAACCGGTTTGTTCATTTCAGTCACCAGCTTGTTGTTCACTTTTCCATCTGTTGTGAATCCAAAGCGGGCCTGATAATTTTTTACAGCATCGGTCAGTTCCGGGGTGAAGCTGCCGGAAGTATCATGCCCCTTCAGATCACCGGAAGCGATGAGTCTTTGTTTGATCTGCGTGATGGCCGCAGCAGAGTCCCCACCCTTGTAGGTTTTCTTTCCGATATCGGAGATCCGTGGCCAGCCACCTTCTTTTTCGATACCATAATATTTGATGAGATAATCTTTCAGCAAATTGTACTGGCGGTTCACAGGCTCATACCTGGATACATCCTTTCCCTTGTTCCTGATCAGGGAATCCAGCAATCCTACCACGTCCACTTTTTTGCGGGGGATGAACCAGTCCAGGTCCTTCGGTTGCTGATTGCCTCCGGCCCAGGCGCGATGGGCAAAACGGAAGAATTGCTCGGTGAGCCGCAGTTCCGTTTTGGCCAGCAATGGGCTTTTTACATTGAAGGAATCATTCCCGTTCTTGATGGAATCGATCACCAGCTCCAGTTTGGGATCATAGAGCGAGCTATCGCCGGAGTACCCGATATAATTGTTCTGCATCTCTATGAATGTGGGCACATATTCGGCAAGGGTACCGTCCAGGAACCAGGCATACTGGTAGTTCCGTTGATTGTAGAAATTGCGGATCCGGTCTGCGAGCGTATCCGGTATCTTTTCAACGGCAATATATTTTTCCATGGTGCCACTATCGAAGAAGAGCTCACTGTAAGAATTTGTGACGTTGATGGTGGTATCGCGGGGAGCGACAGGTGGCGGCGTTTTTTCCTGGTTATTGTTACATGCGTAAAAAACAATAGCGGTCACGGCCAGATATCGTACAAATCTATTCATAGGTTGCTAAAATATGTCAAATATTGAATGCGGATCGTGATCGGCCGCCGGGAGGCGGGTGATATATAATTGGTAGCCTCCGGTTACCGATCAGAACAGTAACCGGAAACTACCGGTGATATGTATTCTACCTAATCTATGGGAGTGAGATACTGGGCGGAGGCATATCCTTCCACACCATTGTCTGTTTTGATCTGCCACCAGCCGCCATCGCTTTGGTTCACCAGGGTCACAACCTCATGGTGAGCGGCTTTGCCAACGATCGGCTGATCTGTTCCTGGTCCCTTGCGGATGTTCAGGTTGGAAGAAGTTGTTGTCACTTTGGCCTTTGCGCCGGGGGCCATGGAAGCAACATTAAGGTTCATGACCAGATCACCTGATCTGTAATCAGGGTCGAGCTTTGAATAGATGTCCCATAATTTGTCCTTGGTAGCGCCATTGGGCACATCACCATCGATGTAAAGAACATTATCCTGTTCTCTTACCTGCAGATTGGAAGCGCCGGAAGCATTGGCGGCATCCACCAGTTCTTTGTATTTGTCCTGAAGTGCCATAATTGATCCTCCCTGGTTTGGTTATTGAATAGTGAGCTTGTTCTCGATCTTTTTAGGTTTCAGGGCATTCAATGCCTGCCATACCTTTTGCTGATCGCTTTTCTTCATGGTTCCGGTGAGGGTGATCACACCGTCTTTCACTTCTACTTTTACAGTGGGGTAATCTTTGAGCACATCAGTGGCTCCTTTGGTGAGCGGGTCATCAGCGGATACCGTTACAGGTGCGGGTGCAGGCATCGGAGGAGGTGCAACACTCAATTGATTGTTCACTTCCTTGATCCCTTTTACGCCTGCCACGGCTGCTGCAAAAGCCGCTTTTGCATTGTCATCTTTCACTTCACCGGTTAGGGTAGCAACGCCATTTTGAACGGAGATCATCGGTGTAGGGCCTCCATCAGGTATTTTGGCCACCGCTTCCGTAGCCATCTTCTGAAGGTCCGCATCCTTGGGTTTGCTC
>JAGIAP010000304.1 GCA_017744805.1 Chitinophagaceae bacterium | reverse complement strand
GAACAACCCTTCTTCAATCGCATGCTCCGCATCAGCGGCTCACTGCGAAAGAACGAGTTCACCAATCCTTATATGGAGCAGGATTACAAGAGCAATACCATTTTCAAAAGTCTTACCGCCACTTTCCGGAAAAGCCGCTGGCCGGTTGTTACAGTTGGCTACCAGCCGATGAGCCAACTAACGGTATTTGACGACCGAATGGTGGAGAATCGCTTCCAAACCCTTACCGGTACTATGCTTCACAATTATAAGTTGGGTAAACTGCCTACCAGTTCCACCATCATGTTCAACAAATTCTTCAATAACCAGACAGATAGCGGCTATATCTATTACAATTCAACCAATATCTACTGGACTCAGCAATTCATGTTCACGAAGTTCACGGCCAATGTAGGGGCCAGTTACAGTAAGAACGGCACTTATCAACTTACTGTATTGGAGGAAGGATTCCAGTTTCCCATCGGCAAGCTTTTTACGCTGGGATTTGGTGCAAAAGTGAATGCGCTCAACAGCGAAGAAGTGAAAGCGGGCGGCTTCCTAAACACCAATATCAGGGTTTTCAAACAGGATAATATTTACCTGAGTTATGAGCGGGGATACCTGCCCGGTTTCAACCAGGGATTGGTCAGGAACGAAATGGCCACTGTTCAGTTCATGAAATCATTCTAAATGACAAAATTCGTACGTATGAATAAAAGAACGTTTTGGGGCTCATTATTTGTGTTGATGCTGCCTTTGTTTCCGATTGCCCAGGTTGTGATGCAACCACAAGCCCCGCCATTGGGGCTCACCATCAAACCACAATTATGGAATCTGGCACTGGTGAACGCAACTAAAGAAGCGTTGAACGTGAGGATCGAAATGACCATGACAGATGTTTCCACCAATCAGCGGGTACTCACAGGCACCACAAGGTCATTCATACTTCCCGATGGCGCCAAACAAGTGCAGGCGAAAGATGTGATCCCTGTTACCTATAATGCCGGCAGTAGCACGTATTCCATCGATCCCAGCCCGGAAGGATTCCTTCCTACCGGTGTTTTCAATATCTGTTACACCCTGATCGGGTCGCCGAAAGGAATGGCTGAGACTACCATCGCTGAATCATGCGAAACCTACGAGATCGAGCCGTTGAGCCCACCGCAACTGGTTTCACCCATGGAACAAGAAAATCTTGAAACCCCGAAGCCCTTATTCACCTGGTTGCCGCCGGCGCCACTCAACAATTTCTCCAGGCTCACGTACGACTGGATACTGGTTGAACTGCAACCCACCCAAAGCCCCGCTGATGCTATCCAATTGAATGTACCCATTCATACCCGCCAGCAGATCGAGCTCACCAATTTCCAGTATCCGCAATCGGCTCCTGCACTGGATACCGCCAAAACCTATGCCTGGCGTGTAACGGCAAAGAATAACCTGGTAGTGGTGGCCAATAGTGAGGTTTGGACTTTCCGTATCTCAGGCAACAAGCCTGATAGCATCATCAACAATCATCCGGGATATTATGCCCGGCTGCACTCAACAGAAGATGCGGCTTTCACCATCTGCAACGGAATACTCCGGCTGGAATACAATAACCTCAGTAACCAGCAACAACTGCAGTTCAGACTATTCGATATCACTGCTGCTTCGCGCAAAGAGATCAATGCAGGAGAGCAGCAACAGTGGCTGAAGCCCGGACAGAATTTCCTGAGTATTGACCTGCGCGGAATTTCAGGAATGGTTCATCAGCATTTCTATCTCTTGCAGGTTCAGGGCGCCAACAACGAAAAATGGTATCTGAAATTCGAGTATAAGAAAAAATAGATTTATAGAAATATGGAAAGTGGAACGTCGACGGGCTGTTCCACTTTTTATTACATATTGTCTTATATGAAACTTTGTTATGTTTTGATATTGGTCTGTGGAGGCTTTGCGTGTAATTCAGGACCTTCAGAAAAGGATCAGATCCGGCACGAGATATCTTCTGTTGATAATGTGGAGGAGATACTTGTAGAAACGCTTAGCAAGGCAAGGGCTGTCAACTTTTTTGATAGCGTTTATCTTCAAATGGACCTGTCTACAGAGCAAATGATCTCCCATACCAACCTGGATACTTCATTTTACACCCGAAGCGAAAACATCCTGTTCACCGGTGATACAGCCTTCATGGTCAGGAAAACATATAAGGCTGTCATCGTTGCTTACAGCGACGGGCTGGTCTGTCAACAGAAATTCATCTTTTTGTTCAACAGGGATTCCCTGTACAGCCATCTGTTCAAAGAGATATTTACGCAATGTGATGCGGACCTAAGCCGGTACTATGAGACAACGGATTTCAAATTCACCTCAGATACCAGTTTCGAGTTGATCAAAAAAAGGTATCCCCCTGAGGACAAACAGGAAAAGGAAAAAGAGAAAACAGAAATATCGAAATTCATTATTACCGCTGATGGCCGGATTGTAGCTACCAGGGATCGATCATCCAAGTAGTTGCTGGTACAGGTCGTAGTTCTCCTTATCAAAGCAGACGAAGATCACGGTGTCGATCAGGTCCGTATTGCTCAGTATCTCGCGAACGGTATTGACAGCTATCTGCGCAGCCCTGTCTTTGGGAAAATGATAGATGCCGGTACTGATATTCGGGAAGGCGATCGTTTTAAGGCCTTTGTTCATTGCCAGTTCCAGACTATTGCGGTAAGCGGACGCCAGGAGTGTTTCTTCATTATTCTTCCCTCCGTTCCAAACTGGCCCAACCGTATGGATCACATAACTCGCCGGCAGTTTTCCACCCGTAGTGATCACCGCCTCGCCGGTTTTACAATTCCCTTGTTTGTTCCGGATCTTGATACATTCTTCCAGGATGGCTGGTCCACCGGCACGGTGGATGGCACCATCTACGCCACCGCCACCCAGTAGGGATGAATTGGCGGCATTCACGATGGCATCGGCTTTTATTTTGGTGATATCTCCCTGGATCAACTGGATACTAGGCATGCCGGAAAGATACGAAAACCAGGATTCCATTTTTCACGAATGTCGCCCGCTATGCGCTTTAACAGTTTCAAAAACATTTTTTATCTATTTTCGCGGGCCGGGATTATGATACCAGTTAGAAAATTTTTATCATATTTTAATTGCCGACAGGCAACAATACGTTCCCTGATCCTTACGATGGGGTTGGTATTGGTGCTGTTCAGTAGTTTCGTTCCCGTAAAATACCCGCCTGCAGAGGCGGCGAAAGCCGCATGGCTCCTGCCTTCCACAACAGGCATGGAAAAGTTGCATTCGTATAAGGACAATCATGATCCCAACTCCGACCTGCACCTCTCCATCAGGAAACAGAACAAGCTAAAATGTGTAAAGAAGCTGACCCCGAATGCACTGGCTGCTGAAAGGGCCAACAGTACCGAGCACGTTTCTTATATCCCCAATTCAGGCTTTTCAACTGTGAAAAGACCTGCCTACTACGTTTTCCTCTTTCGGTATACACTATTCTGATCCTTCATTTCATACGGATGATCTTCCGTTTGCAAGCTCCTTTCGGAGGCTTCGCCATCCTTTTGCTGTTACCGCAGCCATATCATTGAGTGCACACCCAATCAAAAAGATCGTTTTATGAAATGTCCGAATTGCAGCGAGACCCTGCTCATGGCAGAAAGGAATAGTATCGAAATAGATTATTGCCCCGTTTGCCGGGGTATCTGGCTCGACAAAGGTGAGCTGGATAAGATGCTGGAATACGCCGGGGAAAAACACAGATCTGGAAAAGAAGAAAAGAATAATGGTCATCAACAGTATCCGAAATACGATAATGACCAGTACAAGCATAGCCCTCAATATCATTCAAAGCATCACATGAAAAAAGGATTTCTGGGTGATCTCTTTGATTTCGATTAAGCATAGTAAACCCATTGGATAACTAAAAAGATAGAAAATGCAGTCATTGCTGGATTTGTTTCACAATCTCACCTCTCCTGATTGGATCGTAGCCCATGGTGGCCTCTATATTGTAGTGTTCATCGTTTTTGCAGAAACGGGATTGTTTGCGGGATTCTTTTTACCCGGGGACTCTTTGTTGTTCATCGCGGGAATGATCATTGCACATACCGTGAGCCCGGAAGTAGCACCGGTACTGAGCCTGCTGTATTGGGTAACCCTGATCTCCGCTTCCGCCATCATCGGTAATTTTGTGGGATACTGGTTCGGGAAAAGGAGTGGGGAAGTTTTAATGAAAAGAAAAGACAGTTGGCTGTTCAAAAAGAAGTACCTTATACAAGCAAAAGATTTTTACGAAAAGAAGGGCGGGGGAGCCGTCATGATCGCACGCTTCCTGCCGGTTGTTCGCACTTTTGCACCCATTGTTGCCGGAATGGTCAATATGGACCTCAGGAAATTCTCTTTTTACAATATTGTCGGCGCCATCGCCTGGGCCGGTAGTATCGTAACTGCCGGGTTCCTGCTCGGAGAGTACGACTGGGTGAAAAGCAACCTCGACAAGATCATTATCGGTATCGTGGTAGTGACCACAGCCCCGGTGCTGATCAAAATGATCGCCAGCAGAAAGAAAAAAGATCCCCTCCCGGCCGATCAAATAAACTCTTAAAAAATGCCCGAATTTATCATGCCGGACTTTGGTGATCCGGCGATATGGATCAGTTTAGTGACCCTCTGTTTCCTGGAGATCGTTCTGGGGATCGATAATATCATCTTCATCTCCATCGTAGCAGGTAAACTACCGGTAAGCCAGCAACGAAGAGCGCGCAATACAGGCCTCTTACTGGCCATGGTTTTTCGTGTATTGCTCCTGTTATGTATCAATTGGATCATCGGACTTACAGACCCGGTGTTCACGCTGCCCCATGTGAAGAGCCTGACGGATGGACCGATCCCCATCAGTTGGAAAGATCTCATCCTCATAGCAGGTGGTATCTTCCTCATTGTAAAAAGCACCCTGGAAATTCACCATAAACTGGTGAAAAAGGAAGCGGCTGAGAAAGGGGGCGTCAAAGTAGCGGCCAAATCGATGGCCTCGGTTCTGGGACAGATCATCCTGGTGGATGCCGTGTTCTCTTTCGATTCCATCCTTACGGCAGTTGGGTTGGTGGAAAATGTGATCATCATGATCATTGCCGTGATCGTTTCCATCGGGGTGATGATGCTGTTCGCGGGGCCCGTTACCCGGATCATCAACAGGCAGCCGACACTGCAAATGCTGGCGCTCAGCTTCCTCGTAGTGATCGGGGTGGTACTGGTGGCAAGTGGATTGCATCAGGAGGTAAGCAAGAGCATCATCTATTCCTGCCTGGCTTTCTCCCTGGGCGTGGAAATCCTGAACATTAAGCTGCGTGGAAAAGAAGCTAAAGTGAAGCTGAACGATGCAGACAGGCCTCTGATCAAATAGCGGTATACCTGATAAGTTCCAAATAAAGAAGGCGCCTCAGTAATTGCTGAAGGCGCCTTTGGTTTTTGATAATTAACCTACCATAACAGTGCCGGGTATTCGCCCATTGGCCAGTTCAAACACGGAATGCAGGGTAGTGGAGGCGATCTGGTCCAATGCCTCAGCAGTAAAAAAGGCCTGGTGCCCGGTTACTAGCACATTGGGGAAGCTCATCAGTCTTTGGATCATATCATCCGGAATGATCTCTGCTGAAAGGTCTTTGAAGAAAAGCTTCTCTTCCTGTTCGTATACATCTATCGCCAGGTTACCAATATGACCTGATTTCAGCGCTTCGATCGCATCCAAAGTATTGATCAGCCCGCCACGGCTTGTATTGATCAGTGTAATCCCTTTTTTCATTTTTCCAATAGTTCGGGCATCGATGAAATGATGGTTTTCCGGAGTAAGCGGGCAGTGAAGGGAGATGATATCCGATTCGCCAAGCAACTGATCGAGTGGCACAAGCCGGACATCTTCCATTTTTGGCTGATCCGCAAAAGGGTCATGAGCGATCACCTGGCAACCAAAGCCTTTCATGATCCGGGCAAAAGCCAGCCCGATCTTGCCCAATCCAATGATGCCTACTGTTTTTCCATACAGGTTGAAGCCCAGTAATCCGTTCAGGGAAAAATTCTGCTCCCGTACACGGTTATACGCTTTATGTGTCTTTCGGTTCAGGGTGAGCAACATGGCCACTGCATGCTCGGCCACTGCCTCGGGGGAGTAGGCGGGAACGCGGCATACCTGTATGCCGGCCTGTTTTGCAGCTTCAATGTCCACATTATTGAAACCTGCGCAGCGGAGCGCAATGATCCTGACGCCTTTTTGGGCCAGTACATCGATCACTTCCTTTGTCAGGCGGTCGTTCACGAAAACACAAATGGCTGTAGTGCCCGGTTCCACTGCATGCACGATATGCGGGCCCAAATGTGTTTCCAGAAAAACCAATTCAAAATGGAAGGACGAATTATGCTTGCTGAAGAATTGTTTGTCGTAAGGCTTTGCGGAAAAGAAGACAATTTTCATGTATTGAATATACTACATAAATCAGGAAGGGTATTGATTTTCGATAGATATTGAAGGGTACTCTTATGAAAAATATTCAACAACCGGCTTATCATTTGCCACAATATGATCCGTTATATGGAATACCTCAGCTAACCAGGGATGTTGCAATGCATCTTCCCTGTCCAGGATCCTTCCTAAATATGCCACTTCAGCCCACGGAGACTCTTCCCGGTCTGTTAGTCCAATTTGAAAATCATTTTCTTTCAACCAGATCCTGAAGGGAAAAGCTACCCGGTGTTCAGGCTCAGAGCCTTCATACCAGTTTCCCAGACTGATCAGTCCATTCACGATCTTGTTTCCATGACCTTTTTCAAATTTGGCATAGTAAACGGCATAAGCTCCGTTTTCATTATAAACAAAACGGGTGAGAATGATGATATCACAACCACAGCATGAACATTTTTCTATGGTGGGCTCTTCAAATTCAATATTTAGCATGGTAATTTGTTTTACCCGTTTCTTATGAAAGTGGAAAACAATAATAATGAATTCTGACCGGATGAAGGGATTGGCCTGTAGGGGTCCATTACTCGTATAGTCATTCGAGAAAGTATTTGATTTGCAGATAGCACTAACACAACGGTGTGATATGCTGAAAGCCGCTTCCAGACTTGATTATAGCCTTCCTGAAATGCCTTTCGGCCTCAGTATCCGTCGCTAATGCAGAAAATATTTTCAAAATATTTGCAACAGATTTTGTCAATTTCAACAATGGCCCTACATTTGCGCCGGAGAGATGGCAGAGCGGTCGAATGCGGCGGTCTTGAAAACCGTTGACTGTAACAGGTCCGGGGGTTCGAATCCCTCTCTCTCCGCCAGATTAAATATCAAATAGTATCAAAG
>JAGIAP010000303.1:7228-7439 GCA_017744805.1 Chitinophagaceae bacterium | reverse complement strand
TCCTGAAACTGGACACGGTCAGTGATAGCCTGTTGAAGAACTTTCCGGTAAGGTTATAACTCAGGTTATATGTTTTCGTCCAGTCCAGATCAGGATTACCCATCCCCATCAGTTTTACGGACTCTCCAAAAAAAGTAGGCGTATTGTTCAGCAAATAAGTAGACCTGGATCCGAAATTGCCGGCATTCTGATTTCCAGTAAGGCCCAGATT
>JAGIAP010000303.1:0-7218 GCA_017744805.1 Chitinophagaceae bacterium | reverse complement strand
GATTAGAGGACAGCGATAGTTCGTTCACCCATTTGATATGCTGCATGAATCTTTCCCTGTGAATATTCCATTTCACACCCGCAGCATAAAAAGATTTATAAGGATTATCCAAACCGAATATGCTGGTCCCTGAAAGATTGTAAGAGAGGTCCAGGCTATACTTCAGGTCATAGGAATAATTGAGGCTGGCAATGAAAGCCATGGAGGTTTGTTTGCTGGAACTGCCGCCTGGCTTGCTGTCAGGGGTATATGAATTGGCGAGATAGATAAGCGGTTCGGCAGTTGTGGCAAAACCGACTGCCGAAATATTCCTGGTTTCAGCGGTGATCTGCTGGAATTCGCTTCGAACGTTCGTATTTACGATATGTTTTCCGGCAAACACTTTATTATAGGTCATGGTGAAATTGCCGGAATAAGATTCTGATTGAAGATGGTTGTAATCATAGGAGCCTTTCAGGCTGGATGCCACCATATCGAATTTGGTGTTAAGCGGGGAAATGAAGTAATCAGACTGGCTCTCAGACTTGAGATACTGGAAACTTCCTGATAATCGCAGGAACGGGAACAGGTCCCAGTTTGCCATCAAATTGTTGGTGATGGTATTCCCTTTCACTTCATTCCTGAATGGCAGAGCAGCATTGTACAATGGATTGGCAAACCGGAATTCCTTGGGAAACTCAAAACCTCCGGAAGTATAATAACTGGTATAATGTTGTTCCAGGTACCGCTGGGAATTGTTGACCATATAATAAGGTGGGATCTTTACATATTCTGTAAAAGAACCATAGGGGCTCCCATACTGTTTTTGTCCATTGATGGAAAGGTTATTGGATACATTGATATTCCCCTTCCTGTAGCTGAGATTGAAATAGCCTGAAGTATTTGAATTTTCGGATCCCTTCATTACTCCAATATTGGTATTCCTGGTAAAGCCTCCTACATAGGTAAAATAATTGTCTCCACCGGTAACGGATATACTATGATTTACGGACCCTGCATTTTGCAGTGGTACTTTCAGCCAGTTTTCATCTACCCCTTGCAGGATCGCGTTTTCCCTGAATGCATGTTTCACCTTTGGCATCACAATATTGTATCCATCTTTTGCAAATGGGCCAGGGGCGCCCTCTCCCACCGAAGCCAGTTCCTGGAATTGCAGCAGTTCACTTGCATTCATCATATTGTACCCGGAAAGGTCTGGCATTACCAGGGTACCTGTGGCAGAATAGGTGATCCGGAGATCACCGGAAGCCGGCCTTATGGTTTGGATCACCACCACACCATTAGCAGACCTGGAACCGTACAAGGCAGTGGATGCCGCATCTTTGAGCAACGTGATGTTCGCGATCCTGTTCACATCCAGGTTCATCACCGTATTGAGATCCGTTTCAAAACCATCCAGCACAAACAAAGGCTGGTTGGGATCTTTCTCATACTGCAACTTCAGTTGCTGGCTGTACTTCTGGGGTGTGGGCGGAGGCATGCTTCTGCTACCTCTCATTTCTATTTTTGCCAGTTGATTGGGATCGGAGCCCAGGTTATTGTCGCGAATGATCCTGAAGGAAGGGTCCAGCAGGTTGAGGGCCTCCAATACATTCTGCCTGCTGGCGAGGCGCACCTCCTTACCAGTGTAAGTGCGCGTAACGCCGGTGAAGGTTTCCTTTTTTCTATCGAACATTCCTGTGCTCACTACCACCTCTTCCATGGCTTTTTCTTCGCGCGACAAGATAAAAGTGAACTCTGTTCCCGCACCTCTTTTCACTTTTCCATTTTTCAGGGAGAGCGGGCTTCCCACGGGCATGCTCAACATGTCTGCAACGGGAACAGACAGTTGAACATAGCCTACTGCGGAAAGGATAAGGACATCGGAAAGTTTCACTTCAGGCAATACGAAGCGGCCGGCATTATCTGCAGCCCCTTTCTTCTCAGTTCCCCGGATGGAGAAACTGGCACTGGCAACCGGTGTACCTACCGAGTCAACCACTTTGCCAACGATGAACTGGAACAGGTTTGTATTTTCATGGCTATCGTTTTCATTGTCGATCCCGGTGCGGGCATTTGATTCTTTCTTCTTTTGAATGATGCGGATCACATTGTCCCTGATGGTCCATTCAAGGGATTTATCCTTTAGTATCTGGTTAAGGATATCTGCCACTTTCATATTGGAGGCATTGATACTGATCTTAGTACTTTTCATCTCCTCAGTATTTTCATACATGATGATGACATCGGCTTTCTCTTCGATGGAAGAAAAAACTTTTGGGATCGGAACATTTTTGAAGCTCAGGGAGATCCTGGTCTGTTCCTTTCCTTGCGCATACCCTGAACCGGCAAACAGCAGGGAAGATGAAAGAATGAAGATCGATACAAGAAGTAAATTGATCCGCAGCTTGAAAAGTATGCAGCCTTGTGAATGGCGCTTACTCAGGTGGGTAGCGGATCCTGGTTGAATTTCGTGCATAAATCGCAGTAGTTTTGGTAACGGGGAATGATGCTTTAGTCAGTTTTATTATATGATAATTGCTGTACTTACCTTATTGACGGTTTTTCAGGAAAGAGTCACTAAGCCGTTTTGAATTATTTTAAAAAATGTACATTCGGTCTTCTTTGAATTCCCACCTTCTCCTATAGCAACGGATCCGTATTATTATTATTTGGTAGATTTGAACATACAACCCAAACCTGCTGCTTGCAAAAAGAGTCAACAGATTATTCCCAATTGTTAGAGGATTTGAAGGCACTAGACCTGAATGCCTTTGATACCTTGTATCGCAATACGAGGGAGCGGCTCTTTGCCTATTCTTTTTCTATCCTGAAAGACGAGGTAGCAGCGCAGGACCTGGTACAGGATCTCTTCATCGATTTGTGGGAGAACAAAATATTCCTGAATATCCATTCCGGGCTGATAGGCTATTTGGTGCGGTCTATCGGGAACCGGAGTATCGATCTGAAGAAAAAAGAAGAAAAAAGGAAATTGTTGCAAAGGCAATTCGGGGAGATCGAAGCGGGGAATTTTGAAGCAGGCGATAAACTGGTGAACCGGGAATTAGGCCAGGAGCTGGAAGCCGCCATCACCAGGCTGCCACCGATGCCGGCCAAGGTGTTTCGCCTGCATTATGTTGAAAAGCAGAGCTACAAAGAGATCTCGGAGCAATTAGGGATCAGCCCCGCCACCATCAGTAACCATATGACGCGGGCACTTAAGCTATTGAGGCAGTTACTAAAAATAAATTAGGCTTGGGGTTAGTGACTAAAACCGAAAAAACAGTCATTCTGATATGCTGGATAAATTAACTGAGGAAGAAAAGTTTCTGTTACTGGGTAAGATCAGCGGAACACTGAGCCCGGAAGAAGAAATTGAACTGGCGCAACTGTTCAGGGAAAATCCGCATGCCGATACAGCCTATGAAGTATTGAAGAAAGAGATACCAGTCGAAAACATATCAGAATATTTTCATAACCGTCAGCAAAGCCCTACCTGGAAAGATCTTTCAGCAGAGATCCGGAAGCCGGTAACCACTAAACTGATACCTTTCTATAAAAAGAAATGGTTTGCCGCAGCAGTGCTTACCGGTGTGATCACCGGTGCAGGATTATTGTTCGTATGGGCTCCCTTTTCCCGGAAAGACCAATCCGTCGCAACAATAGAAAACAAGAAATCTGGAATTGAATTGACCCTTGCAGATGGGAAAGTGATAGATCTTTCCAAACAACAGGGGAACATCGAAGCAGGATCTGCCCATTTGAACAATACCGATAAGGCCTTGAACTACTCTCTCCATGGTGATGCCATTCCCGGCCTCAATATCCTGAATGTACCTGTGGGCGCTGATTACAAGATCAATCTGGCAGATGGATCGGAAGTGTGGCTGAATTCAAAGACCCGTCTCGAATTCCCGTTATCCTTTGCCGGCAATACCCGCGAGATCAGGGTAGATGGAGAGGCCTATATCAAGGTGGCCAAAGACCAGGAAAAACCATTTATCGTTCATTTGCCCAGGAGCAGTGTTCAGGTATTGGGCACAGCATTCAATGTAAATACTTACGAGGGATCAACTGAAAAAGTGGCCCTGGTGGAAGGCGCTGTCAATTTGAAGCTAGCTGAGGGAGAAAGCAGGATCGCCGTAGGGCATCAGGCAATTTACACAGTCGGGAAAACAGTGATCCAGAAAACCTTCGATCCTAAATATGTATTGAGCTGGAGAAATGGACTGTATTATTTCAATGATGCCAGCCTGACCGAGATCAGCCAGGTGGTTCCACGTTGGTTCGGTATCAACCTCATCATCGATGATCCCAATATCAACAGCAGGCGATTCACAGGCGTGATCAACCGAAAACAACCAGTATCTGTATTCCTCGAAGATCTGAAAGCCATTGCAGGTATCGAATCCCGGTTCGACAAGGAAGGGAACCTGCATTTGAAGTAGACCGTTCAGAAACTTTTAACATGCGGGGCTGTAACTTTCAGCATACTATTCCGTATTATGCCTCCATGAAACAAAGTCTACTACTTCCTCTGCTTATCCTGTCTTTTATTTCCTCCCGGGCCGGGCGCATAACCGGTAAGGCGACCAATGAGAAAGGTGAGGTACTACCCTACGCATCCGTATTTGTCAAAGGCTCTACCAAGGGCACCACCACTAATAACCAGGGCGTTTATTTCCTCGAACTGGATCCGGGTAATTACACGCTCGTTTGCCAGTATGTAGGCTATGCACGTTCCGAAAAGGCCGTTACTGCAGCAACTGCTCCGGTTACCCTTGATTTTACACTGTCCATTCAACAAACGACCATGAACGAAGTGATAGTCCGGGCCAATGCTGAAGACCCGGCCTATGAGATCATTCGCAATGCCATCCGTAAACGAAAAGATTACCTGGCGCCGCTGGACTCCTTTACCTGCGAAGCATATATCAAAACCCTGATGAAGACCCGCAAATTACCGAAGCGGGTATTCGGGCAAAAAATAGACGAAGATGGAAAAAAGGATATGGGTGTAGACTCTGCCGGCAAAGGCGTGATCTTCCTTTCCGAATCCCTCACCAGGATCGCTTACCGGAAGCCCGGAAGGATAAAACTGGAAGTATTGTCCGGACGTGAAAGCGGTTCTAGCGGCTACGGTTTCAACTTCCCTACATTCATCAACTTCTACAATAATAATGTAAATGTATTTACGGAGAAGCTCAATCCACGAGGCTTCGTTTCTCCCATTGCAGATGGGGCCATGAATTATTACAAATACAAATACCTGGGCTCCTATTGGGAAGAGGGCAAAGAGATCAACCAGATCAAAGTGATCCCACGCCGGAACTATGAGCCCTTATTTTCCGGGACCATCAATATCACGGAAGGCGACTGGCGGATCCATAGCCTGGAGCTCACACTTACCAAACAATCCCAACTGGAGCTACTGGACACCATGGTGATCCGGCAGATCCATGTGCCCGTTACAAAGGATATCTGGCAGACCAAGGACCAGGTGGTGTATTTCACTTTCAACCAGTTCGGCATCGATGCTACCGGCACTTTCCTGAACGTGTACAATAAATACGAGCTAACGCCACAGTTCAAGCGAAATTATTTCAATAATGTGATCGTCCGTTACGATACAAGTGTAAATAAGAAATCGATGGCTTACTGGGATTCCATCCGGCCTGTAGCCCTGGAACCAGAAGAAATAAAAGACTACAGGATCAAAGACAGCCTGTATGCTTACCGGAAGGATTCTGTTTGGTCGCAGGCTTATACGGACTCCGTGCGCAGGAAAGAGAGTAAGATCACGGTCGGCAATATCTTGTGGACAAGAGGGCTACGCTATTACAACTACAATCAGCAACGCCCGGTAGAGTTAAGCTGGATGCCACTATTGCGGCAAGTACAGTACAATACCGTTGAAGGCCTGGTAATTGGTGGTGGCGTCACCTATAAGCGCTGGTGGCCCAAGGCCGGTTCCGTGCTATCTTTCACGCCACAGGTCAGGTATGGGTTCAGTAATACCCATCTCAATGCCTGGGGTACATTACAATATGCCAAAAAGAAATTTGAACGTGATGGCACGGGGATAACGGCAGAGAACAGCTCCTGGACGCTCAGTGGTGGTAAACGTGTTAGTCAGTTCAATCAAGCCAATCCTATCTGGCCTCTTTTCAATAGCATCTATACTCTGGTAGATCGCCGGAACTATATGAAAATATATGAGAACTATTTCGGTGAGCTGACCTACAACAAACGATTCGATAATGACCTGCGGCTCACGGCAGGCGTCCTATACGAAGACCGTCTTCCCATAGAAAACACCACGGATTTTTCCATTTTTAAGGACAAGGACAAGATCTTCACGCCAAACTACCCTTATGAAAAAATTGCCGGCCAATTCATCCGGCACCGGGCAGTGGTGGCCAATATCCAGTTGCAATACAGGCCCGGTCAGCAGTTCATCGAATTCCCGAACGGGAAATTTGCGATCGGTTCAAAATATCCGTTGCTGACACTTTCGTATCATAAAGGGATCGACAAAGTGATGGGCAGTGATGTGGATTTCGATAAATGGAAATTTTCCGTATCTGATGATGTCAACTTCAAACTTCGTGGATTGCTGAAATACCGGGTGTCTGTAGGTGGATTCTTCAACGATCGTAAAGTACCAATCCAGGATTACCAGCATTTCAATGGCAATCAGCTCATCTTTGCCAGTGATTATCTGAACAGTTTCCAATTGGCACCATATTATCAGAATAGCACCACTGCTTCCTTCTATACCACTGCTCACCTGGAGCATCATTTCAATGGATTGCTCACCAATAAGATCCCCTTGTTCAAAAAACTGAACTGGCATTTGGTAGGAGGCGGTAATGCATTCTATGTGGATCGCGATAATAACTACGTGGAAGTATTTGCAGGGTTGGAGAATATATTCAAAGTATTGAGAGTTGATATAGTGGGCTCTTACCTCAATGGCAATAAAGGACAAGTAGGATTGAGATTGGGGCTGGGCGGCTTATTGGGTAGTTCTCTGCGCTTCAAATAATGAAAGCAGCTCTATTGTTTTTGCAAGGCAGATTTTCTATTTTATGGCTTTAAACATTCAACTCAACATGACCAGGCTTTTTTCATTGCTGATCCTTACTGTATTTCTGGCTGGCTGCCATTCAGGAAATAAAGAAAACAAAACTTTGAATATCGTCTTCTTCGGATACGATTCTGTGGCATGTTATGCTG
>JAGIAP010000302.1 GCA_017744805.1 Chitinophagaceae bacterium | reverse complement strand
CCTCAAAACAGGCGAACGCGGGGGTATGCCGAAAACCCATGAAACGAGTAGGCAAATAAATAAACCATTAACTATTATTTTTATGAAAAGTGTAAAAATCGCCTTTGCAGCCGTAGTACTGGCTGGTGGCATCGTTGCAGCATTTGCTTTCAAAGCTCCAAAGACCATCGTTCCTGACACATGGTTCGAGTTCACCGGAAATCCTGCATCACTCACCGATATCAAGAACCCTGCAAAGTACCAGTTACTGCCCGGCGATCCTGGCTCTACCACTCCGGACAATGTACTGCAAGCTATCCAGGTTGAAGCAGCTACTGAGATCTATCCTGTAGGACATGCTCAGGCTGGTTTGCCTAAAGTGAATGTAGCGCTTTCACAATTGCAGATCGATATCCTGGACGCAACAGGTAACGACGCTACTCATACAGTGAATGAAATAGCTGGTCGTGTTTATCTGAAGCCTTAATCTTTACAGCTTGATAGATGGAGGGTGCCCCTTAGGGAGCGCCCTCCTTTTGTAGTTTCAGTTCTGTGTATCTGAGCGGGAAGAGATGATCGTTCTCAGCCTTTCATGCAGGTCTTGCAAATGCAAACGGCAGAGCTTATCGGAATAATTCAGTTTCGCTTTTGCCACCATCACTTCCAGTTCTTTCAAATGTCCTTTGATGATGGATACGAAATCGGATCCATATAATCCCAGCGGGGCCGGGCCTTTGAAGCTGATGAGTGAATGAAGTTTTTCTACATATCTTTTCTGAAGGGCTCTCCTGCTGAGGTCGATATAGGTGCTTTTATCCAATTCCTGCCAGATACCTTTCTGAAGGTCTTGCAACATTTCCTGGAAGCCGTATCCACGTCCTGGCTCGTTCTCTTCCTGGAAGATCATGAACTCGAAAGTGGGATAAGCCAGTATCTTGTCGAGGATGGTTTGTTGTTGATCCGCCAGCCGAGCAGATAATCCCTTCCCTCCTACCAGTGCATAGATATCCGTGTTGAGGAACCATTTGGGTGTTTCAAACAACTCCCTGTTGAGAAAACCGATAGCTGCTTTTTGTTTCTCTCTCGAAACAAAGGAGATCACTTTTCCTTTTTGTGTCCTGTTCTTGTAATTGACATAGCCGCCTCCTATCTGATCTGCCACATGGAACAGGTAGAGCTTGTATTGCCTGGCCACAGCGGCTTCCATGCGTTTGAGATCGCTATAGTCTTCGTCTTTGTCGGAAGAGGCGGTCCATTCTATCAAATGGCTCATGATATACCTGAGGTTGCGGATTCCGTAGGTTCCTGCTTTCACAGGATCATCACCGAGGTCCTCGGAAAGACATCTGCTGTCTACCGTGGTAGCTTCCGTACCGAACCATAACCGGTTATCGGTAAGCCTTTCGGAGAGCCATTTTTTGACGGTAGCGTTTTCTTCTTTTTCCGGCATGGGTGGCAGCCACCTGTAACCGTATTCGATGGCCCATTCATCGTACACCCCGATCCTTGGTATCAACTCATCGGGAGGGATATTGTCGCCAGGTTGCGCCACATAATTGAACCTTGCATAGTCCATGATGGAAGGAGTATGCCCATTCAGTTTCAGCCAATGTGCATTGCGAAGGCTATCTACCGGAACGGAAGTGGAGGCACCGAAATTATGTTTAAGGCCGAGGGTATGCCCTACTTCATGTGCACAAACATATTGGATCAGTTTGCCCATGAGAGTATCGTTGAAAGGGAGATTCCTGGCAGCGGGATCTACAGCGGCTGCCTGCGAGAAATACCATTCCTGTAACAGGCTCATGATATTGTGATACCAGTTGATATGGCTTTCCAGTATCTCACCACTTCTTGGATCGTTCACATGCGGGCCGCTGGCGTTCATCACTTCTGAAGGTTTATACACGATAGCATTATGCCTGGCATCTTCCAGGCTCCAGGTGCTATCGTTCACAGGCGCTTCCAGTGCATAGATGGCATTTTTGAAACCGGCTTTCACGAATGCTTTTTGCCAGTCGTTCACTCCTTTGATGAGCCAGGGCACCCATTTTTTGGGAGTGGCCGGATCGATATAGAAAACGATGGGCTTCACTGGTTCTACCAGTTCTCCCCGCAGGTACCTGGGAATGTCTTGCGGCGCGGGCTCCAGCCGCCAGCGGGTGATCATCGACAGATCGTATACTCCCTGTGGGTTCATATCCAGGTCCTGGTGCCCTACTGAAAAATACCCGATCCTTTTATCTCCCTGCCTGGAGCGCATCACCGTGGAGGGCAGCATCACTATGGAAGTATTGAGCTCGTATGTGGAGATCATGCTACCCAGCCGCAAATAAGTTTTCACTGTCCTTATTTCTACATTTTTCGGAAACGATCTCACCGTTCCGATGAATGCTTTCTCGGGTTGGTACGAATTTATATCGAGTGATTTCCTGCTGAGGGCATCGAAGCCCATGATGGCATTATCGCTGTTCAGGAAATCGGTGAGGTCTATCACCGGTGATCCTTTCCCACTGATCGCTTTCACATCAAAAACAGCAAGGATGGGTTGCATCATGGACCTGTCCAGGGCACGCCAGAGGCCGTTCTCCGAGCTATCCGACGTTCTGTTGAAAGTGTACAGCCCTTCCAGGAAGATCTTATTGTATGGCCCTTTGATGAACCTCGCTTCCGTTTTGCCAAGCAGGTCTCCTGCATAGCCCGCCGTGAAGGCCTGTCCATCGGCCCCACCTCTCGATATCCTGTTCACGATCAGAAAAGGTTTGTCCAATACAGAGTCCGCGATCTCGATATAACATCGCTGCTGTACCTGGTAGATATTGAAGAGCCCCTGATGGCATTTTACCGTATCGGGTATCAGGGTCTTGAAAGGCACCAACCCTCCCGTAATTTTTGCCTGACCACTATCCTTCACCACGCCGGTTTGTGATCTGGCAGTTACCGCTATCAAAAGCACCATGAGCCAGGAACTATGTCTTACTATTTTCATTTGTCGCTTTTTCTATTATCGTGGATTCTGTGAAAGATCGGTGCTGCTCATGATGGAAGGCGGTATCAGCATCACCCAACGGGGGTCGTTTGCAGGAAGCGTATATTCCTGTCCGTTAAACAGTCTTTTGATACTGATGCCATAACCTTCTTCATTCAGCCTGCGGAGATCGGTCCACCGCAGTCCCCGGAACAGCAGCTCCTTCCTTCTTTCAGTCAGTATCAGGCCCAGGGCTTCTCCTGGCGTGCTGGCTTGTAACTCAGTGAACTCTCCGGCCTTCCAGCGAAATGTCAGCAGGTGGTTGAGCGTTTGCATGGCAAGACCTGTATTTCCCGCCCTGGCAGCGGCTTCCGCCTTTATCAGGTATATTTCATCCGTAGCGATCCCGTTGAACAACTGCACCCATGAACTGCCTTCGTAACTACCGTTGAAATACACGGTGCCATTGGGATTGGAAGCGAAGAACATGCCCCTTCGGAGATCACCACTTTGATAGGAGGCCAGCAAGTTGGTATCCGTTTTTGCATAGTTCATGGTAACGATATTCTCCAGCGCCAGGGTGCTGTAAAAAATTGTTTCCTTGTTGAAGCGGACAAATGGAATAGTGGAATTGGAATCGAGGAGATTGTAATCCATTAGTTCATTATTCCTGATCAGGCATGAATCGGCGAATTTACCCGCTTCTGCGTAAGCGCCCATGCTCAGGTATACCCTTGCCAGGGCGCCGAAGGCCGCAGCCTTATTGGGCCTGGTAGGAAAGTTCACTGCTTCAGGCAATTTCTCCGCTGCCAGTTTCAGGTCGCCAATGATCTGATCGTAAGATCGCTGAATGGTACTGCGGACCGACTTATCCAGGATGGCAGCGCTCAGCCTGAGCACGATACCCGGTTCCTGCGCATTCTTGCCGGAATAGGGCTTGCAGAACAATTGCGCCAGGTGGTAGAAGCCCCAGGAACGGAAGAATAAGGCAGCGCCATACAATTCATCATACCGCGTTCTGTCTATAGCCTTGATAGTGAGGCCCGGCAATTGGTCCAGGATGATATTGGCATAATACACCGGGCGCTGATAGGTGGTAGTCCAGGCATTGTCCATATAGGCTGAAGGGTCCCACAAATAATTCTCTCTTTGTTGTTTATTCAGTGAGCTCAATTCAGAACTGGTAACGTAATAATCATCGGAAACCATTTCGAGAAGGCTATGAACGGAGCCCTGGTTGATCACATCATTCTTATCCAGGAGTTTCTGTACATCATCCAGGCTGGAGATCACCACGGTGGTTTTCTCGGGTCGTTCATCGAGGTATTTATTGCAGGAAAACAGTACCAATGCAGGGAGCGCAGCCAGCATCATTGGTATGGGGAGATATCGTTTCATATTACTGTTTGAGCGATCATTAAAAATTGATAGTAGCGCCAAGGGTCCAGGTCCTTTGCAGTGGAAAGAAATTGGCAGGCATATCGGGATCGAGATCGCCCCCATCTTTTTTCCATAAAAAGATATTGAGGTTGTTCACATAAGTATACACCTGAACGGCCGATACCGGGAAGCCGGCATGCTTTCTTTTCCAAAGCCAGGAAAGCCGGATATCCTGTAACCTGATATTATCGGCCCGCTTCACATTCACTTCGGAGTAGGCGTAGAAATTATCCCTGTCGTAATCTTCGGGATAGGTCATGGAAGGAACGGTGGTTCTTAGCTCATCTCCCGGCTTCTGCCATCTTTTCGCATAGTCGGGATGGGTAGTCCAGCTGTAGAAAAGATTGGAATAACTGATGGTAGGCAGGCGGTAGTAATAGTCGAGTTTGTACAGGATATTGGCGGAGAGAGAGAATCCTTTCCAGGTAACGGAATTGGTGAAGAACCCGAAATACAGCGGAATGGAAGAGCCGTGGAATACCTGGTTCTGTACAGAATCCATCTGAAGTGCCAGGTAATCCTTGCTGACCTCTTTGTTCAGAATGCCGCGTGGATCGCCGGTGGCGGGATCCAGGCCTCCCCAGCGATAACTGGCCATCCCCCAGGCAATGCGGCCTTCCACGGGGTTCACATCGGGCTGCTGGAAATTGGCCATGCTGAAATTGCCGGCGATATTGTAGAATTTCTTAACGATGGTCTTGTTGTAAGAAAGCGCGAACCTGGTTTCCCATACGATAGTACCTTTTGTATTCACACTGTTCAGGCTCAGCTCCCATCCTTTCCCGGCCAGGCTGGCCGTGTTCACCACAAACCTGCTGACGCCTGATGTAGGATCGATAGGTGTTGAAGAGATCAGGTAGTTGGAATTCTTCCTGTACCATTCCACGGTGCCGGATAGCCGACCTTTCAGCAGAGAGAAGTCAAGTCCCAGGTTGGTGGTCTTCACTTCTTCCCAACGCAGGTCCGGATTGGGCGCATCGCCCGGTATGGCGGTAGGTAAACCGGTGTAGGGCGCAGAGTTCGTGAACCGGATGGAAGGAAGGCCAGATCTTCCCAGGCTTACATTTCCCATATAACCGAAGGCTGCCCTCAGTTTCAGGGACTCGATCCATTTTACATCGAAAAAAGATTCCCTCGATATATCCCAGTTCACACCGGCAGACCAGAGTGGTTTCCATTTGTTGTTGGTGCGCACACCGAATACATTGGCCCCATCCCTTCTGCCACTGGCATACAGCGTGTACTTGCCCAGCAAAGTATAGGATGCATTGGCCAGCACAGACACGAACCGGTTGAGCGTGCCATATCCTTCCCCACTATTGAAAGGGATCCTGAAAGACCCGGCAATATTCCCATAAGAGGGAAAGATCTTGTTGTAGTCTGTGTTGTTGGACCAGGAGCCATATTCATCCTGGTAACCATATAGTCTGGCCCGGGTGAAATTGCTCTTCGATTCTCCTATCTCACCGGCCACCATAACGGAAAGCTCATGGATGCCGGCAAATGTTTTCCGGACATTGGCTTGTGCACGGAAATTATGCGTGGTAGCGCGATTGTTATATTTGTCCAGTATTCCACCCAGCGGGATATTCCTCGTAACGGTATTTCCCTGGATGGCAGTAAAACGGTTGATGAGATTCCTCGTAAAATAAGCATCCTGGCTATTGTATTCACGGTTTTCGTTGTTGGTGCTGGAATACTGGTACCTGATATCCGTTACCAACCAATCACGGAAGCGCCATGAGGCGCCGATATTGAGGCGCAGGAACTGGATGGTGGTGGTGCGGTCGGCAAGCCTGATCTCATCCAGCGGCCTGTATTTCCAATCCAGTAATTTGCCGTTACCGGCCGTATCTGTGTATTGTGACCTGTAATCTTTCAACAAGGCAAGCGGGCTCCCCTGTTCATCCGCTATTTGCGCATACGGATACATGTCAGTTTTGCCGCCACCGGGCACAATCCCCGGGCCAAATGCAACACTCTTATTCACGGACTGTGCAAACTGCATTCCTGTATTCAATTCCACATTCCTGGCCACGCGGAAAGTATTCTGAGCATTGAGCGTGATCCTTTTATCCGGTTTGGTACCCTGCACATTATTCCTGGCCACATCATATCCTGCGCTCAATACATAACTCATTTTATCGGAACCGCCAGTATAGTCCAGGAAATATTGTTGTGTGATGGCAGCGCGGTAAATGTATTTCTCCATGTCTTTTCGCAGATCCTGCTTGCGGTATGCATCGATCTGTGCTGCGGCCTGTTCAGGCGTTATTTCACCAGCATCCCTTTTGTGAAGCAACTCTACCACAGGCGAGATCACCGGCCGGTTGCTGGCATCGAACATCCATCCATAGAAGTCTTGCGAGTAGAGCCATGTTTCCACATCTATGAAATCCGAGCTGCTCATTTGTGGAAAATAATACAGATCGGGTTTTTGTGTAATGGTGATATTGGAAGTAGCGGAAAGCCGCTGGGGCTGGTTGAAATTCCCTTTTTTAGTGGTGATCACGATCACGCCATTGCCCGCCCTGGCGCCCCAGATGGAGGCGGCGGCGGCATCCTTGAGAACGGTAATATCTTTTATATCATTAGGGTTGATATTTTCGAGCGGGCCGTTGTACGGAAAATTATCGAGGATGATGAGGGGAGAATAGGCATCCAGGCTGGAGGCCTGCCCCATGGTGCTGATACCTCTGACCTGTACGGGTACCGTGCTGCTGTTCCGGTTGAAGAGTACTCCAGGCACCGTTCCATCCAACCTGGTGAGGATATCCATCCCTGCCCTCCGGTGAAAAGCGGCGCTATCCAACTGGCTGAATGCGCCCACCATTTTCTCTTTTGAGATATTCTGATAGCCTGTATTGATCACTACGGCTACCGGCACCAGCACATTCGCTTTTTGCCGGAGGGATATCACCAGTGGCTCATTGATCTGTGCCACTATTTCCCTGCTATCATATCCTACACTGCTGACCTGTATCACGGAGCCCGGGCTCACATTGCGCAGGATGAAAACGCCGCTCTCATCAGTAAATGTGATATTCCGAGAATCCTTCACGCCCACCGTTGCGCC
>JAGIAP010000301.1 GCA_017744805.1 Chitinophagaceae bacterium | reverse complement strand
CTCTTTCGCCCTCACAACAACCGCTTCTGCACAATTGAAGACCACCAAGGTCAATTGCCCCGCTATTGAAGTAGATGTCCTCAACGGAAGGGTGAATGGACTGAAGCCCGACCGGACTACCAATGAGATCACGGGAAAGCTTCCCTGCTTCACCACCAAAACGGAGGAAAGCCCCAGCTCCAAATGCGGAGGCATGGTGGTATACAAAGACAAAGACATCACATTCTATACGGGAAGGAATTATGTGGAGATCGGCCCCGCCTTCAAAGGCAAAATGAGCATCAGTTTGCTGGGCACAAAAAGAGGCAGCCTGTTCAAAGTACTTGGAACGCCTAAGATCAAGGATGATAAATGGGACGCTTACCAGACCGGTTACGGCTGCCTCGTGCTGTATTACGGAGCGGACAATAAGGTAAAGAAGATCCAGTTCAGCACATACGGCACAGATGCCATTCAACTTTGCGAATGATCTTCTTTTTTTGATCCTGTTGGAAAGATCTATTTGTACCTGGTGACCGATCTCGGCGCAGGCGCTGTCAATGGCTTGATACTGATGGCTGCGCCTCCGCCCGGAGCCAGGTTCAGCTTCAGCACTGTCTGCTGATCAACCAGGAATTGTTTGATGACGTAAGCTTCCGGATTGGTTTTCCAATCCGCACCCGGCGCATCTGCATAGATGGTGGCCAGGTATTGTTTTCCTTTTTCCAGGAAGGACAAAGGCGTATTCATCTTTCGACTATTCTCATCCGTTATAGCGCCGATGAACCAGTTCTCTTTTCCTTTTTCTTTTCTGGCATACGCAACATAGTCGCCGGGCTCTGCTGCTATCACTTTTGTATCGTCCCAGTCTACCGGTACATCCCGGATGAACTGGAAGGCATCATCATGTGCTTCATAGTGCTCGGGAAAATCGGCTACCATTTGCAGTGGGCTGTACATGGTCACATACAGGGCGAGTTGTTTCACCAGGGTGGTATGCATCTGCCTGTCCGGCGCATACCCACAGTATCCTTTCATTTTGAAAATACCGGGCGTATAGTCCATTGGCCCGCCGATCAGCCGGGTGAATGGCAAGATGGTCTCGTGCTCGGGAGGGCTGCCGGTGCTGAAGGCATTGTATTCGTTCCCTCTTCCTGCTTCGCAGGCCATCCAGTTGGGGAAGGTACGATGCAGGCCGGTAGGGCGCATGGCCTCATGCGCATCGAAACTGATCTGGTAGCTGGCGGCCTTACGGGCCATCCGCTCAAAATGATTCACCATCCACTGGCCGTCATGCGCTTCGCCTCGCGGAATGATGCGACCTACATATCCGGTTTTTACGGAATGATAGCCATTCTCTTTCATGAAGCGGAATGCTGAATCCATACGACGGTCATAATTGGTGGCAGAGCCACTGGTCTCATGATGCATGATCAGCTCCACGCCTTTCGACCTGGCATAGCTATTCAATTCTTTGACATTGAAATCGGGATAAGGTGTCACAAAATCGAACACTTCTTCTTTCCAGTTCCCGAACCAATCTTCCCATCCTGTATTCCATCCTTCTATCAGTACACCATGGATGCCGTTCTTAGCGGCGAAGTCGATATAACGTTTTACATTATCCGAATTAGCCCCATGCCGCCCGTTGGGGATGAGATTGCCATTAGTATCAGTGGTGTCAGCCCGGTCGGAAATGCTCCAGGTGCTTTTACCCACCTGCATCTCCCACCATACACCGGCAAACTTCATGGGCCTGATCCAATCGGTGGTAGGAAGGATATTGGGCTCGTTCAGGTTGAGCACCAGTTTGGAATTGAGGATATCCGCAGCTTTATCGCTTACGATGATGGTACGCCAGGGCGTGGAAGCCGGCGCATGCAGGTAGGCCAGGTTGCCTACCGCATCAGGCACCAGGCTTGCCGTAAGGGAAAAAGAAGATCTGTCAACATGTAATTGCATTGCTGAATAATTCAGCAAGGCTGCCTCATGGATATTGATGTACAATCCATCTGCCGATTTCAGCATCAAGGGGGTTTGCACTGCGTAAGGATCGGGGGTTGTGCGCACAGCGATATCCGTTGCAGTCTCTACCGCTTTGCGATTGTCGATCTCACTGAGATGTGTAGTGTTGTAGAGATATTCATTGGTATCGTAGTCGCCGGGGATCCAGAAGGCAGTATGATCACCGGTGAGTTGAAAGGCAGTCAGCTCCTTCGATACGATAAAATAATTCAATTTGGGTTGATGGGGGAAAACATACCGGAAACCGGCGCCATCCTCAAATACACGGAACTCGATATCCAACAACCTGAATGGCGCATGGCGCTGCTGCAGGTGCACGATCATCTGCTTGTAATTGTTGCGGATGGTGCTCACTTCGCCCCAAACCGGTTGCCAGGTCTCATCTTTTGCAGAAAGCTCCGTTCCCAGCACGGTAAAGTCACTGTACAGTACACTGTCCGTTTCTTTCAACACAAAGCCCATGACTGATGGCCTCACAACAGGTTTTTGATCATAATTCAGTGAGTACAGGGGTTGGCCATCGGTGCTCAGCTGGAACTGAAGCGATACTTTACCCATACTCAGCTCCATACTTTGCTGCTGTGCGGCTACCGGAATTGATAACGACAATAAGATCCCCCACATGACCAGGTGTTGCTTCATAAGCCAATCTTTGATAAAAAAAATAGAAAAAGAAAAATTCATAGAACGCTGCCGTCACTCGCTGGGATGCAAGCGAAGGCAGCGTTCTGATCAATAGCCACCATTCTGTTTGCCAATATTCGTATTGGTATTGATCTCATCACTGGGAATGGGGAAGGCATAAGACCTTTCATCACTCCAGGGGATAGCCGCTCCGGTGGGAAGATAGATACCATAATAAGTAGCTTCGGCCTTTCCGATCCTCCAGCGGCATACATCAAACCACCAATGTCCTTCTGCAAACAATTCCACATAGCGCTCAAAGCGAAGCGGATTATTGGACAGATTGGGATCATTGGCCTTAGTAGCGGCCGTGAGTGAAGCGTAATCATATGGAGAGGTTGCATTATAGTTGGCAACGCCATAGGCACGTCTATGCACCTTGTTGATATATTCCAAGGCTGTTCCGTTCTCCCCTGAATTCATGCAGGCTTCTGCATAGAGCAGGAAGATATCCGCCAGGCGGAGAAGATAATAGTTGGCGCCATCGGCAGCATTCGATTTGGCCCAGAGATTATTGTCCATGGTGGTGAACTTTTTGAAGCTCCATCCGTGGAAGAACTGCGCAATACCACCGCCGATGCCGATGCATTTACCTACCGGCTTTTTGATACCGTTATTGGTAACGGAGTCCACCCATGGTTGCAATGCGCATACGTATAGACGTGGGTCTACGGTCTTGTTGGTCCGAAGGTCTTCAGACTGCTGCCTGTAGGTGGGATTCAGGATATATTCCTGGTTGGTGAGTGTATGCGATCCCGGAACCCAGGCAGGATTCTTCACCAGGTCGTAGATAGGCAGATCAAAGCCAAAGCGACGCAGGTTCTTATCATGCACAAATTCATTGCAATAGCCGAAGTTATTGTTGGGGCCGCCTTCGATACCATCGTCGCCGATACAGGTGGGCGCCCAGATCAGGCCCTGGCTGGAAGTGAGATTCTTGTTGGGCGGGAAGTCCGCGAAGATACCGTAGTTGGCAGGGGTTCTGTCGATATTGATCTCGAAAAGGGATTCTTCATTGAACTCATTCGCCGGATTATCGTTGAATGCATCTCTGTACTTACTGAAAGGCATCAACGATTTTCCGCTATTCTGGATCACATCCAGCAGCACGGTCTTGGCATTGGGCCAGTCTTGCGTGAACACATAGGCTTTCCCGAGCAGAGCCTTTGCACTCCATTCGGTAGCACGGCCTCTCATATCGCTGGTCCAGACAGCGCCTTTCAACAGGTCTGCGGATTTTTTGAGATCGTCGATGATGAAGTTCCAAACCTCTCTCGCCTTTGCCCGTGGTTGTTGGGTTTCGGCAATATTGGTAGGGATAGACGTATAAATAGGAACACCCATTTTATCATCATTGGCGCCACCGGCACCAACGTATGCTTCGCCGAAAAAGCATTCCAGGTTGAAATAATACCAGGCACGGAGAAAATAAGCTTCACCGCGCATATAGTTCACTTTTTGCTGCTCGGTGGCCAGCATATATTTCTTTTCGTAGAAATCGGCACGATCCAGGAAAGCGTTCATCGTTTTAACGCCTACGTATAGTTGCTGCCAGAGGCCGTTGGCATAACTATTGGAAACACTGAGCTCATTGGCTGCAAGGGCCGTCCAGCCGAGATCTCCGCCATATGCCAGGTCTGCCGCATGATCGCTGCATGCCTGCACCTTGGTCATGAGATTGAAGCCGGCCAGGTTCTCGGAACGCCATTGTGCATAACCGGCACCAAGTACACCGAGTAAGTCGTTGATATTTTTAGGGAATTCTCCGCTACTGTAGGCACCGCGCAGACTAATATCATCCGGGTCTTTCTTGCAGGCCACCAGTGAAAGGGAGCAGGTTGCTATCATCAATATTTTCTTGAACATGGCAATCAATTTAATTGGTTAGAAGGTGATATCGAGCCCCAGTGAATAGATCCTTGCACTCGGATACTTGTAGGGAACATCGATGCCCCTTGTAGTTACAGCACCGCCCAGTTCCGGATCGATACCATTGTATTTAGTGAAGGTGAGCAGGTTGTATCCCATCACATACACACGGGCGTTCTTCATTTTCACTTTCTGCAGGAGCTTTCCGGGAAGATTGTAACCGATCTGTAATTGTTTCAACTTGAGATAGGAACCGTTCTCTACAAAATAGCTGTTGGCCCAGGTATAGTTCCGGTTGGGATCGAGAATAAACCCTGTAGGCGTTTTTTCACCTATACGTGGTTGTGAGGTGAGATAATCGCCTTCCAGCATGCTGGCGCCAAATACCTTGCTGGTTGTGTTACCATCGGCAAAAGGGCTCATGGCATAGGGAGCCACGCCATTGAAGATGTCTACACCTGCCACACCGTTGAACAAGGCCTGGAGATCGAATCCTTTGTAACCCAGGTTGAGCGTGATGCCATACACTACATCGGGATAGGGATTACCGATCACGGTCCTGTCCTTCTCATTGATCTTTTTGTTATCATCCATATCGGCAAAGATCAGGTCGCCTTTCTTTCCCTGTTTCCCTTCCTGTTGGGGATAGTTCTTCCAGTCATCATCGGACTGGTACATACCGATCACCTTGAATCCCCAGAACTGGCCGAATGGCGCACCAGCCTTTGTAGATGCCAGTTGCTGGCCCGTCCAGATCCCGAATGAGGCGGATCCGTAATTGTTATCACCGGCCAGGATGGGATTGTTATTGATATTATCGAGGTTCAGTACTTTGTTCTTATTGAAAGCGCCGGTGATACCGATATTGTAACTCAACTCACCAATATTGCTGCGATACCCAGCGGCCAGCTCAAAGCCCCTGTTTCGAACTGATCCGATATTGGTGATGAAGATACTAACGGGCATGCCTGCACTGGTAGGGATCGGCAGGTTGTACAGCATGTCCTTCGTGGTTTTATCATACCAGTCGATGCTTCCGTACAGTTTTCCATTCATGAATTCAACATCCAGGCCGATATTCTTCTCGTACATGCTCTCCCATTTGATATTGGGGTTGGGGATGTTCTGCTGTGTGTAGTTGAGCACAGGCACCACGCCAGGTGCGAAATTCTGTGCGCTCACCAGGTCGAAAGTGGAAAGGAAAACATATGAAGGGATATTGCTATTACCCAGTACACCGTAACTACCACGAAGCTTCACGAGGTTGGCCTGTGGCAGCAGGCTCTTCATGAAGGGCTCATCACTGATGCGCCAGCCCACTGAACCGGATGGGAATACACCGTACCGGTTATTGGGCCCGAATTTCTGGAAGTTACCATCGCGGCGAATGGAGAAGCTGGCAAAATATTTCTTACCATAATCATAACTCACTCGTCCAAACATGGATTTGATGAGGGCATTATCGTCGTATCCTCCATTGGCGAGATTGATCCGGCTATCGGAAGTGAGCAGGTAGGCATAGGAGGTACCACCCACGGAGGTGGCGCCGATCTGTGCACCATTGGTGATGCCGGTGATCTGTTCATAACCTGCCAATGCATTCACGGAGTGCTCACCAAATGTATGATCGAAGCTCAGCACATAGTTGGTGAAGATGGTCCTGGTACTGGCATTGTTCTTGGCCAGGTTGGTAGCATTCACAGATACAGGGCCTGCATTGTAGGCTTCCTGGTAATAGTTCAGCTCTTCATTGTAATAGGTATACCCGAGCGTAGTTTTGAAAGTCAGGTAGAGCGGCAGCTTGATCTCCGCAAACGCATTTCCCTGGAAATTGGCCTGGGTGAACTGCCTGTGAGCGGTCTCGATCTGCGCCACCAGGTTAGGGCCTGCAAACCCGGGAGGGCTTTTGGCCCAAGGGTTCTCTGGCGTATTTCCATAGATGCCCATGGTAGGAATGGTACGGAAAGGTGGATTGATGCTAACGCCGGTTGGTGGCACCGTATTGCGTTGCCAAACATAGAGCTGCTCCCCTATCTTGATATTGTCGGATACCTTGATATCCGTATTCACGCGGAACCCATACATCTCGGAAGAGTTCTTCCTGAACACCCCTTTCTGGTTATTGTACAATCCGGAAACAAAATAATTGGTGTTGGGAGATGAGCCGGAAATGGACAAACTGTAATTCTCTTCCGTTCCTTTATCGAAGAGAGCGCCTGCCCAATCCGTATCTGGCAGGGTGTCTGTCTGGTTCTGGGGACCATAAACCGGATCATTGATCAGCTTGCGAAGGCGGATGAAATCATCGCGACGAAGCAGGTCCATCATGCGTGGCGTGGTAGTGCCGTAGCGTGCATTGAAATTGACGGTGGGCTTACCACCTGTTCCTTTTTTGGTGGTCACGATGATCACCCCGCCGGCAGCGGCAGCACCGTAGATGGAGGCGGCGCTTGCATCTTTCAACACATCAAAGCTGGCCACATCAGCCATATTGATATTGTTACCATCCTGACGAACCCCATCCACGATGTACAAGGGTGCAGGCTGACTGAGTGATGCCACACCGCGTATAGTGATCTGCGTGGGTGCCCCCGGCTCACCGGAAGCCTTTACTACTTCTACTCCCGCCACCCGGCCCTGGAGGGCAGCCGCCACATCTGTGACGGGCATATTCTTGATAGCCTCTCCTTTCACGGAGCCGATGGCGCCTGTTACATCCCGGCGCTTCTGGGTCCCATACCCCACCACTACCACGGCATCCAGGCCCATATCCTTAGGTTGCAATGAAATGTTGACGGTGCTCCTGTTGCGAATGGCAACAGCGCGCGTTTCGAATTCTACATGGGAAAAGATGAGGGAATCTGCTGCGGAAGATATATTGATCCTGAACTCCCCGGCTTCATTGGTGCTGACAGCAGCAC
>JAGIAP010000300.1 GCA_017744805.1 Chitinophagaceae bacterium | reverse complement strand
GGATCGAGACGTGGCCATAACGCATATGGGTTACGGTTATCCTCAGCCCAATGGTCTTTGGCATAGGCATCCAGCAATTGCGTCTGTCCCAAACCGGTATTGAACTTGATACCATTGATCTCGATCCATCTTACGAATGGTGAAGTACTTTCCACATCAATCCAGAAAGAAGTGCGGGCATTGCCCTGGAAGAAGGCGCTGAAATCGAGCCCTTTGTACTGCGCTGCAAATCCGAAACCGTAAGTGATCTCAGGTGTTTTTGGATAACCGATGAATACCTGGTCCAGGATGGTGATCTGTCCATCACCATTCACATCCCTGAACTTGATATCGCCGCCCCTTGTTCTGCCTTCGCCACCAAAATTCTGCCTGGCCGAACTGCGCACTTCTTCATCATCGATGAAGAGCCGCTCTGCGATATAGCCACGCTCCTGCCCTATCGACTTGCCCTTATGGCTCAGGTAGTCCTTATCGTACTGTGGTTCTTCATAGTACAGGTATTCGCTATGGGCATAGGTGAAATTGCCTTTGAAGTTGATGGTGAAATCAGATCCGATACGGTCTGTATAATCCAGCGAAATATCCACACCCTTGCTTTTGGCCTCGCCCACATTGGCTTTGGGCGGAGCGCCTTGCAGTCCGATGGTGGAAGAGATGGTGCGGTCCATCAGGATATTGTAGCGGTGCTCCCAGAATACTTCTGCCACCAGTTCCATCTTGTTCCAGAGGCCCAGCTCAACGGCCGCATTGGATTTAGCAGCAGTTTCCCAGGTGATATTCTTGTTATCGTAACGGGAAACGGTAACACCGGGACGGGCATATCCGCCATCCGTACCAAACACAGCGCCGGAGCTGGTATTGTTCATATTCATATCGGAGAGATAGAAGAAGCGGTCTTCCTTCTTCCCGATAGCATCATTCCCTACCAGACCATAAGTGCCGCGTATCTTGAGTTTGGAGATGGGCAGGTTCATCTTATCGAACCAACGCTCGTTGGAGATATACCAGCCTGCACCGGCAGATGGGAAGAAACCGAACCTTTCTGTTTTGTAGAATCTTTCAGAACCGTTATAACCGAAATTCACTTCAGCGAAATAACGGTTATCATACGCGTAAGTGGCCCTGCCCGACAAGGTGAGGTTCCTGCTGGGCAATGAGGTCTGCAAACTCTTGGCCGTGCCTTCCTGCTGATGCAATGCCTGGAATACCAGCAATCCACTGATCTGGTGCTTGTCGGCGAATAACCTGCTATAGTTCAGTTGCGACTGAAAATTGAAAATGGAAACCACTTTCTTGGATCCGTCCTCATCCTTGTAATCGAGGAAGTCTGTGCCCCAGTTAGGATTGAGGTTCACCAGTGTGTAAGAATTATTCATCCTGTCGTAACTGCCCACTGAATAGAAGAAAGGCCTGTACTCGCGGCTGACGGAGAATTCCGCGCGACGGTTGGTATTCATCATGGCATTGAAGGAAAGACCGGGCGTAATGAAACGCAGGTCCTGCCTGAGCTCCAACTGTGCCAGCATCAGTGATTTGGATTCATCCTTATAACCTTTCACCATATCCGCATAAGGGTTCAGGTAATAGCCCAGCTCACCGGCGTTGCCGAACATGATATGCCGGGTGCTCTTATGCGTTTCATCAACGGGATAATACGCAGGGAACAGTACCGGGTTGGCGCGCATGGATTTCATGTAGAGATCCTTACCACCATCGACGGGGCCTTTGTACTCGGTGAACTGCCCATTCACACGAACCGTGCCCTGGGTGGTGGGTGTCAGGTTGAGAACGATATTGGAACGAAGGATATATGTTTTGAGATCGATATTGTTGTTGAAGTTGTTGCGCTTATCCACCTTCATGATACCATTATCGATATTCACCGCGCCGGATGCATAGTAAGTGGCAACCGGTCCGCCACCACTAACGCTGAAGTTCACTCGCTGATTGGTGGTACTGTTCTTGAACAGCATATCCTGCCAGTCCACTGCCGGAAATGCAGCAGGGTTCTTATTGGCTTCCGTCATTTCGATCTTCTCCTGGCTATAGGGCAGGATGAGGTTGCCTCGGGTGGCGTTGGCTTCGTTCTCCAGTTTCATATAGGTGATGGGATCGGCGAATTTCACTTTCTGTGTGGGGGACGACCATGTGTTCTCCACGCGCAGATTGAATTTGACCTTTCCCTGCTTGCCTTCTTTAGTGGTCACCAATATCACACCGTTGGCGCCGCGGGCACCATAGAGCGCAGTAGCAGTAGCATCTTTCATGATGGAGAAACTGGCGATATCATCGGGTTGAAGACGGGCCAGGTCCTCGGTAGTGTACTCCACATTATCGATCAGGATGAGGGGGTCGCGCTTATAACCGAAAGTGGTGACCCCGCGGATAAAGAACTCGGCATTATCACGGCCAGGCTCACCCGAACGTTGATAGCCGATGATACCGGCGAGTCGGCCTGCCAGTGCGGTGGTGAGGTTGCTGGAAGGGATCTTCAGCTCTCCGGGGGTGATGGAGGTCACGGAGCCTACCACCTCTTTTCTTTTTTGTTTACCGTAAGCCACTACCACAACATCATCCAATGCAGCATTGGCACGCTTCATGGACACATCGATGGTGGACTTACCTTTTACGGAGAATTCCTGATCCTCATATCCTACCATACTGAAAATGATGGTAGAGTTATCATCAGGAACCGAGAGGATATATCTTCCGTTCTGGTCGGTGGTGGTGCCCATACTGGACTTACCTTTCACGGAAACGGACACACCGGGAAGAGGGCCGGTGGAATCAACAACGAGGCCGCTGATCTCGCGGGCCTCTTTGAGCAGATCCTTCACGGGATCTTTGGAAGCGGGCACAGTGGCGATCTTTTGCCGCAACAGTGCCGGGCCGGCAACTGCCTGATGGGCTGAAACGGCCTGTGGTGCAGCATCCTGCGCAAGCGCAGAATAGGCACAGGTACCGTAACAACATACCAGCAGCAGTCTGGCGGTTGCACGTAATTTTCCAGTCATAAACGTTAGGTTTGGTTGTACTTGGTTTTATAAATATGCAGGAAGCAGTTATAGCAGAATAGCTACCAGGGGATAATATGGCATAGGCAAGATTCAATGCAATCGTTTACATAATAAATGTAAAAAACCGGATGGGAGATATCCATCCGGTTCTTAGCATATAATTCAATCTTATTAGCATTCCGTTAACAAACGGCCAATAAGATGAAAATCTATTTTGAGATCACAGGCGCCCAGTTATCCGTTCTGAACGGCGCAACCGGCAACCCATCTGTATTACAGAGGTTAGTGATTATATAATCCTTGAATGCGTAACGCACAGCTATAGGCTTATTTACCTTATCACTGATCGCATATACCCCATCGTTGGTGATCCATGCTTTGGCAGGATGGAAGGTTTGATCCTCCCCTGCCATCTCGAATCCATTCAATTCTTTTCCATAGGTGGTGAGTCCAAGGGCCGCATTATCGAATGCGATCTTAGCAGTATCGTTCACCAGCTTCATGCTTTTGAAGGAAGGATTCTGATAACTGATGCCTTCGATGCCGTAGGTCTTTCCCAATGCCAGGTAGGCCAGTCTGCGGCTCACCACGGTCTTGTTGGCCGGATGGATGGTAAGGGAGTCACCGGCATCCATGCAAATGGCCATTCCTGAATGAGGGATCTGTGCGCCTGCTTTTTCCTGGGCCTCGCGCATATAGGGCGCTTCGGCGGCGGCGCTGGGATATTTGTAAGGCGCCAATTGTACGTAATAGAAAGCCCAATCCTTTCCGCCCCAGCTCTCACGCCAGTTCTTCACCATGGATGGCATCATCTTTTCATAGATCGCATATTCCGCCCTGTTAGTTTCACCCTGATACCAGAGCACGCCTTTCACGGCATATCCAATAAGTGGATGGATCATGCCATTGTACAATACCAGTGGATGGTTCTTATTGATCACCGTTCTGTGCGCAGGCATTTTGGTTTCAGGGAATTCTTTCAGGTTGGCTTCGCTCATCCATCCCTGGATAGGCGTTCCGCCCCAGGTGGCCTGGATGATACCTACAGGCACGCCCAGTTGCTGCTGCAGGATCTTCGCAAATCCATATCCGACGGCACTGAATTCCCTGGCACCCTGGGGAGCAGACGCTTCCCACCTGGCATCCACATCATTCACGGGCTCGAGGGCCGTAGCGCGCTCCACGCGAAAGAGACGGAGATTGGGATTATTGCTTTCGAGGATCGTTTCTTCTGCCCCCAGGATGGGCTGGTTCCTGAAACCTTTCACCGGCATTTCCATATTGCTCTGACCTGAGCAAAGCCATACTTCCCCGATCATCACATTGCTGAGTGTAACGGGTTTGGTATCGCTGATAGTGATACTGTATGGTCCACCTGCCTTCGGTGTGCTCACGGCTACTCTCCAGTTGCCTTTTGCATCGGCTTTGGTGATGTATCTTTTCTGGTTCCAGGAAGTACTGATGGTGATAGCTGCATTGGGTGCGGCCCATCCCCATAAGGGAGTATTCGTTTGTTGTTGCAGCACCATATTGCTGGCAATAATGGCAGGCAGCTTCAAGGTTGGTTTGGGTAATGCAAACATCTTATCATGCATATGCTTGCTGCGCAACAGCGCTTCCATATAGTAGTAGTCCGCATAACTCAGGGGCACATCCACTTCGCTATTGCTGGGTTTGGAGCCGGTGCTATGCAGCAGCAGGAACCCTTTATTCTCACCTATTGGTGAACGGTAGATCTTTGTCAGGCTTTCCACCATGGTATTGGCAGCAGCGGTATAGGTAGCAGCCTTGTTGCTGTACTGCGCCAGTTCATACAAACCGGAGGCAATGCAGGCGGCAGCGGAAGCATCCCTTGGTTCATTGGGAATACCGGGCGCATCAAAATCATAGTAGGGCACTTTGTCCTTCGGCAAGCGGGGATGGTTGAGGATGAATTGCGCCACATGCTCCGCCTGTTCCAAATATCTTTTATCCCTGGTAAAACGATAGCACATGGTGTATCCATACAGGGCCCAGGCCTGGCCGCGGCTCCAGGCAGACTCATGACTATAGCCCTGGTGCGTTTGTCTTTTTTCCACTTTTCCGGTAAGGGAATCATAGGCCACTACATGATAAGAACTGTAATCGGGCCTGAAATGATTCTTCATCGTAGTATTGGCGTGGGACACGGCAATGCGATAGTAAGCTGAGTCCCTTGTTAGTTGTGTAGCAGCGAAGAGCAATTCCAGGTTCATCATATTGTCGATGATCACGGGAAAATCCCATTTGTCCTTGCTATGATCCCAGGAGCGGATACACCCCACCGTTGGATTGAACCGGCTGGCGAGGGTGCGTGCAGACTCGATGATCACGGCTTTGTATTTGGGATCGTTGGTGAGGCGGAAACCCGTTCCAAAGGAGCAGTATACTTTGAATCCCATATCATGGGTACCTGCATTCGTTTTCTCTTTTTCTATGAAGGCGGTATAGGTTTGGGCCTGTTCTTTCCATTCAGGTTTGCCGGTATATTCATAGAGGAACCAGAGCACACCGGGAAAGAAACCACTGGTCCAGTCGCGACTGGCCACCAGTTTCAGTTCACCGTTATCGAGGGTTCTGGGCGTTACCAGTTCGGGTTTGTCTTTCCTGATACGGGAGATCTCTTTCAGCATCAGCCCTGTTTGCTTTTCGGCATCGGTGATCACGGCAGGCAGGTTGATCTGCTGCGCCTGCGTGGCCATGCAGAGGATACAAAAAAGCACCAGGCTACTAACTTGCTTCATGGTTCGGGATTTATTGTGTTAGTTTTATCAGTTGCACTTCCAGTAATTTCATCAGTTCGTTGCCTTCGATCGTTGTCGGGCTGATCCGCAACTGGTGCGGTCCGGGAGGCATGGCGACCGTTCCAATTTCTTCCGTGACGATTCCTTTTTTGACGCTCACTTCTTTTTCAAACAAGCTCTTGTCCAGCGACAGCAGGTAACTACCCTTCCCTGCAATATACTTCAGGATCACTTTGTAGCTCGCTTTTTCTGAAGTGTTGAAGGTGAAGCTGAGGGCCTGCGCTTTGTCTTTCCATCCTTCCACAAAATATTTGTCTGTTTTCCCATCACCGAAACGGAATCCTTTCCCTTCCTGTGTAGCATCGAAGGCTAACAGTCTCGACACTGCGATATTCGGGGCCAGGTACCTGTTTGCCACTCCACTCAATGTGCCATTCGACTCCAGTACGATCACGGCATCCACCTTATCGGGCGCAATAGCCGGAAGATCGATACGCAGGAGATCGCCCTTCAGTTGAAAGGAAAGCGGTTTCTTACCGGCATCACTCAACAGGTATATTTTGTTCAGTTTGCCTTTGATACCACCCAGGAATAATTGTTTGTTGGCCGGCCAGTTGAATACATGGAGGAAGGTCTTGTTATCTCGTTGTGTGATCACACCCCAGTTTTGCATAGGCAGCACAGAAGGTGAAGTGCCATAGACGGAAGCACTGTTCGTTTTCATCCAGCGTCCGATGCCCTGTAATATTTCAAGGTCCTTAGCATCGAAGCTGCCATCCCCTTTCGGGCCGATATTCATCAGCAGGTTACCACCGCGACTGGCAGCGTTGGCCAGCAGTTGGATGAAATGTGCGGGTGGTTTATGTGAGCTGTCGAATTTATGATAGCCGTAGCTTTCATTGGTAGTGGGAATGGCTTCCCAATTGCCGGTTACAGGGAAGAATTCTGCCGGGCGGTCTGCCGTGTTCTTATAATCTCCCAGCTCTGCTCCTGCTGCCCGCACCAGTCTTCCGTTCACCACTACATTGGGGTCGGTTTCCCGGATGGCTTTGAGTATGCGGATATTTTCAGATAGTGGCAGCTTATGCGGTGTATCGAACCAGAGGATATCGGGATGATAGTTGGTCAGTAGTTCCCTGATCTGAGGGATCGCTTTTTCATCCACATACTTCTGTGCCTTTGGCAAAAGCTCAGGATGTGCATCAAACCAGTTGCTGCCACCATGCAGAAGCTTGTCGCCACCGGGGTTATCGTATTCCCAATCGTTACCCGGCGCATCAGGATGCTCCCAGTCGAATGCATGGGAATAATAGAAGCCGAATTTCAGTCCATGTTTTTTGCAAGCGGCCGCCAGCTCCGCCATGGGATCTCGTTTGAAGGGCGTCTGATCCACGATATCGAAATCGCTGACCTTTGAATTGTACATGGCAAAACCATCGTGGTGCTTGGCGGTAACGATCAGGTATTTCATTCCCGCTTCCTGCGCATGCTTCACCCATTCTTCTGCATTGAAGTTGATGGGATTGAACTGATGGGCCAGTTGCAGGTAATCGGCACGGGTGATCTTTTCTTTACGCATGAGGTGCTCGGCATAACCACTCACTTTCTTTCCATTCCATTCTCCTGCGGGCAAAGAGTAGATGCCCCAATGAATGAACATACCAAAGCGACCTTCCTGCCACCAGGCAATGCGTTGGTCG
>JAGIAP010000002.1:26816-49410 GCA_017744805.1 Chitinophagaceae bacterium | reverse complement strand
CTGTAGAATCGGTGCCCAGCAAGCTTTTCAAGTAATTGAACAAGCCGCCGTCCTGCCAGACACCTTCAAATTTTTCTCCGTTGATGAAGAAGCTGGGTGTTCTGTTCACGCCACTCCTGATACCACTCTCAAAATCATTTTCCACTTTTTCTATCAGTGCGGGATCATGTATATCCGTTTTGAACCGGTCCAGATCGAGACCGATATGGCCAGCCAGTAACAATACGTTATCGGGATCCAGGGAGTGCTGATGTTCAAAAACGATATCGTGCATTTCCCAGAATTTGTTCTGTAATGCAGCAGCTTCAGTGGCCACAGCAGCGGAAAAAGCATTGGGGTGTATTTTGGACAAGGGGAAATTCCTGAATACGAACCTGATATTATCATTCAGTTCGCGCTTGATCTCTTTTACTATCGGATATGCACGTCCGCAATAAGGACATTCGTAATCTCCATATTCCACCAGCTCGATACCGGCAAATGGGTTTCCAATAATATGATCCTTGTTGTTGATGGAAGGTGTCAGTTGTTTCATTGATCGATGGTTTTAAGTTTATCCAATTCTTCCAGTGCGTTGAGGATGCCGTCTGCACCGGGGTTGATCCCTACGGGTGAGAGGTAATTCCAGCGGATGATCCCATTCTCATCTATCACATACAATGCGCGCTGGCATTCGCCGGTTCCCGCATCATATACTTCATACAATCTTGAAATGGCCCCTTTGGGCTCGAAATCAGACAGCAGTGGGAAATGGAATTTATTTGATTCAGAGAATGCGAGGTGGCTCCATTTACTGTCAACAGAAATGCCCACCAGTTGTGCGTTGTGGCGGGAAAAATATTTCCCCATCTCGTTGTACAGGTTCATCTGGCTATCACACACCGGGCTCCAGTCTGCGGGATAGAAAGCGAGAATGATCTTTTTGTTCCTGAGCTCACTGAGTTTCAATTTCTGATCAGGCGTGGAATAGAGCTCAAAATCCGGTGCCATGGATCCGGTTGCTAACATATATTTCTATTTTTGAAGGTGATTGGTATGGTTGGTATCAGGTCCAGGATTGGGTCAGTTGTTCATTGAACCAATGTTCGTAGTGGATCTTGCCGAGATGGGCATTTTCACCAGGTACGAGAGAATTGTCATTCAGTTCTGCGCCGAAGTAACGGGCATGCTCATCTGATATTAGCTGATGTGAGTCTTCGGTTGCATTCAGGTAATAGCGGATGAATTCGTCCATGGGCATTGCCACGGGGCCTGCTACCTCGATGGTATCGTTCAAAGGAGGGCGGAGTACAATCTCCGCCAATACGTCCACCACTTCATCTGCTGCCACTGGTTGAAAAGCGGCAGGAGAAATATGGACCTCTTCTCCGGTGGTTGCTGCCGCGGCGATCCTGCCGGCCAGTTCAAAGAATTGTGTAGAGCGAAGGATGGTGAAAGGGATGCCTGATTCTTTGATCAGGTCTTCCTGCTCCAGTTTTGCGCGGAGATAGCCGCTCTCCGGAAGTCGCTCTGCGCCTACAACAGACAGGGCAATATGATGCTTCACGCCTCCATACAGTTCTGCACTGATCAGGTTGATGGTGGATGTTTTGAAGAAGGTGGAAGCCGATGCGGGGTCTGAAGCAGGGGAATTGGAAACATCCACTACAACATCTGTACCTTTCAGAGCATCATGCAATCCTTCACCAGTAATGGTGTCGATGCCCGAGGTGGGGGATGCGGCGATAACGGTATGATCGAGGCGGATCAATTTGCTTACAAGCCGGGTACCTATAAGCCCGGTTCCGCCGATGACTACAATTTTCATTGTCCTGTTTTTGTTCGATAAAAGAATATTGTTTCTCAGCAGATCACCCTCTGACAGTATCCGTCTGTAATTTTCTTGCCATGTCGAAGCTCAGTTCTCCTGCATAGGCGCCGTATGCATCCACCAACGTACCTTTCACGCCTGTTGCAGAGGTGATGGCATACAGTACGGAGCTGTCATCGGGATTGGAATCTCCTTCAAACCGGTAGAATTCATCCACATGGAAATCCTCGGGATCGAGCCGCAGGTCCAGATCGCCGCAATACAGGCAAACAGTTTGTGTAGCAAAGTCAGCGTCATAGCCTCTCTCTTTGAGATCGGATAAGGCGTCCACCAGGGAGTCGAAGTTTTTCATAACGTTTATTTTAGATGGTTTTGCTGTTAGGGTTACCAACAAAATGCCAATCATTCAATGGCCTGGCTGTCAGGTAGCTAAGCCTGGACTGCGTGACCGGTTCTCACGATATTTCGTGAAGGTCTTGATCGTATTCACAAAATAACGGGGCAAAAAAAAGCTGCTGAATGGTTTCCCAAACAGCAGCCTGTAACAGGTTTGTCTAATGAATATTTATCTTCTTTTTCTGTAGATCAGCAAGGCAGCGCCTCCGATCAGGAAGCAGCCTGGCAAGAGGCCAAAGAAGATGAGTCTCATCATGGCTACACCTTCATCGGTGCTATCTATTTTATCTTTGGAACGTTTACGCAAAGTGTCTACCGGAAATTCACCATTACTGAACCAACTGAATATCCCCGTAGAGAAAGCGAGATTGCTGTTCTCGGGATTCCTTCTGTTCAGTTCAACGGTGCTCAGGAAATCAGCATCGGCAGCCACCAGGATCTTCTGCTCTTTATTGTTCACCTGCCTTGACAGCGCAACAGCTACAGGGGCCTGACTCTTGCTTTGCAGGAGTGGTATCACTTTGAAAGGCTCTTCGATATAACTCACGGTGGATACGCCGGGCATCGTAATGATGGAACTGTCTTCCCTGAGCCCTTTGTATCGTGGAGAGAAATTGTCGGCAGCTTCAGTGAGCAATGCCTGAACAAGCTCCGGCGCATAATCCTTGCTTTCCTGGATGATGATTTCTTTTCCTGTTCTCACGCCTACGGATTGAAGAATGGAGTCGAGGCCAGGGTTGGAATTGGTTTCAGCGAGGATCAGTATATTGCCACCAGCATCGATATGCTCCCTGATTTTTTTGGTTTCGGAGGAAGACATGCCGGTTTTGGGATCAGCCAAAACCAGTAGGGATGTTCTGGCAGGTATATCCTGGTTGGCGAGATCGAGGGTATCGATATCGAATCCCTGGTTGATGAGTGAATACCTGAAGCCCAGTTCTGTGGCGGCTTTTCGAAGGTCGGCATCGGCCGACCGGAAGGCGCTTCTTTCATTATGCCCGGTTACAAACCTGACCGCGGGTATTTTTTCTGGTTCCATCAGGCGTTTGATGGCTGCCAGGATCTCCTGTTCGCTGGGGTAGGTCATGATATCATCGTAATAACGGAGGAAGGTCTTCCGGTTACCGTATTCGAGTTGGCGAACGAGTTTGTTCTGTTCAGGTCCGAGGTCCACTCTTTTCCTGATCTCGGCAGGACCGAGGAGTTTCTTGAAATCCATTTTCTGGATATCCGCCACTTTTTTGCCGATCTCTTCAATGGAGGCGCCGCGGTTACTTTTAAGCAGGTTCTTGTTATCGCCCATATCATAATAATACACGTACTCCATTTGCAGATCGGGGATATAGCGTCTGTATTGATTGAAGAGCCGCTCATCGAAGCTTTTCTTTTCGGGGGCACCGAGATAGAAATTATCGCCGAGGATATTCACATAAGTGGTGATCTTGAGTGGCTTGTCCATCTGCTTCAGATAAGCGACGCTTTGTGAACCCAGTGTCCTGGATTTATTCAGGGTCATATCGATATACCCGGTGGCCCTGGGGCGGGAGCTGATATAACCCACTATCACACAACCTGCGATGAGTACGGCATATCTCGTGAGTTTCAGTCTGAGGGATCTGGCTTCCCTTCCTGCTTGTAATCGCATACCCGTAATAGTAAGGAAGAAACCGATGATCAGGAGAAAATAGATCAGGTCTTCCGTGCTGATCAAGCCGCTGATGAATTGTTCCGTTCTGCCTGCCAGTGAAAGGAAATAAGTGATATGACGAATCGTATCATTGGCCTGGAAGAGCCCACCCACAAAATTCAGCAGGGCCAGTACGGCCAGGGTGCTGATGGCCGCCACTACCTGGTAGGAAGTAAGGGAAGACATGAACAGACCGATGGCTGCGTATGCACATACCAGTAAGTATAATCCAAACGCTCCTGAGATCACCATCAGGTAGTCTATGTTCTGGATAAAATAGGAACCTGCGTAACCGTACAAGAGGATAATGGCGGTCAGGATCAAACCATACACCATCATGGCCAGGTATTTTCCGAGAACGATATCCCTCACTTTGACGGGGGACGATAATAATAATTTGATAGAGCCACTATGCAATTCGCGGCTGATCAATCCCATGGTGAGTAATGGGATATAAAAATACAAAGTGCTTTTTACGCCAACGTAGAAGCCGTTCTGGCTGGCGAAGATCATACCGGTTACATTGGAGTACGAGCTGCCCATTCTCTGGGCTTTTCCCAGCATCAGGATATATTCGGAAAAATCCATTCCGATCTGTATGGGGAAAACGATCAGGATCAGCCATGCTACGGGGGAATGGAATAAGATACTGAGCTCCTGACGTCCTATTCTGTATATGCTTCTCATGATATTGCCTGATTTGATCTTTTGTTAGATAATTGGGCGAAGATGGCGTCCAGTGAGCTTTTCTCGAGATTGATCTCTTTCAGCCGCCATCCTTCCTGTACACTTTTCACCACAACTTTTTCGCTGATACCGGTAGCATCCGTGAAATGCATCCTGTATGTTTTGTCTTCGATCCTTTCCACTTTGGTGATGCCTGGGAGGGCTTGCAGTTGTTCAGTAGCGGGGGGCGCTTCAAATGTTACGATCAGGCTATCAGGGGCGATATAATTGTTAAAGGCCTGCATGGTGTCCTGGAAAACGATCTGTCCTCCTTCGATCATGATGATATCATGGCAGGTGGCTTGAACTTCTGCGAGGATATGTGAAGAGAAGATCACTGATCTTTCTGCCGCTATCTCTTTGATCAATTGTCTCACTTCCAGGATCTGGTTGGGATCGAGGCCGTTGGTGGGCTCGTCCAGAACCACCAGTAATGGTTTATGGATGATGGCTTGTGCAATGCCTACGCGCTGGCGGTAACCTCCGGAAAGATTGCCGATCTGGCGCTTGCTGAAATGGGCCACACCACATCTTTCTTTCACCATTTCTACTGCTTTTTTGATCTCGTTCCTGGGAAGCAGGCGGATATGGGCGCAGAAAGTGAGGTATTCATCCACTGTTTGTTCCAGGTGAAGGGGCGCTTGCTGGGGGAGGAAGCCGATCCGTTTTTTTGCTTCACCGGGGTTTTCCCGGATATCGATCCCATCGATGATCACTTTGCCTTCTGTTTGGCTCAACACGCCACAGAGGATATTCATGGTGGTGGATTTTCCGGCTCCGTTGGAACCGAGCAGTCCCAGGATACCACGTCTGTGGATCTCGAAACTGATATCTCTTATCGCCCATTGCTGGCTATATCGGTGCGATAAATGGTCTAGTGTAACTATCGTTTGCTGCATGGATACTCAGGTTATGGCATTAGCCTGGTTGGAACGGAACGGGACCGTCCAACCGGCTTTTGCCTCGTACTAAATCAGAGTTGCTTAGGGATTCAATGTCCAGTCAGGATTGAATGCTGACGCTGCAGGCCAGATCTGGCGCAGGTATTCATTGCTGTTAGGCAACAGTTTGTATTCAACCCCTTCGGCTTTATGCACAATGGTTTTCTGGAATCTTGTTTCTTTATTGAGTCGCTTGAGATCGGCAGTGCGCAGATTCATGAAGGCGAGCTCCCTTCTTCTTTCATCCAATACAAAACGGAGAACGCGTTCGGGATCATTGCCGAGATCGGCGGCTGTCACTTCCACGTACGCAGAAGGCGTGATCCTGCTCTTTCTCAGTTTGTTGACGAGCTCCAGTGCGCCGGTGAGATCATTCAGGCGTGCTTTGGCTTCTGCACCATTCAGGTATACTTCGGGGATGCCCACTGCATTGTTGTAGAATTCTCCCCTGAGGAAGATCTTCACCTGGTACATATTCCAGTAGTTGAAGGGAGGAGCAGGGGGCCATCCATTGGCATAGTAGAGCACCCAGCGCTGATCATCGTTGGTGAACAGGGCGGAGAGCTCGGAAGAGGCGCAGGTATATTGAGCCAATCCGAACGGGCGCAGGAAGTGGCGTGCATAGAGGGTTTCGGGGTTACCTTGTGCTGCAGGCATATTGGTCCAGCCAACAGGCGTTCCGGGCACATAGGGGAAAGGACCCGGCGCCGTCACCTGGTAATTATTCATGTCATAGAGCGTAGCTTTCAGTTCCAGGGCCAGCTCTGCATTCTTTTTGGCCAGCTCATAATTGCCCATGTACAGGTAAGCGCGGCTGAGCAGTGCGTAGGCTGCAGGCTTATTAGCCCTGAAACTGGTGATCTTTGGTTGAGCAGGAAGATCAGGCACTGCATCATTCAGGTCTTTGATGATCTGCTCATATACTTCCTTTACGGTATTCCTTTTGAATTTTGCGGAGATATCGCCGATCAGTGCAATGGGAATGCCGGGGTCGGTTGCTGCAGTGGCTTCGTCATAATGTTTGGCATAAACGTTCACTATGGCGAGATGCTCAAAGGCGCGTCCCACAAGGGCTTCGGCCCTTACGCTTTTCCTGTACGCTTCAGGCCTGCCGGTAGCTTCCATGATATTGTTGATCACGGTATTGAAATAGAAGATCCTTTTATAGCCTTCACTCCAGAGGAAATCGTTATCGGTTTCCTCGTAGGGTTTGGTCTTGAAAGTATAGATCTTTCTGGCATAGGGCTGCTGACTGGCGTACAGGTTGGCGGGCTGCCCTTCGGGAAGGAGCACATCATCGGTCATCAGGTCCAGCCAGTAATCACCGGAATTCACCAGGTTGGCGCTGTTGAGCATATTCTCGAAGTCTTCCACCGTGGTGGGGATGAACTTATCCTTCGGTTTTATATCGAGGAATTTATCGCAACTGGTGATCAGCACCGTTGCACATATGGGGATTATTTGTTTCAGTTTCATTGCGCTGAGATTAGAGGGTTACATTGATTCCCATCATGTAAGTGGGCATTACAGGCAGGGCGCGTTCAGCACCGATGCTGTTGAGTGAATACGCTTCGGGATCCAGGCCTTTGTCGTTCCTGAGCCATTTGAAAGGGTTCTGTACCTGGAACAGCAGGCTGGCTGAGGAGAATTTTGCAAGGCGACTGAGATGTGAAGCGAAATCATAGGACAAGCCGATATTCCTCACTTTCACGAAATCTGCTTTCAATGTATTGCGATCGGTAGAATACCAGATATAGTTCAGGTACACTCCTCCGTTATTCCTGAGATCGGGTGCGGGTTGAACATCAGGCAGGTTCTCGTCGCCTGGTTTTTTCCAGTAATTCAGGATCCTTCTGTCCTGGTTGCGGGAGAAATTGCTGGTGTTGATGGGGCCGGGGATGGCATCGCGGAATACGTTGCCTCCATTGGCTACAATCATAACGGTGAGGGTAAAGTGCTTATAGCTGAAAGAGTTCATGAGGCCGATGGTATAAGTAGGGGTCATCGTTCCTCCGAATACCAGGGCATCCTTATCGGTCATATTGGCAACAATGGCGCCGGTAGCATCATAGTTCTTCACCACCTTCCCGTCTTTATCGTACACCAGGGGCGTACCATTGGTAGGATCGAGGCCAGCAGAACGGAAATTGAAGATACTGTTCATCGGGTAGCCTAAACGGTTAACGCCAAAACCATCTACATAGGAGTATAAAGATTCGCTCCTGAGCGAGATATCCGTCATCTTGTTCTTGTTATGGCCCAGTGTGAAACGGGTATCCCATCTGAGCCCGCCCTTATCGATATTCACTGTATTGATGGCGATCTCGAAACCTTTATTGGTAAGGCTGCCGTAATTGACCAGGGCAACAGGGAAGGCATTGGTGGGATCAGTTTTCTTTTCACCCAACAGATCTGTGGTTTTTCTCAGGTAGTAATCGAAAGATACATTGATCCTGTTCCTGAGGAAACCGAAATCGACACCGAAGTTGGTGGTCACAGTTTTCTCCCACCTTAATTGTTTGTTAGGCGGATATTCTATATTGGTAGAGATTGCCTGGGTTTCGGCAAAATACCTTGAACTGGCCTGCAGATAGGGCCCTGATTGACGAGCGATATTCCCTCCCATACCGTAAGTAGCGCGAACATTGAAATTGTTCAACCAATTCAGGTCTCTCATGAAGTCTTCTTCAGAAATACGCCAGCTTGCACCTGCCGACCAAAGTGGCAAATGCCTGTACTTGGGATCCGTTCCAAATAGGTTACTGTCATCTATACGAACACTTCCTGTAAGGTTGTAGCGTCCTTTGAAATTATACCCAACATTTCCGTAGAAGGAGACAAAACGCTCTTCGCCGAACCTGAAATAATTGAGCAAGTCATATGGATATTGATAGTTCCCTTCGATAGACTCGGTTTTGGGGAGGTTGCTGATCTTTTCATAATCGATCGGACGTGTGAGAACGCTATTATCATCAAAGCCCATTCTATGAACAGAAGTGGATGAATTCACTACGGCACGGCGTTCAGCTCCGCCAATTGCTGTAACCTGATGGTCGGACCCGAAACGTTTGTCGAAATTGATCTGGAGCCTGGCGGTATAAGATCTCGAGTCGCCACGTATTTCCTGTATCTGGCCTCCATCCGGAATATTCTTGATGATGGTTCCCTGATCGATGGTAGTTGCGTTATTGATCAGGTTGACGGTACGCCAGGCCTCGGCGTTACCGTAATTCTTGTAATAGCTGCTTCCTCTTTCTGTTTGATATTTCAGATCGATATTGAGCGCTTTCGTGATCTTCACATTGAACCCACCTTGTACCCGGATATATTGTGAGTTGCCGCGGATATCGGAGCGATCCAATTCTTCCGTTGGGTAGTAACTTTCATCCAGCAAACCAAGATCTGTCAGTCTTTTGATCTCGGAGGCAGATTTCAGAAAATTCCAGGGGATATTGTTGCCATTCTCGTCTTTGATGGCTTCATACGGCATATTGCGGTATTGACCGAGCCCGGAAACCGGAGAGCTTGTATAGTTGGTGAAATTGGCGAACAGCCCTAATTCACCGGTCATCCATTTGAAGATCTGTGCCTTATCGTTCAATCCAAGATTGATGATATTGTCCCTGGCTTTTATGTCGTATCCACGATCACCGATATAATTCAGGTTGATGCCATACTGATTCACGTTATTACCACCGGTGATGGACAGGCTATGTTTATGCGTGATGCTGGATTGCATCAGCAGGTCTTCAACCTGTGCCTGGCCGTTCCGGGACTTGAGGGTGTTGAGTGTGGCATCGAGTTGCGCCTGCGTGATCTTGCCTCCTTCAAATGCATACAGAGCTTCGATCGCTTTGGGGTGCGCGTAGCGCAATTGAGAAGGATTGTAAGGTGAATGGTATTGATTGAAGAGATCGCGCTGAAGGTCTACCATCTCACTGCTGTTGAGCAGATTGAGGTAAGAGGCATCAGGAATGGGATTGATGAAGAGGGTACTGTTGAAATTGATGCGCGTCTGCCTGGCGCTGCCCAGCCTGGTGGTGATGGAGATCACGCCATTTGCCGCATGTGTACCATAGATGGAAGCTGCTGCGGCATCTTTCATCACGGTAATATTCAAGATATCGTCTGGATTGAGATATCCAAGATCCCCTTCATATGGAAATCCATCTACCACATACAGTGGCGCTTTGTTGCCGTACAATGTAGCCAGGCCCCTGATATTTACATTGCCATTATTCATGTAAAGGCCGGGTACCAGTCCTTCCAGGCGGGTAAGGATATTGGGCTCTACGCGGGTGCCCAGCACTTCATGTGAAATGGTGGTGAAGGAGCCAGTGGATCTTTCCCTGGGAAGGGTTTGATAACCGGTGGCCAGAACTTCAACGGTAGTGAGATCGTTCTTAGCGGCTTTCAATATGATCCTTCCAACCTGCATTACACCATATTTGGGAACGGTCACCTGCCTGCGATACGTTTCATATCCTACAAATGATATTTCCAAAGTATAGTTACCGGGTTCAACATTGGGTATGGAAAAGATACCATATTGGTTGGTGCTGGTGCCTTTATTGCCGGGGATCAGTCTTACCGATGCGTCGGAAACGGGCTTGCCCACGGAGTCCGTGACGGTGCCATCTACGGAAATGCCTGCTGCAACGCCAATATTGATTGACAGGTTAGGATCTGTAGCAGGTTTCCTGCTCAGTACGATGGTGGTCCCATCGAGGCGGTAGTTGACTGGCTGATCCCTGAGGATCATGGTAAGCAATTCCTGTAAGGGAATATCGAAAACAGAAAGGGTTACGGGTTTAGTGGCTTCCATATCCTTTTTGTTGGAAAGCACTACAAATCCGGTTTGTTGCTCGATGATGGAAAAGACCTTTTTGAGGGACAGGTCCTTGCCTGAGATCGTAACAGATTGCGATACAGCCTTTGCATGTACCTGAAGGAAAGCGGCAGTCAGAAGTACAAAAGTTAATTTCATCGCTAACATGAATGGTTTACTGCCCGGTGGTTGCAGCTTCCCGATAAGCGGTCGCACCATCAGCAGCCTTTGGTTCAGGAGCCGGAGCCTCGCATAGTCAGACCGGCACCCATAAACAGTTTTTTGCATAAATTGCACTTGGTTTAGGTGTAAAAAATAGTCGTTAAGCACACGAAATTTGCATTACTAAACTTTGCCGGGTTCTGCCTGCACGCAGGATCCGGTTTTTATTTAGTTTGCTCTATAAGTTCCAGGCTTTTGCTTCCTTATTGTAAAATGATCAGTTCCTTTCTTTCGTTGATCCGGTAATTCACGCCTATATCTTTCAGATTTCTCAACATTCTTTCAAAACTTGTATTCCTGCTCATCTTGCCCCATAACTGGGTTTTGGGAACGCCATTCTCATACACCACTTTGATATCATACCAGCGGCTGATCTGGCGCATGGCGTCTGCAAGCCCCATATCATCGAAATTGAAGAGATCATTCTTCCATGCCATTACCTGACTGATATCAGCCGTTTTGCTGGTAATGAGGGATGCCCCGATCTGGGCTTGCTGCCCCGGCGCCAGCAGGGTTGTTTCCTTTGATTGAAGGTCTTCCACTTTTACAGTTCCGCTTAACAAGGTCACTTTCAGATCGCTTTCATCATCATAGGCATTTATGTTGAATTGGGTGCCCAGTATCTGCACATGTGCCCGACCTCCGGTAACAAAGAAGGGACGTAACTTATCTGAAGCCACTTCAAAATAGGCTTCGCCGGTAATGCTCACTGTGCGTTCCTGCGCTGTAAATGCTACAGGGAAGGTGATAGAGCTGGCGGCATTCAGCCAAACCTTTGTTCCGTCGGGAAGGGTCAGTTGATATTTGCCTCCCCTGGGCGTTTGCATCGTATTCATCATATTACCGGCACCTGCAGATCCATCAGATCCATAAACGATCTTTCCATCTGCATCCTTCATGATGCGGGTATTGCCTTGTTGTGCAATGGCCCCATTGCCGGCACTGTCCAACAGGATGGTGGATCCGTCTGCCAGTGTCAGTAGGGCTCTGTCCTTTCCCGGTTGGATGGTTTGGATAAGGCGGTCATGGTTTTCTTTAGCGATCCCTGTTTCAGGGGCAGGCCTTAGCAAAAAATAAGTGCCCACGCCCAATACCAGGGTGATGGCCGCTGCATAGCGGAACCAGTTCCTTCTGAGGAAATGCGTGCGATGTACAACCGGCGTGGTGTTGGGGGAGAGCTTTCCCATCAGTTGCCGGATATGGGCTTCTTTTTTTGCATCGGCCCGGAATGGGATATCAGTATCTTCCATCGAGCTGTTCAGCAATTGCCCAAAGAAATCCTGGTTTGCAGGGTCTTCCAGCAGCATGCGGAGCTCCGTTCTTTCAGGCTTGCTCATATTGCCTGAAAGGTATTGTTCCCATAGTATGGCTAGTTTCTCGTTTTCCATAGAGGTTTATGGACGCCTGTAGTGGCGTTGTAACAATAGAGATACAGGAAAAGGACAGGTTAATACGTTGCGGGAAAGATTTTTTACAGAAAAAGCGAAAAAAAGCTGAAACCTGCTTTCCCATTGTATTGGGAGAGCCTGGCCCGCAGCATCACGGTGGCACGGGCTACATAGGTCTGGGAGCTGAACCTGGAAATATTCATCCGCTTCGCCACTTCTTCATGGGATAATCCCTGGATGCGATGCAGCCTGAATGCCTGTTGCATTTGAGCGGGAAGCTGTCCTATTTCATTATTGAGGACGCTGTTGAGGTCTTTTAATTCCAGCAGGTCCACACCGGTGAGGCCGTCATCCAGGAAATAAGGATCGAAATTATCTGAGTCGAGGAGAGGTAGAACTTTTTTGCGGAATGCGCCCAGCACCAGATTTTTGGCGATGGTATACAACCAGGCATCGAACTGTCTGATCTCCTGAAGCTGTTCCCTGTTCTGCCATACGGCCATAAAGAGGTCCTGTGTAAGCTCTTCTGCCAGTAGCCCTTGTTTGCAATGATACAGGATATTGCTGTACATCTTATCCCAGTACTTGCCCACCAGCTCCCTGAAAGCTGTTTCATCACCTCTCGCAACAGCCTTAAGCAGTTCGTTTTCATCATATCGTGGGTCAGGAGCCATTGCCTCGTTGTAGTAATACTCATAAAATTAAGGATATTACTATTTACAGGCATTTCTTATTTGACCGGTATCCTTCTACTGCTGTAACATTTTTATATTTATGTACGTCTATCATCTAAAATAATACCTTCCGCTATGAAATTGAGAACTGCGGGCAACACCATTTGCATCCTGATGCTGTCCATTTTTTGTGGAACAGTTGTTCATGCTCATAACGGGGAGATCGCGCACGCGTATCCTCTTGGTAAGATCACTGTGAATGGAGATCTTTCGGACTGGCCGATCTCTTCCAGGTACAGTATCAAGACGGCCCTTTCAGGTAAGCCTTTGAGCAAAGAAGATTTTTCCGGTTATTTCCAGGTCGGTTACCGTGCGGATAACAGATCCCTGTACCTGGCCATCACCATCACAGATGATGATTTCATTGAAGATACTTCTGCCAATGTCGCTTTCAATACACAAGACTGCCTGGAGTTGGGATTGGATGCCCGGCATCTTCCTTTCGGATCGGGTGTGGCTGGTTTCATGTATAGCAAGAAACTGAGGAATATCAACAATGCTGTTTTCGATCCTTTTGCCAAAACCGCCAACTGGGATATCATGGAAGTGGCCATGACGAGAAAAGGGAATCAACGTTTCTATGAATGGAGGATTCAACTCAATGATGAGTTCGTGATCGGAAAATCCATCGGGCTCGATTTTACTGTTTTCGATAAGGACTCCAACGGAAATTTCAATATGTATGGATGGGGACGTGGTGGGTCTAAATTCAGGGATGCCTATAGCCTGGGAGATATTGTACTGATGCCTGCCAATGGCCAACTGGCAAAACTGATAGGAAGAGTGAACTGGGACAGGAAGATGGATGTCCGCTTGCCCGGCACCATCCTGTTGCAATCAGCAACAGATCCCAAATGTTGGGTGACTGCTTCCATCGATAGCACTGGCAAGTACACAGCCATGGTGCCTGTAGGCAAATACAATGTGAATTTTATCTGGCGTTATTTTCAACGGGGGGAAGATTTGTTCGCTTCCAAATTGAATGAGCCGGTAACAGTCCAGGCCGCAGTGAACACGCTCAATATTGTAAAAACGATCACCCTCGCCGGAACGCCGGTTCCTGATCTGCTCCCTGAAAAGGGCATCCTGCATGATGAGCTCAATGCCTCCACCACTCAAAAGGTGGATGATTTCATAAACACCTATATGGATTATTATAGTATTCCCGGTGTTTCGCTCGCGTTGATCAAAGATGGAAAACTGGTCTATTACAATACCTACGGTTACAAGAATTCAATCACAAAAGAAAAAGTGGACAGTAATACCCTTTTTGAAGCGGCGTCTGTCACCAAGCCTGTTTTTGCTTTTGCTGTGCAAAGGCTGGCGGAACGCGGAGTGATAGATCTGGACAAGCCTTTGTACGAATATCTTCCATATCCGGATATCGCGTACGACGACCGGTACAAGCTCATAACGGCGAAGCATGTGCTCACCCACCGTACCGGTTTCCCTAATTGGAGAAGTATGAATAAGGACAATAAGCTAAACCTGCTCTTTACGCCCGGCACCGACTTCAATTATTCTGGTGAAGGCTTCGAATATTTGAAGCTGGTGGTGCAACAGATCACCGGTAAGAAGGTTGAGCAAGTGTTGAAGGAAGAAGTGCTGGACCCCGTTGGTTTGTATCATACCTTCTTTTCCGCCAATGACTCCCTGAAACAATTCAAGTGCAATGGCCATTACGACATGATACCAAATTACAGCCAGTTGCCGGAATCGCCTGGCATGGCTTACTCCATGCATACGGAGGCGAAAGTGTTCACCCGCTTCATGTTGTATATGCTGGAACAAAAAGGATTGAGCGCGGCTACTTATGATTCCATGTTCACCAAACACTCCGACTATAAATTTGACCCGGGCGAAAAGCTGCCCAGGTATCCATCCTATATGGGTATGAGCCTGGAGATCAGGGAAACACCTTTTGGAAAAACATTCGGGCACGGAGGGAATAATGGTGATTTCCGTTGCCAGTTTGAAGTGTATAAAGATCTGAAGATGGGCTATGTACTTTTTACGAATGCCAATACTGCTTACCCTTTGCTGGAAAAAATGAGGCAATTCCTGGTGGAAGGAAAGGAATAATAGAAAAAGAGAAGGGGCAAGGGTGCGTGTGCACCGATGCCCCCCGGATCAGATCACTCTTTGGGTCATCTATTTTTCATTCAATGCATCTTTGATCCTCAATGCCAGGTCTTCATAGTGATCCTTTACCATCTGGTCTTTAGTGGATGGTATAACGGATTGCAGTAACTGCATTATTCTTTTCAAGGCTCCTCTTTTTGCGGAGATGCCATCTGAAATTCTTTTTACCTGGGAAAATACCATATTGCGGTCGCCGAAGGATCTTTCTTCGTTTGCTTTATCAGCGTTATGATCATGGCCGCAGATCAGTGAAACAGGAGAGCCGATGAGCAGGTCGGATCTTTTTGCGCTGCTGGTCTCCGTCACTTTCTGGATGCTGGTGATCAGGGCATCGATATAACCTTTCTGACTATTGCGCTCATTGATATCCGGTAGTTTCCGGGAAAGGGTTACGGAGAAGATGCCTTTGTACAGATCGTTCAGCATATCCGAAATAGTATAGGCATTCCTGGCGCCATTGATAGCTTCGTTCTCGGCCATCCTGTTCATCCTTTCTTCGCGCAGCAGGTCGAAATACAGGTATGACTGTGTGCCGGTGAGCATGGCGATTGAGCCATATTCGAGAGGCCCTACAGGGCTTTCCCTTACCATATAGGATTTCCTGGTGATGCTGTCTTTGAACAGCCATTCAGGTGTGTTGAAAACCTCGCTGATCAGGTATTGCACCGCCTTGCGTTGTTTCTCTTTTTCTACATGTCGGTAGGAATCCTTTTGTTCTCCGTAAACTACCTGGTTCAGGTAAATGCCCCCCACATTGGTGAGCACATGGTAACTGTACATATACCATTGGTTGATCACGGCAGCGTACAATCTTCCAGCTTCCAGGTAAGTATTGCCATCTTCCCTGGTCCATTTCGTGATCAGTGGCATGATGCGTTTCAGGTTCTGAATCCCGTACTGGCCGGCTTTCATGGCATCGTCGCCCAGGTCTTCGGATTGTGAGCGGGGATCGATGGCATTGCGCATTTCCTGTTGTTCGCCATAGCGGTAGGCAGGATCGTTCTCATGGGTACGGATCCATTGGTTCAGTGTGGTCAGTTCTTCGCGGGGGTCATTCTTTCCGAGATAACGATAGGCCCAGGCGATCGCATATTTGTCGTAAGCACCGATCACTGGTGTGATCTGCGTTACGCCATCACCGGGCTGTGCGATATAATTGTATCGTGCATAATCCATGATGGAAGAGGCGGTGCCGCCCATCCTGCTGGTGAAGGAGGGGGAACGAAGGGAATCGACAGGGAATGAATAGGATGCTGCCATATTGTGTTTCAATCCCAGCGTATGTCCTACCTCGTGAGAGGAAACGAAGCGGATGGCATTTCCCATCATTTCATCGCTGAAGTGGTTCCCTCTTGCATTGGAGTCGATGATACCGGTTTGCACCCTCATCCAGGAGTGGATCAGCGTCATTACATTATGCCACCAGATGATATCGGCCTCGATGATCTCTCCTGACCTGGGATCCACTACGGAAGGCCCCATTGCATTGGCTTTTTCGGAAGCTGCATAGGTGACCACAGAATAGGAGGTATTGTCTGCATCAAAATCGGGATCATCGGTTGGCGGGTCTTTGGCGATGATAGCGTTCCTGAAACCGGCGGCTTCAAAAGCGGCCTGCCAGTCCTCGATCCCTTTTTTGATGTAGGGCCTCCATTGTGGCGGAGTGGCCGGATCGATATAATAAACGATGGGCTTTTCAGGCTCCACCAGTTCTCCTCTGAAATACCTCTCCCTGTCGGCTGCTTTGGGCTCCAGTCTCCAACGCGTGACCAGTTCTCTTTTTTCCAGCTCATGCTGTTTGTCTGAGAAATACCAACGTGGTGTGGAGAAATAGCCTACACGCATATCGGCGAAGCGGGGCGTCATGGGTGTTGCGGCCAGCAGCACAATATTGGAAGTGATCTCGATCGACAATTCCACACCGGTAACTTTGGTGCTGAGCTCGGATTTCACTACGATATTATTCTCAAAAGCCTTCATGTTCACGATCCTGGATAATTCCCTGTCTGCACTGGAGCCCAGGCTGAGTGCATCAAACACCTTGTTGAGACTGGTGCTGGTGCCATCGAAGGTTTTGTTGGCCTTTACTACAACCGCTGAACTGTCTTTGTTCCACGTCTCGATCTTGAAATGATCGATCAGTGCGGGCAGGAAATTATCAGCTACCGAAGCTGCGATCGCATCTCCGGGTGGAACGGAATAGAAGGGGTTGTCCTTTCTCAGGAAAACTTTTCCCAGGGCCGTATCCAGCTCGAATGAGATCACGAGGTTCTCGAAATTCATCCCTTTGTTCACGCCTGCATCATTCAGTTTTTCAGCTACTTTCGAGAGTTTGTTGACCACCAGGAACTGTCTGTGCATCAGTTGAAGGGGGATCTCAAAAAAATAATCGTTCCTCACGCGATGCACCGTCATCACTCCTTTATGGGTGATGGCGGCGGAGGTGATCACTTCGTTATAGGGCTTCAGTCCGGACTTGTCAACCGGCTTTACCGGCTTGACGGTATCTGCGGGCTGGGCCTTCTTCTTGAATAAGCGCCAGCGGCCCTGGGCCTGGGTTGTAACAGATGGTACACTGAGCGCCAGGCAGAGCACCATTATCCAACTATGCCTTCCATTCATACTATGATACAATTCTTTCTTCATTTTTCTTCTGTTATTTCAGCAACAATCCATTGTTCAGGATAGCGTCGCGGGGAATGCTGATGGTATACCTGGCATCACCTGCATTCAATACATATTCTTTGCCTTTCATTTGGTGTGCGATACGTGGTTGTGTGGTCCTTCTCAGATCGAACCAGCGATGGCCTTCGAAGGCAAGCTCACGTGCACGCTCATCCGCGATCTCCGTTACCAGGCCCTGATCGGACAACTGATTCACCTTGCTTTCTTCTGTTGCATATCCTGCCGGTGTGAACCTGGCCTTTTTCAAAGTATTCAGGTAGTTTTTGGCGTCTGCCGGATTTTTCAAAGCAGCGCTGGCTTCTGCAGCAATAAGGTACAGCTCGCTGGTCCTGAAACTGGTGCGGTATTTATCATTGCTGATTTTCTTTACAGACATGGGGGTAGCTGTATTGTAATAAGCTGTCAAACGCAGGTCGGTAATGCCGTACAGGGCTTTCAATGTTTCAGATACCCTGGTTGTATTGCTGAGGCTACCCGGGAAAAGTTTTTCCAGTGCGAGGATATTCTCAACGGATGTATAATCATTGGGGATCAGGGCGCCGGCCTGGTTGAGGTCCACCAATGCAGATCTTTTGGCCAGTACCCTTTTGGCTGCATCGAGGGATGCCTGATAATTCTTCATGTACAGGTATACCCTTGCTTCCAGCGCATCGGCTGCCACAGAAGTGAAGCGATAACTGTATTTAGATTCATAGCTTTCCTTGTTCAGCAGTTTTTTACCTGCCGCGATATCGGACAACACCTGCGTATAGATCTCCTGCACCGTATTCCTTTGAGCGACCTGTTCCAGGTCCACCGCTGTTACAAGAGGAACAGCTTTGTCGGTGGCGGCGGTGGCGGCATTGTAGGCTGGGCCATAGATGTTCACCAGGTTGAAATTGGTATATGCTCTCAGCAGGTAAGCTTCGCCGAGCAGTTGATCGATCTCCGTTTTAGAGCCTTCAGTGGCATTTGCGCCATCTTTCAGCACCACATTGGTATAGAAGATGATCTTGTATTGTCCGCGCCAGTTATGGATCACGGATCGGAACTCTGTTCCATTCTCATTCCAGATAAATGGGTTGGCAACAAACTCGACATTCTCGGGATCCGATTCATCCAATTGCAATTCATCTGAACGGAATGAAGCGATGCTGCGATCATTCATCTCCGTATTGTACGCTTCGGTCAATACTGCCCGGTAGTCCTTCAGGGTCTGCGGCATCACCATACCCGTAGGAGTGATGTCCAGGTATTTTTTACAAGAAGGGGAAAGTATCACGGTGATCAGCAGGAGGGCGAGCAGTGGGATGCGGCTTGCTTTGCTGACCTGTTTTCTATTAATGGAAATGGCTCTCATGATTTTCTTTTTTGAATGCGGTGGAATTGGTTTAGAACCCAACACTGATGGTGGCGGTCAATGATCGTTGGATGGGCTGTGCATTGATGGAGCTCATCGTTTCCGGATCGAAGAAGCCATCGTAGTTCTTCGCAAACACGAATGGGTTGCGGGCTTCCAATGAGAATCTGGCATTGTTCATGCCGATGCCTGCGATCATTTTGGCGGGCAGGTTCCAGGTGGCGCGGATATTCCTTACTCTCACATATCCTGCATCACGGAGCCATAGGTCGAGGCTTCTGTACTCGTTGGGGTAGTTGTTGATCCATCCGAACAGGGCCATTTGCTCTTCTGAGTAGTTGCCTTCGTTATACAATAATCCGGGCAGCTTAGCGGAGGGATTCTGTGGTGTCCACCTGTTGAGGATCTCTTTGTTGGTATTGAGGCCCCTGCTATAGCTGACGATATTGTAGTAGGGATTGATCAGCACTTTATTGCCCAGGTTGAAGGCGAGGCCTACGGCCAGTTCAAATTGTTTGTACCTGAAGGTGTTGGTAAGGCCGCCTGCATAGAGCGGGTCCTGGCTGCCAGCATAATTGTATAGCTCACGGCGTTGCTCATTCGAATTCAGGGTGCTGATGGCGATTCCCGGAAGGCCGATAGCTGCATATTCATCTACCAGGTTCAGGAACTCGTTGAACTTCACGATCTTTCCTGATTTGTCCTGTACCAGTATCATTCCCGATGCATCCATACCAGCATAAGGATAGATGAAGATGGAATTCACCGGGTGCCCTTCCCTGGAAGGATAGATCTCATTGGCTTTCACCTGGTCCCTGATCACACGCTCTTTGTTGAAAGCGATATTGAAATCGGCATTCCAGGTGAAGTCCTTGTTGCGAATGGGAGTGGCGCCTACACTGATCTCGAGGCCTTTGTTGGAAAGCTCGCCCCAATTGACGCTGAGGAATTCAAAGCCTGTTTCAAGCGGAAGGGCCTTGCTGGCGATGAGGTCCGAGCCCCTGCGGCTGTACGCATCCACAGTAGTGCGCAATCTGCCGTTGAAGAAGGAGAGATCGAAGCCGATATTGAAATTGGTGGTCTTTTCCCATCTCAGTTTATCATTGGGGGGATTGCTCACCTGGATTCCGGTTTCATTGGGCTGTCCGGGGAAGAACCCGGGGTTGGTGTATTTACCGGTGATGAAGGCGGAAGTCTGTTTATCGATATTGCCCTGAAGACCGTATGATACGCGGAGATTGGCCATATCCAGCACCCTGCTGTTGCGGAGGAACTCTTCCTCGCCAATGCGCCAGAGACCACCTACTGACCAGAGGGGCAGGTATTTGTATTTGGGATTCACACCAAACAGATCTGATCCATCGAATCTGATACTACCGGTAAGGGTATACTTACTGTTATAGGTATACGAAGCAGTCCCGAAGAAAGAGGCGAATGCGTTTTTGGCAGTTCCGTTATAGTCTTTGTAAAATGAATTCACATCGTCCTTATTCCCTGGCCTGTAATTGGGCGGCAATGTGATCAGCGTTTGCGGATTGTAGCCGTAGCCAGTTTTGCCGATGGAATTCACGGTCACCCTTCTCAGTTCATTACCTGCCATCACATTGAAGCGATGAGCATCAGTGAAATCGAAATTGTATTCCAGTACGGATTTCAGGATGTACTGGAACATATTGTTATTGGTATTGGTGATGATGCCTCCTGCAGGAAGGATGGGCACCTGGCCCTGTCCTGAAATATATCTTTCAGAGCTCTTGATGATACTGCGGGAATAATAGGAATCAGCCAATCCCAGTTTCTCGATATCCGTTATTTCTTTTTGCAGGCCCAGTTGTGATCTGAATTGCAGGCCTTTCATGATATCGTATTTTATACCCAGGTTGATATTCACGGCAGAGGCAGTGAGGTTGTTGCGGGTATTGGCCCTTTCTTCCAGGATATTGTATTTCAGCACACCCATGGAAGCGTCCTGGATATCCTTGTCATAGACATAATCACCGGCATCGTTGCGTGGGCTCAGGTAGGGGTTGGCATTCCTGGCATAGTAACCCGGATTGGTGAAGCCGGTGGTCTCTGTCAGGAAAGAGCTGAGCTTTCTCTGGTTGGCGAACATGCCCACATTGAACTGCAGCTTTTTGGTAAGATTGAAATCAGTTTTCAGGGTGAGGTTGTAGCGTTTGGCATTGGTGCCGATGGTGGTCCCGTTCTCATCGAAGAAGCCTCCGGAGAAATAATAAGTGGCTTTATCGTTACCACCGGAAACGCTGATATTATGTTCCTGCACAAAACTGTTTCGATACAACTGTTTCCCCCAGTCTGTATTGATATTCTTCAGTGCGTTGATCTCGTTCCTGGCATTGGCATCGATGCCATCGAAACCAAGAGAGGAGAGGTCTGAGCCGGAGATATTGTATTTGTTCAGGATCCGGGACACTTCCCCCTTGTTACTACGGAAGCCATAATCGCTGGCATAGAGGTCTAGCTCCAGGCCTACTTTTTCAGCGGCATTCATCAAGTTGAGCTTATCGTAATCCGGACGAAGCGCCGTGCTGAGATTGGAGTAATACTGGACGTTCATTTTTCCATTTCTCTTACCAGCCTTGGTAGTCACCACAATCACACCATTGGCGGCGCGTGCGCCATAGATGGCTGTAGCGGCGGCATCTTTCAGTACGGTGATGGTTTCGATATCATTGATATTGAAACCAGCGATGGAAGAACTGTACAGGTCATTGAGGTTGGATGCATTAACATTGGTAGGGAGGTTGGTGCCTTCTACGGGCAATCCATCGATCACCCAAAGCGGGTCCTGCACTGCATTGAGCGAGGCATTACCCCTGATGCGGATCTTAGCGGCTGCGCCGGGAGCCCCATCGGAGGGAGTCACCACCACACCGGCCAGTTGACCTGCAAGCATTTGATCCAGGCTCATTACACCTGGTTGCTGTACTTTGTCGCCCTTGATCACCGCAACGGCGCCCGTGGATTTACTTCTCGCGATCTGCTGATATCCGGTGCTGACCACGGTCACTTCTTCATAACTGGTGGATTGGATGCTGAGCTTGATATCATTCAATACAGAGGCGGCAGAATTGATATGGATCTCCTGCGTTTTGAAGCCGATATAACTAACAGTCAATACCTGGCCGATCTCCACATCGATAGTGAATATACCGTCCTTGTCTGTACGAACGGTCTGGTTCTTCCCTTTGATGGTAACAGTGGCTGATTGCAATGGGAGCCCATCGATATCAGTGACCTTACCGGTAACGGGAAAGGCGGCCTTCTCTGCCTGGTTGATGAATGGGGGAACACTACCAACTGAAGGAAGGCTTTTCCGCGACAGCATGATGGTCTTGTCCACGATCCTGAAATTGACGGGTTGATCGGCCATGATCTTTTCCAGGAAAGATTGCAAAGGCATATCCCTCGCATCGATGGAAACATTCCTGGTTCCTTCCAATACATTGATACTGGTGAAAACCACATATCCTGTTTGCTTCTCGATAGCTGAGAATACCTGCTTCAGGGACATATTCTTCCCTGAAAGAGTGATCGTTTGCGCCCTGCCTGTAGCATGCACATTCACTACAGCGCAAATCAAAAGAATTACTGACAATCTCATAATCCGGAGAGTTTTTTTCAGGCCCCCTTTCTTGCCTTCACGGGCGGGCGACCCATCGCTCAGGCCCCACT
>JAGIAP010000002.1:6682-26806 GCA_017744805.1 Chitinophagaceae bacterium | reverse complement strand
GGCCCCACCTGGTGTTCCGGGGGGCAAAGCAGTTTTTTTGCATAAATTGCATTGGTTTGGTGTTTAGAATGAAAGTTTTCGCGAACCTGATTCTATCATTACCGAACTGTTACCGGAAGTGCTTCGAACCACTTCCGGATTTTGTTCGTGGGTACATGAATATTATTCCAGTTTGATCATGGTAATACAGTGAGTTGATGGTTGTTCTCTATCCTGAAATTCACCCCTGCGCCTTTCAATCCTTCCAGCAGATCAGGCAAGGGAATATTCCTGCTCATTTTTCCTACAAACTCGATGGAGGGTATGCCCTGGGGATACACCACTTCGATATCATACCATCTTTCCAATTGCCTCATCAGTGTCTGAATACCTACTCCTTCAAAATTGAAATAGCCATTTTTCCATGCGATCACCTGATCGATGTCCACTTTTTGGATGGTGGCTGATCCATTTTTATAGTCGATCAACAGTTGTTGACCGGGCTTCAGCGTTTTTGTTTCCATTCCCTTCGTGATCTGCACACGTCCTTCCACCAGGGTGGTACCTATGCCTGCCTCATCGGCATAGGCATTGATATTGAAACTGGTGCCCAGCACTTTTACGCTGATGCCATTGGCTTGAACAATGAAGGGAGATTTTTGATCCTGGGCCACTTCCAGGTAGGCTTCTCCGGTGACCTGTACCTGTCTTTCCGGTCCGGTGAAATGGGTGGGGAATCGCAGGGAACTGGCAGCGTTCAGCCAGGCCCTGGTCCCATCCGGTAATGTGATCGAAAATTGCCTGCCCCTGGGAGTGGATAAGGTATTGTAGGTAACATCAAACGATTGGTTGGGGCCGCCCTGGTAGATCAGTTGGCGGTTATCGAGCCGGATCTCCGTTCCGTTCTGGGTTGATACTACGCCATTGTTCAAACTGTCCAGCACGATGCTGCTTCCATCACCCAGTGTAAGGATGGCGCCATCTTTACCGGGAAGTGGGACAGGGCTATTGTTCGCAATTTGTACTTCGGGTTTTGAGCGGTTGAAATAGTAAACACATGCGGCAGATATCAGCAGGATTGATGCTGCAGCCCAGGCCCAGCGGCGCCAATGAAGGATGCGGACAGGTGGCTCCTCCGCTTTTCTTCCTATCAGCTCTGCATAAATATCGTTCAACTGTCCTTCAGGGACCATCTCTGAAGGCTGGAACTGCTGCCAGCTTGCTTCCAGGGCCCGCTCCAGTTCCGGGGTTTGTTCCTGTTTCATGGCCAGTTCCTGGAACTCCTTCCATTCATCAGGACTGGCTTTACCAGACAAGGATTGTTGCACCAAATATTCTATCCGGGATGTTGTCATACCCGTATAAGACTACAGGTTGGAAAAAAGGGACCAACCCTCTTCAAAAAAATCATGATTTTTTTTAGGGTGTATGAAAACTGCCCAAAAAGAGGATGATCATCAGTTCTTTATGCGGGAAAATTTGTTTCAGGTGCTGTTGCACAGCCAGTTTTCCGATGGCCAGATGCCGCTTCACCGTGAGCGGGCTCAGGTTAAGCTGTTGGGCGATATCGTTGATCTTCCAACCATATTGTTTCTGGAGGATATAGATCTTTTGTTGTTGAGGAGGAAGGTGTTGTATCGCTTTTTGCCATGCTTCCCTGATCTGATTCTCCTGGAGTTGATCGTCCGGAAGTTGGCCGGGATCTTCGATGGAAAGGCCCTGTTGAATCATCGCCGATTCCAGCGCTGCCTGGCGGATGGCAGTGATCACATCGTTCTTAGCCATTCGGAAAAGATAGGACGGAAGGTCATTGATGGCTGTGAGAGTAGCACGACGGTGCCAGAGTTTGAGGAAGATATTTTGTAAGAGGTCTTCGGAAAGATCTTTGCGTCTGGTGAGGCTTGAAATGTATAGGTAGAGCCTGTGGCTGTACCGCTCGTACAATTGCCTGAATGCAGTTTCTTCACCCCGGGAAATTTGAAGAAGGAGCTCTTCCTCAGTATATGATCTGTTATCGGACAACTTTGGCTGAATCAAAATCTGGTAAGCTGTAAAAATAACCAGAATTCGTGTGAATTTTCTTATTAATATGTTATATCCCACCACTACAGTGTTTTTGGCCCTTTCCGGTTACAAATTGATTCAATGATCAGCTAATTCCTCTGAATTTTGAAGGATCATAGCGATTAGATTTAGATGCATCATTTCTCCAATCATTTAAACTAGAAACTATGAAAAAGTTGATCATCATCCTTCTCCTCAGTTTTGTTGGCTCAGGTATCTATGCGCAGATCAAACTCACCCAACCCTGGGTAGTGGAATCCAATAACGGGGATTCATTCGGGTATTACCTCGATCCTATTCCCGGAGCTGTGTCCTATGATTGGCAGGTGGCCGGAAATACTGGCGCTATTATCTGGCCTGCCTGGGATGAGGCCGTGGACCTCACTTTTACCTACTCCGGAGTTTGCTACCTTACCTGCACGGTTACCATGTCTGATAATTCAGTACAGGTATTTTTGATAGAGATAACTGTGAATGAAGCGGAGGACTAAATGCATTTGACAGGCAGTGAGCGATCACTGCCTCTGTTTGAATCCTGCAAAAAATATAGTAACTAGCAGGTATTCAGCAATGCAAGCCAGCAATTATGATCTGTACATTTTATGCTCATCGCACCGGTTTCGCAACTATTGTAAAGATGGTGGAGTCTGTTTTCCCGCAAGGAAAAACGAAGATCAGTCAGCAAGGGGGATCTGATGTAATAGAAGTTGAATTGAAGGGAGGGCTCTTCAAATCTTCCTCCTGGCTAAGGATCCAGTACCGGCAAAAAACAAGGCCTTCCTATCAGATAGAGCCCAACGACAATAGTCCGCTTACCAATAACCTGCGCGGTTTGTACGGATATGTGTCCAATTTCCCTATTTCCAATCAGGATCTAAGGAATCTTTTTCTGCAAAAGATCCTTACCATCAATTGCGAATTCTCCCTGGCCATACAAGGTGAAGTGAAAGAACTGAAACAACTGATCCGTCAGTTTGCTGATAGATTTGATGCGATCCTTTTTGTGCAGCCGGGAACGGTGATCAGTCAATCTAAAGCCCAACATTTTCTCGACAAGAACCTGGCCCTGATCGCCGACCAGGAAGGGAATTCTGCCATCGATACGCTAGCTGTAAATATCGAAGCCGCTTATTTCGATAATGATCCATCAACACTGACACCGGATCAGCTTGAAAGAAAATCCAGGTCAGAGGAGATCCTGAAAGCCAATCATGTAAAACTAAACACCAATCTGCCCTGCCTCAAGGCTGAAGCGGATACCCATATCAGGGAGGCAAAAGAGATCGCGCAACGTGTGGTAGTGCTGGCACTTACCAATCTTGTAGCCTTCAATGAGATCACGGCTGATATTGCAAAGCAATACCTGACCGATTTCCAGCTTTGGGATCTGGTTACGCTCAAAGAGAAAGATTTCCTCGAAGATCCTACGGAAGAAAAGAAAAGTTATGAGACCTGGAAATGTGAAGGTATCTGGACCTTGCTCTGGGCTATCAATAAAGTGGAGCATCTTCCTTTCCCATCTACTTTATGCAGCCTGGGGGATATCCCTGCGGGCAACTATCCTGTGAGAAGTGATAAAGACCCGAATGATTTTATCAAGTCAGTAACGGCTGCCAGGTCCAAAGCTGAGATCATGGATGCTGCTGACCTGTATTACCGGATGGACTGGGCCTGTGTAGATGCCAGGCTGAAGGGCCAGCAGATCACGGAACTGCACCCCGGAGTGGTTTTTGAAAGGCATTATGCCCTGAACTGGTTGGTGAGATATCTGGATCAGCAATGGGATGATGTGAGCTGCGACACATAAGGGTTACCGTTACTAAAATTTCTTATAGTTCATTTTCCAGTATCTTTCGATAAACTCCCATTTGTCATCATTGGAAGGGATATTCTTTTTGTAGGGAAGTGTTTCCAGTAACTTATTTCCAGGGGCCGTTCCTGCAGTTTTGAGAACCTCTATTTGACCTGTTGGAATTCCCTGAAGCTTAATTTAACCTAATTCCTGCTCATAAAATGTGAAAAGTATCCGCAATTTGTTCTTACATTGCTGATTGTAATCAATCCCTGAAAATTCTGTATGAGCCTCGATATCCCCGTATTCGACCTGAAGCCCCTGAAAAAGTATTTCAATTATTTCCTGATCGCTGTTGTATCGATCGCGGCTATTTGCATTGTGTCGGTCACAGTATTCCATTCCCAATATTTTCTGAGCGTATATTATTTGCAGGGTAATAATAACTGGTATTTTCTGGGCGCAGCATTACTACTGACCTATGTTTCGGGTACCCTGCAAAAAAAGAGCATGAAGGCTGTTCAGCAGGCGGAGGATACTGAGCTCAAATTTTCACTGTACACGAAATATTATTCCAGGAAACTTTTCTGGGGCGCGTTTTCATTCTTTATTACAGGTTTACTTTGGATGATGACAGGAGGCAAATTCCTGTTTTATTTTTTTGTATTCCAGTTCGTCCTTTCACTGGTTTTCCATCCCAACAAAGCCATTATCACCCGGGAGCTCAATATCGGGGAGATTGAATTTATCTGATCATCTTGTCCCTTTTGTTCGCATCTTTGTATCCCATGTACGAAGTATTCTTTGAGCATATCCACAAAAAAGTACCGCTTACGGAAGAAGATAGGGCCCTCATCAAAACCTATCTGACGCCTAAGAAGGTTCGTCGCAAGCAATACCTGTTGCAGGAAGGCGATATATGCAAGCATATCATTTTTGTGGAGAAGGGGGTGCTTCGCGAATATACCGTTGACGAGTCTGGCCGTGAGCATATCATCCAATTCGCCCTGGAAGGCTGGGTGATCGCCGACCTGTACAGTTTTCTTACCGGGGAGCCGGCCACTTATACTATCGATGCCATTGAAGATGCCGAGCTGGTGCTGGTGAGCAAGTCGGCCCATGAAGAAATGTTGCAGAAGATCCGCAACTACGAAACCTATATCAGGCTGAGTATCACCAGTGCTTACCTGGCTATGCAGAAGCGGATCACCCGGAGCACGGTAGCGAGTGTGGAAGAACGTTATGAAGCCTTTATTTCATTATATCCCCAGATCGCGGAGCGGGTGCCGCAGCATATGATCGCCTCTTATCTGGGCCTGACGCCGGAAACCCTCAGTCGCGTCAGAAAAAGACTTTCCCGGAACAAATAATATCAATTCATTGATCCTGATCAATGGTTTTTCTTGCCTCAAAGCAATGGAACCAGGCATACTTGCGTGATAATTTTGCCTTGTCAATTGGATCAATCATGAAGACTAAGCAGACTATCGCCATCATTGGCGCATCGGGGAATATGGGATCGTCCATCGCAAAAAGCCTGGCAAAGGGTAATTACCGTTTATTGTTGCATTCCACCCAAAAAGACAAGGCTGCCGATGTGCTGTACACTATCAGTAAAGAGCATCCTGATGCCGAAGCGGAGATCATGGATTGTTCCACCCAGGCCTCCTGGGAAGCTGATATCATCATCATGGCTATTCCTTATGCTGCCGAAAAGGCTGTGGCGGAGAAGATCAGGGAAGTGGCCAATCAAAAGATCGTGATCAGTATTGCCAATCCGCTCAACGGATCCTTCTCGGGCCTCGTAACTGCACCAGGAATCAGTGCTGCCGAAGAATTACAACGATGGCTGCCCCATTCAAAAGTGGTGAAGGCGTTCAATACTACCTATGCCGCTGATTTTGCCAGCCCGGTGATAGATGGGCAACAACTGGATTGTTTCATTGCAGGAAATGATAAAGAGGCACTGGAGACAGTGGAAGAGCTGGTGACCATAGCAGGCTTCAATCCTATCCAGGCAGGGGATATAACGGTCAGCCGCACCCTGGAAAACCTGCAGGCCCTGCTGATCTCACTTACCATCAGGTACAATTACAACTGGCATGCGGGCTGGAAGATACTGCACAACTGATCTTATTTTTTACTAAAATATACACTACAACCATGAAGAAGATTTTATTCATTGCATCAGCTTTTGTTGCGCTCACGGCATTTACTGTTATCAATGCCAACTGGAAGAATGATAAGGCACACTCTCAACTTGCTTTCACAGTAACACACCTGGGCGTGAGTGATGTGTCTGGTACTTTCAACGATTTCGATGTGACTGTGGAATCGTCCAAACCCGATTTCAGCGATGCCGTATTCACCCTTTCTGCAAAAATTGCGAGCATCGATACAAGGGTTGAAATGCGCAACAACCACTTGAAAAGCGCTGATTTCTTCGATGCAGAAAAATATCCCACCCTCGATTTCAAAAGCACATCGCTCAAACGCGCAGGCAAGAATAAATTCAAGCTCAGCGGCGATCTTACCATCCACGGCGTTACAAAACCAGTGACCCTGGATCTCGAATACAGAGGTTCTGTTGAAAACCCGATGAGCAAAAAGCCTACAGCAGGTTTCCAGCTCACAGGCACCATCAAGCGCTCTGATTTCGGTATCGGGCCCAAATTCCCGGAGAAGATGGTGAGTGATATCGTTCGTATCAAAGCAGACGGAGAGTTTGCCCAGCAATAATGCTATGATCCTGAAAAGGATTTTATGGAAAGAAAAGACTTCATAAAAACTATGATGATGGGAGCAGCGGGAATAACCGGATTATCGGCCTGGAATCAATTCACCAGCGGATTGAAGGATCAGGAAAGGCTAATGCCTGTGCTGTTTGTAGGCCATGGCTCACCGATGAATGGGATCGGGGATAATGAGTTTTCCGGTAAATGGAAGGCTATGGCGAAAGAGATCCCACGGCCGGTAGCTGTGCTGGTGGTGTCGGCACACTGGTTTACCCGTGGCACCCGCATCACGGCGATGGATTTCCCGAAAACGATACACGATTTCGGAGGTTTTCCCCAGGAATTGTTCGATGTGCAGTACAAAGCACCGGGCAATCCCGCATTGGCCACAGAAACCGCTAACCTGCTGCATTCTGCACATGTTGAGCTGGATCATGATTGGGGCCTCGATCACGGTGCCTGGACCATCGTCCGGCATATGTATCCCGAAGCCGATATCCCCGTTCTTCAGCTAAGCATCGATTACACACAGCCGCCACAGTATCATTATGACCTGGCGAAAGAATTGTATTCCCTTCGTAAAAAAGGAGTACTTATCATGGGAAGCGGCAATATGGTGCATAACCTCAGGATGGTGGCATGGGATAAGATAGATCAGCCGGAATATGGGTACGATTGGGCAATTCAGATCAACGAAAAAATGAAAAACCTGATACTCTCCGGAGATCATTCGCAACTGATCCGGTATACAGCCCTGGGAAGGGAAGCCAATCTCGCAATCCCTACCCCCGAGCACTACCTTCCACTGTTGTATACTTTGGGGCTGAAAGGAGAAAAGGATGCAGTATCCTTTTTCAACGATAAGGCAGTTGGAGGATCATTGACAATGACATCCGTGAAACTGGACCAGAAAGCGTAGTAAAACGATAGTCCCATCTTTCGTTGGAAGGATGGGACTATTTGTATGATCGAATGAGCGTTCATCAGATCGGCTCATCCCATTTCAGTTTCACCCAGGGACTTTCAGGGTCGGTCAGCAGCACTTCCATATTTTCCATCATCTCCATACAATCTTCTTCCTGAAGATCGCTCCACACATATCTTGCAAATTGATAGGATACTGATAACTGTTTCCAGGAGGAATACATTTTCCTCACCGGATCGATGCATTTATCGATGATCTCCAGCGCTTCTTCTTTTGAGATATATCCGGCGTCCACCCCCGCACGGCTGAGGTTGATCACGCGTGCATAATCCCAGATCAGCATTTCCGGCTGGAAGTCGGGCGCTATGAGCTTATGTTCCTGGAACAGTTCCAGCGCATCGCGCATATTTCGGAGACGCCGCAACGCCAACTCTGCCTCCTCTTCATTGGTGGCTACATGCTGACGAAGGAATTCCTTGCTTTCTTTCATGGACACGGTGTTCAGTGCCTGCCAGATCAGGTCGTACTGAATGCGATGACCTTCCGTGAATAACCATTGGATCATTTCCTGTAATTCTTCTTTGCTGTCGATATCCCACCATTCGGACAGTAACTGGCGGCAATCCTGTTTGGAGAACCCGGTTGTTACATCATTCAAATACTGACCGTTCAGCATGGCCAGGTCTGCGCCGCAGGCAATGGCCCATTGCTGCCTGGTGGTAAGCGTGGATGCAGGGTTGATCTCCAGTTGCGACTGCTCATCTCCGTTATCAAAGCCGCCCATACCTGCAAATGCCTGGTTCATGGCATTCATATCCAGGTTCTGCCCAAACTGGCTGGCCCATTGATTGGTCATATTGATGGATTGTTCCATTTGCTGGCGGTACATGGCGATGGCTTCCTCGCTCATGCCCATGGCCCTTAAGGTCTGAAGGTATTGTTCGATAGGGTTTGGCTGACTCATGGTTGTACACTTTTTTATGACGGATCAAAATAAATGGAAATGGCACGAAATATCGTGCCAGACACGGTTGCAAACTAAAGGTAAGGAAATAATCAGGGATAGTAGGAATAGGTGGCATTGGAGCTGAACTGCTCACCTTTGCGCGGACCTGAAAGCATCGTCAACTGACCCTGCCGTCTGACAGGGCAGTTCTTTTCATTATAATCGTACGTGTACAGGACCTGGTAGTGCAACGCACCTGTGTACAGCACTTTTCCAGGATTGTTTTTTTGAATGGGCAAATGATTGAATAAAAGAAGATGGTCCGAATTGTCGTGATCATATAGCAATGAAAAACCATCTACATTTATTTTATTATCGTATTGGCTGAATTCCTGGTTGATAGTAAGCTCAGGCCTGCCCGAAATTGCATGACGGATCTCGGAAATATTGTGCACGTTGCCATCATTGAAATAGGTGAGATCCATCGTTCGATCAGGCTCATAAGTATTGCCGACCTTCAATTTCCAGGCTGCTTTTATCAAATGCTCACCACTATAAAAGAATTCACATTTGCGAAAAACTCCCGTTTCATTTATATATTCTACAAAGGCAGGGAGGCCGTTCAATTGGTAGAAATATCTAAGCGTATCCTTATTGATAACGATATTATTCCTCATATCAGCCAGTTTGCCGTTCACATACAGCACCTCGTACCTTTTGAATCCAGATTCAACGGAAACAAAACTGATCTCGCCTTTCGGATTGTACTCGAAATGATAGTACGGTGATGGAAGGTTTGCCATGGAAAAGTCTTTCAAAAAGACCTGTGGCGGGGAAGGATTGGGAGGATCGTTGTGCATTTTCTTTTTACAGGAGACCTGGGAAAAAGCGATCAGGGCGATCAGTAGCCATTTGTGTGGTATATATTTCACCATAAGGTAGAAAGCTATTCTCATCCTATAAATATCGGGATTATGGAATCGCGGTTGCCTGGAATGATCTGAAACACCAGAATAGGCTGCTGGGGAATTAGTTTTATGTGGCCGGAGTTTGGAAGTAGCTCGTAAAATTGAAGTATCTTAGTGGCTACCTGACCCGTAGATGAGATCATCATTCATTTGCTTCCTGTTATTATTGGCCGGTTCCATGTTGAAGGCGCAATCGGAGCTGATACAGCCCTTCATTGATGCATGGAAAGAGACGGATACATCGCAAAGCCGCCTTGCACAAGGGTTTTACGATGCACAGCATAGGGAAAAGGATACTGCATTCTACCTGCAGGTAACCAACCAGCTTCAGCAATACATCAAAGACAATCCTTCAAAAAGACTGGAAGCCCGCTTCATTCTCTATCAGACGCTTGGCGCCCTTGAATTCGGTTATACGATGGATCAATTCTATCTCAGCCGTATGCAGAAGGCGATCCGCCTGGCGCTGGACCTGGATGATGATCAGCTCACTGCTGAGATCTACAGTGTATACGCAGGGATCAGCGGCCCTGAAAATTACCTGCTCTACAATCTCAAAGCCTATGAGCTGCAAAAGAAGATAGGGCTGCAACATTTCTTTTTCATTTATACCCGGGTGTTTGACCTTAGCCGGGCACTGTTCCTCAACCAGGATTATCAGCAGAGTATCCGCTACGGTCAGGAATTCCTGAACATCAAGATCACTGACCTCGATCACTATGACCCATTGGTGCATGTATTTCAACTGGATATTCTCGGCGCCTGCTATAAAAAGCTAGGGAAGTACGACAGCGCCAGGTTCTATTATGAAATGATGCAGGAACGTATAGTGGCTGCTATTCCAAACGATCCGGTAAAACAGGAATTGTGGACTGGGATAGGCAAGGGCAACCTGGGGCATATCCTCATTTTACAGGGCAAATATGAAGAAGCCATTCCCCTGATCCGGGCATATCTGCAAAGCAGCATAGCGAGTGGGGATGCATTGAATATTGCCATGGCCCATCATTTTCTCGGCACTATCGAGCATCACCGGCAACAATATGATGCAGCCCTCACCCATTGGCGCAATGCCTGGAGCTGGAGCAGGCAGGCGGGCTCGGCCGATTATGCTATCCAGGCTTCAGGCGGGCTGGCCACCGTATTCAGGCACAAAGGCCGGATGGACAGTGCCTGGCATTATTTTGAACTGCACCATCAACTCAGGGACTCGCTCGCTACCTCGTTGAGCCAGCAACATCTTTCTAACCTGAAAGCCCGGATCAATTTCGATGAACTGGAATCTTCGTTCAAAAGAGCACAGGTAGCCCTGCAGAAAGAAAAAGCCGTGCGTAACCTGATCATGGCAGGCATCGCCGTACTTGCTCTGATCGTAATATTGCTCTACAACAGGCGGCGTTTGAAACAGAAACTTGCCTGGCAACTGGCCGCCCAGCAACAGAAAGATGCGGAGCAGGAGATCAGGATCGCCAGGGAGCAGATCAGGGATTTCAAGCAGCATATCGTTGAGAAGAATAACCTGATCGCCAGCCTGGAAGCGCAGATCAGCGAGCAGGATCAGCAACAGAACCAGCAACAACAGGATGCAGTTGCCTTGAATTTACAGCAATACACCCTGCTTACCGATATGGAATGGGAAAAGTTCAAACTGGAATTTGCAAAAGCCTATCCTGATTTTCTTTCCATCATCCGTCAGAGGATAGCCCAGATCACTCCTGCAGAAGAACGTCTGGCAACCCTTATCTTCCTTCAACTGAGCACTTATGAGATTGCGAGTAGTCTTGGTATCAGCAAGGATTCCGTACTTCGAAGCAAACGTCGTTTGAAACAGCGCCTTCAGTTGGAAGACCCCGTTACGGTAGAGGAATATCTGTATTCTTTGTTAGCGGCCGGCAATTAGCGGATAGGCATATCCGTTTTATGCATTTTTCATGATCACAGGTTTGGAATATCCAGTTTCAGCAATTCATATAATTTGCGGGTACCTTCTGAGGTAAGGATGATCTCTCTTGATTGCTTCTTTCTTCTCATCCAATCCTTTTCCAGCATCATATTTAAAAGGGCTGAGCCCAGTGAACCAGCGAGGTGGTGACGCCGCTCGCTCCAATCGAGGCAGGGGCGGGCGAATGCTCTCCGCTGCGATCTGAGCGCTTCTATATCGATCCCAAGAGCATGGAACCATTTCGATCCTTTTGCCGGGATGGAATAATCTGTTTCCGAATACAGAAGATATCCTTTCCGGAGCAATTGCTCCGTGATGCTTACGCCCACTTTTCCTGCGAGATGATCATAGCAGGTACGGCAGAACCTCACGCCACTGTTATGATCCGGGACCTTCCTGTTTTCTTTTTTTTCAGGTAATAAACTGGCGATGGATTCTATCACATAAGCTACTTCTGGTTTTGCCAGTTTATAATATTTATGCCTGCCTTGTTTTTCCTGTTTCAACAGGCTGGCCTGCATCAGCTTAGACAGGTGCATGCTGGCACTTTGTGCAGATACATCAGCGGCAAAAGCCAGCTCGGTGGCCGTCATGGCGCGACCTTCCAGTAGGCACCAGAGCATGGTGGAGCGGGCGGGCTCCCCAATCAGGGAGGCTATTTGTTTGAAGGATTCCTGAACTTCCATAGTTCAATACAGGTTGAAATGTCCTTTATTAAAGGTAACTAATTTTACTTCGAACAAATCATAAACCATGAATATTACAGCAAGGATCAGTTGGCGCCGGTCTGAAGGAACTTCATTTGTTGATGGGCGTTATAGCCGTGTTCATCGGTGGGATTTGGATGGCGGGGCTTCCTTCGATATTTCCTCATCTCCTGAAATTGTGCCTGTGCCAATGTCGGACCCGGGGTTGATGGATCCCGAAGAAGCTTTCCTGGCAAGTATTTCAGCCTGTCATATGCTTTTCTTCCTGGGCATTGCTGCAAAGAAAAAATGGGTAGTGGAAAAATATGCAGATGATGCAACCGGTATCATTGAAATGAATGCAGATGGGAGGATGTCGTTTACATCCATCTGCCTGAAGCCGGAGATACTGTTCGGGGGAGATCAGCAACCTGGTGAAGAGATGATCAGCCAGATCCATGCCATGGCACATGCCAATTGTATCCTGGCCAATTCTATCAACGCAACTATAAAAATTGTATAGCCATGAAAAATATATCCATTGAATTGAAAAATGAGCCCGGCGCACTTGCCCGGATGGGAGAATTATTGGGAAATGCAGGCATCAGCCTGGAAGGAGGGGGAATGTTTGTGCAGAACGATATAGCCATCGCCAATTTTTTGGTGGGCGATGCGGAAGCCGCGAAAGCCCTGCTTGAAGAAAATGGAATGCGGGTAAGCATCCGGGAAGTCGCGATCCATAAACTGGATCAGGGAACGCCAGGCCAGTTGGGAAAATACTGCAGGATGCTGGCAGACAAAGGGATCAATATCCTGGTGCAGTACAGTGATCATGCCAACCGGTTGATATTGGTTTTGGAAGATCCCGGAACGAGGGGATAGGTAGCTTCTTTCTTCAAATAGTTTTGTTTATTTTTCCTGATCATGAAACAGGAAAAAATAGTAGAGATACCCCTCAGTAATGGAAAATTGGTGAAAGGCCTTGTGGCTTGTATTGCCTTTGTGGCAGCATCCATCTGGATATTGTGTAGTGATCAACGTTCAGACAACGGGATCTTCAGTGTTCCGGCCATCAAATACACGATCGCCATTGTAGGTATCCTGTTCTTTGGCACCATGGCAGTATTTTACCTGCTCAAGCTCAGGGATAAGAAACCCGGTTTGGTGATAGATGAGAATGGGATCATCGATAATTCAGGAGGACTGGCCGCAGGCTTCATTCCATGGGCAGACATCAGGGATTTTGGAACCATCAAAGTGATGAAGCAACAGTTCCTGGTGATCGAGGTCAGGAATCCAGAATATTATATCAATAATCAGAAGTCGGTTTTGAAGAAAAAAGGAATGCTGTACAATTTCAACCATTATGGTTCCCCCATTGCCATTTCCACCAATACTTTGAAATGTAAACTGCCGGAATTGATTACCTTGCTGGAAGAGAGAAATAAGGTTTGAGAGAAGGATTGACCCTTTACCCGAATTATCATGAAAGAGCTTTTCTCCCGCTATGGAGGCATTCTGATGGGCGCATTGTATGGCCTTCTTGTGCGGGTAATATTTGGCTGGACTGATTTCGGAGATGTTTTCAGTCTCCTGTCCATTACGTTCTTGGGAGTAGTGCCAATAATACTGGGACTGATACCCATATTCCTTGCCAGTGATGAACAACTTGAAAAGCAGTGGTATCCTGTGGTTCATCCCCTGCTCACCGTGCTGGTGTTTTTCATATTTTGTATAGCAAGCAAGTTGGAGGATCTTCTCTGCATCATCGTACTAGCCATTCCCTATATGGCAGCGGCCGTTGTTTTCGGCATCATTGCCAGGACCATCATTGTTGCCAAAAGAAAAAAAAGAAACAAGAAACTGTATTCCATTCTTTTACTGCCGGTATTGTTGGGCCCCATCGAACAGCAATTCAATTCGCCTGTAGGAATATATTCCGTTGTATCTACCATTACCGTTGATGCCAGGCCGGAAGAGATCTGGCCCAATATCATCCGCGTCCGGGAAATAAAAGAAGAAGAATATAAAAGAGGATTTTTCAATATTGCCGGCATCCCACGCCCACTGTATGCTGAACTGGATAAGGATACCTTGCATGCCACGCGTATTGGGCACTTTGAAGGTGGCCTTATGTTCATAGAAAAAGTGGATGCATGGGATCGATACAATCATATCGGGTTCAACATCAAAGTGGTGCCATCCACAATCCGGAAAACTGTTTTCGATCAGCATTTGCTGAAAGGGGATCATTTCAGGTTCCTGAATGCCGCTTATACATTGAAGCCAATGCCAAATGGCAGAACGGAATTGATATTGAGCTCTACCTATCAGTTGAAGACCAAGATCAATCCCTATGCAGCCTTCTGGGGTGAACAATTGCTCTCGGATTTCCAGGAAAGACTTTTAAAAGTGATCAAAAAAAGATGTGAACCATGATGATCAGAGTTACTCTTGCTTTATTGATAGTATTATGCATTGCCTGTTCAGATAAGGCTGCAAAGAACAAGGGCACTGCGGATAGTACGGCCATCAGCCAATCGATGGCTGATAGCCTTAAAGAGGACTCGCTGGCCATTGCGTATGGCGGCGCCAAAGCGGATCATTACAATTACAATATAGAAGTGGATGCTGTCCCTGATTCGCTGATGGCTTTTGTACCGGAGGGCTATGAAGGATTGGACACCACGTCCGGTGATCTGAACGGAGATGCTTATACGGATATCATCATGGTGTTGATGAAGAAAGGAGAGGATGAGGATATACATGCAAACTCTCCGGCAAACCCGGTAAAAAGGCCCATGCTGATCCTGCTCGGTCAGGCAGACGGCAGTTACAAACAGGTTGCAAGAAATGACAATGCAGTACTTTGCTTTTATTGCGGAGGCTCGGGCCACCAGGAGAATCCATTTGAACAGGTAGTGGCCAGGAATGGATTTTTTTCTATCGAGCATTCCACGGGTTCCAGGAATGAACCTGTAAAACATATCACTACTTTCAGATATTCACCATCAGATAGCACCTGGTTGCTTCACCGGGATGGGTGGGATCTGATGAAAATGGATGAAGGCTCCGAATTCAAGAAAGTGAAGTCGATCATCAAAACAGCAAAGGACTTCGGTAAAATAAGGTTTGAAGACTTCGATATTTACAAGGAAGAGGCTTATTGATCCAGGAGTCTCAAAGCATCATTCTTTTTCTTTTCTTTTTCAGCCTTGGTAATAATATCGGGTGTTGCGGCCCTTTCTTTACATTCCATTATTCCACATCTTTCGCAAGTGGTATGCACCAGCCAGCTTGGAATGGATGGGTCGTTCAGGGAGGGCATTACCCGGAGGAGGTTCTGATCTATCAACAGTCCTAATGTAACACTCACCAGTTCGTTGCTATTGCCGGAAACCGGCTTGGCAATGGAGATGCATAAGTATTTGTTATGTGTTTGCCAGTATTCGGAAATCTGTGCTTCCACCAAGGGGCTGCGACCTTTCTTGTTTTTCAGCAGTTCCCCGATATGCTTGATGCTTTTGATGCTGATCCACCGGCGGCAATAATGTTCATTCAGCGCATTGGCATAGGGGTTATGCAGTTGGGAGAGATGCAGTTCCTTCGTGATCTCGAAATGATCCGATCCTATGCTTCCATTGATCCGCAGAAAGAAAAGATTGCCGATGCTGAAATGCCTCGGAAGGATATTGGTGAGGCGCTGCATCATCATCTCGGGAGTGACATCGTAAATAGCCAACAGGTCCAGCCATGATTTGGGGTTCCATTTCGGCTGGCCGATCATTCTTTTTACATCATCGATAAAATGTTCCTCCGGCATCAGCAAGGCCACAGCGAAATAGGAAGCCTTGAAGTTATTGAGCATGATCTCGAAAGACTCGCTATGGCGGCTCACGGTTTCAAATGGTCTTTCTGCGAATTGCAGGAACTGGAAGCCCGCTTCGCGTGCCAGCAGGAAATTTTCCTGCGCCCGGCTAAGCCCTTTGTTCACGAAAAGCGTTTTATTGGCAGCGGAATAATAGGAGCGGACAGAGCTCAACGACTCATTACCGGCCATTTTCTTCCTGTTCACTTTTACATGCAGGCTCAGGAGGATCTCTTCCAAACGGGAATTATCCACCGGCAGTTGATCTTGCATTTTATACTCATTCCTGAACCTCGCTACTGCTTCTTCTATATCCTCGAAATAATTGTCGTGCAGATCCTGGTAGGAGCGAAGCGCCGACTGGTAAAAGCTTTCACGGCTCAACTGGTAGCTGCGTGCGATCTTCAGCAGGGTGCTGATAAAGGCCGTTACCTTGTCCGGCGTATTGGAGAACAGCTCCAGCAGGGAAGCGGGCGACAGCCCAAAATGTTCCCAGGGAATGGCATTGATGAAATCGGAACTGATCAGATCGATGATGGGTTGCAATTTCTTATTGCCCCTCAGGGAAACGAGATAATCATAATCCACGCCCAGGGTCTTGGCCAGGGCAATGATCTTGTCGGCCTTGGGGAATTTCTTGCCGGTTTCGATATCATGAACATAGGAGAGGGAAAGCCCTGCTTTATCTGCCAGTTGCTGATAGGACAATCCTTTCTCCTGGCGGAGTGATCTCACTTTCAAACCGAAGATCAGCCTGATGCTGTCGTTTTCAGATATCATGAGCCCAAAAGAACTAAAAAGCGGTTTTTGCCGAAAAAAAATAATTCAGCGAAATTTTCGCTTTCGAAAGAATTTTCTATTTTTAGTGTAAATTCTATCGTTATGGCAACAATCCCTCCATTACCGGGGCATCTGCCTGACAGCATGCTCCGGATCACCGGTCCGCTCCATCCCGGTTACGAACATGTACTCGATGAAAAAACATTGCGCTTCCTCGTAGCGCTGCAACGCAGTTTCAATCACCGTCGCAGGATCTTGCTCATGGAAAGGCAGCAGACACAGCAACGGATCAACCATGGCTGGAAGCCCAATTACGATCCCGAAACAAGGGCCATCAGGGAATCCGCCTGGCAAACAGATCCGGTGCCTGAAGACCTGCAGGACAGGCGTGTGGAGATCACCGGCCCGGTTGACAGAAAGATGATCATCAACGCACTCAATGCAGGAGCAAAGGTGTTTATGGCAGACTTCGAGGATAGCAATGCTCCCAATTGGAAGAATGTGGTGGAAGGACAGATCAATCTATCAGATGCCATCGATGGGAGCATCAGCTTCAGGTCGCCAGATAACGGGAAAGAATATACGCTGAACTCAACCACTGCCACCCTCATGGTACGCCCGCGTGGATGGCACCTGGAAGAAAAGCATATCCTTATCGACGGAGAGCCTGCCAGCGCCAGCCTGGTCGACTTCGGCATCTTCTTTTTCCGCAACGCCAGAAAGCTGATCAGCAAGGGAACCGGTCCTTATTTCTATCTTCCGAAACTGGAACATTATAAAGAAGCCAGGTTATGGAATGATGTGTTCGTTTTTGCACAGGACTATTGTGGAATTCCCCAGGGAACCATCAAGGCCACTGTACTGGTAGAGACCATCCTGGCTTCCTTTCAACTTCATGAGATATTGTTTGAACTGAGGCACCATTCGGCGGGCATGAATTGCGGTCGCTGGGACTATATCTTTTCCTTCATCAAAAAATTCAGGGACCTTCCGGGATTTGTTTTCCCTGATCGGGCACAGGTCACGATGACGGTGCCCTGTATGCGCGCTTACACGCAATTGGTGATCAGGACCTGCCATGAGCGTGGCGCACATGCCATCGGTGGCATGGCGGCACAGATCCCCGTGAAGGATGATCCGGTTGCCAACAAAGCGGCCATGGAAAAAGTGAAAGCCGATAAACTGCGGGAAGTGAAAGATGGTCATGACGGAACCTGGGTGGCACATCCCGGACTGGTGACCACTGCCATGGAAGTCTTCGATGAATATATGCCAGGAAAGAATCAGATCATCAGAAAACGGGATGACTTCAATTGTACGGAGGCAGAATTATTGGAATTACCCAAAGGCACTATTACGGAAGCAGGCATCAGGGCCAATATCAATGTGGGGATCCTTTACCTGGAAAGTTGGCTCAGGGGCAATGGTGCTGCGGCCATCCATCACCTGATGGAAGATGCAGCTACCGCGGAAATTTCCCGCACTCAGGTTTGGCAATGGCTCAACAACCAGGTGCAACTCGAAGATGGAAGAACATTCAACCATTCCCTCTACGAAGAACTGAGGGATGATGAAATAGAGAATATCCAATCGGGCGTTGGCTCGGAAGCTTATCAGAAAGGAAAATTCGTGGAAGCCATTTGCATTTTCAACAGGCTGGTAGTGCAGCCGGAGTTTGAAGAGTTCCTTACCATTCCTGCTTACAATTCCATTCTGAGCAATGCTGAGAAAAAGCAGTGCACAGAAGAGACCATATCCTCCAATCCTCTACCTATGCCCGTTCAGGAAGAACGAATTGCCTGAATGGATCATTGATTCAATCATCGCTTAAATACAGCAAGTATGAGCACAACCGAAAAAGTGCTGTTGATGGCCCGCGATTGGGAGCTCAACAGCCGATGGAAAGGTATTGTCCGTCCGTATGCAGCGGAGGATGTTCTGAAACTCCGTGGCAAGGTAGAGATCGCCTATACCCTTGCCGGTAACGGGGCTGATAAATTATGGAAGCTCCTTCACCAACAGCCCGTAGTATCTGCATTAGGCGCAATGACAGGCAACCAGGCGATCCAGGAAGTGACTGCCGGCCTGGACGCCATCTACCTCAGTGGCTGGCAGGTAGCGGCCGATGCCAATGCATCAGGGACCATGTACCCGGATCAATCGCTCTATCCCGTAAACTCTGTTCCGGAAGTGGTAAAGAAGATCAATAACGCTTTGTTGAGATGTGAACAGATCGATTCCGTGAACGGAGAGGCTTCGCGGGATTGGATGAAGCCGATCATCGCAGATGCCGAGGCAGGCTTCGGTGGCAATCTGAATGCCTTTGAACTGATGAAGGGAATGATCGAAGCAGGCGCTGCAGCCGTTCATTTCGAAGATCAACTCAGCAGCGCCAAGAAATGCGGGCACCTCGGTGGCAAGGTATTGGTGCCCACGCAGGAAGCGATCAATAAACTGGTAGCTGCGCGGCTCGCCGCCGATGTGATGGGCACAAACACCCTGATCATTGCAAGAACGGATGCGGAAGCTGCCAACCTGCTTACTTCGGATATTGATGAGCGTGACCGGCCTTTCACCACAGGGCAACGCACCGCAGAAGGATTCTATCATATCCGCAATGGTATCGAAAGCTGTATCGCGCGAGGGCTTGCCTATGCACCATACGCCGATATGCTGTGGATGGAAACCTCGCATCCTGACCTCGGCCTGGCCCGCGAATTCGCGAACGCCATTCATGCACAGTTCCCCGGAAAATTGCTGGCCTACAATTGTTCACCCAGCTTCAACTGGGCCAAACACCTCAGTATTTCGCAGATGGAAACTTTCCGGGAAGACCTGGCAGCATTGGGATACCGGTTCCAGTTCATCACACTGGCAGGCTTCCACGCACTGAACAGCTCCATGTTTGAACTATCGAAGGCATACAGGGAATCAGGAATGGCAGGCTTCTCGCAAATGCAGCAGAAAGAGTTTGCTATGCAGGATGATGGCTTCAGGGCAGTGAAGCACCAGAGCTTTGTGGGCACGGGATATTTCGATGCAGTGCAAAATGTAATTCAGCAAGGGAACTCTTCCACCGTGGCAATGGCCAACAGTACCGAAACTGCACAGTTCCATTGAGAAGGAATTTGCTTTGAGTATGGCCATCACGCGCATATCCCATTGGGTGATGGCCAGCTTTTATTTGATGTATCAGTTCCCTTTTATCTTTGATCTTGCCGCTGTTCCTGATGGCCCATCCGGATCCAGGTTTATGGATTTTTGGTATGCGATGAGGGCTTTTTCTTTTTGTCCTGCTCCTGCATATGCATCTCCAAGGCCAAGCCATGAGCTGGCGGAAGAAGGGAACAATCTCGTATTCATTTCAAAGATCTTTATCGCTACATCGGATTGTTTCCGGGTGATGAACATGCGACCAGCCTCGATGAAATTCCCTTCA
>JAGIAP010000002.1:0-6672 GCA_017744805.1 Chitinophagaceae bacterium | reverse complement strand
AACGATACATGGGATCATTCACCATTCTCTTTGTTTCTTTTTCCACTTCATCCATTTTGCCCATGAAGAAAAGTGTCTTCAGTTTTTGCATGGGATCGGTAATGGCATTGGTCTCATTCATGGCCAGGCAGGCATTGAGGCTCGGATCGATATTGTGCTGGTAATCGGAAAAACTCATATCTGCCGCTACCTGGGGCGCCAGCCAGGTGGCATTCTCCCACTGCGGTTTGTCTTGCCACCAGGCAAAGGAAAGCAATACCTGTGTTTGGGTGTTGGGAAGGGTGATCCGGTTATTATCGCCATAGAAATTGATATTCTCTGAAGTAGGCTCGCCAACAAAGATGGCATTGGTATAATTGGAGAATTCATTCACCAGGTTCTGGCAGGCGGAGAAGGTACGTCTTCCGATGATCACGAAGAATTTTCCGGGCTTGTTGATCTTTGGGGTTTCGATGAGGCCGGTAATGATGGGCTTGAGGAGATAATTGTTTCCACCGCCATTCAGGCGTACATCCAGTATCAGCCGCGCTACATCATTCTTTTCAATAAAACTGTACAGGTTCTTGTAGAAAAGGGCAATGGGCATTTCGGGCTCGTCCTGGATCTGACTATGACGAACATATACCGTTTTGCTATCGGGCAGGTATTCGTAATAATAGATCCTGTCCTGGTTCTTGAGATACAGTGGTGTAAAGCTGGTATCCCTGGCCGTTAGCCAATCCTTTTCCGGTTTGGTGAAGCCATAGAACCTGGGTAGCTGAAAAGCATCTATGGCAGGAATGGCTATTTCAAATGTCTTTCCATTTTTCCCGAAGGTATACAGGATGCTGCTTTTCAGGGTTGGGGTGATACCCTGTGCGTGTAATGCTTCGGGAATGCCAAGATAATCGGGGCCGCGTGATTTGAAGAACTGATCATTCTCCGCAGGCACCAGTGGTTTGATGGCTTGCAGTACTTTTGCGATAGGCTTCCCTTCCACTTTCAGGATCCTGGCGCCGAGGATGGCTGCATTGGCCTTGGTGGTGCCTTCCACATACAGGCCATCATTGAACCAGTAAAAATTCATGGGCGTCATATGGTATTTCACTTTTGAATCCCGCCAGGGGAGGGCAGTATGGCCATATTTTATGGAAGCCACTATTCTTGTAAGGCCTGCCAGGCATTCATGTTCCTGCATGCGGGGCATGGCAGCGAAGAGTGAATCCGCAGTTGCATCAAATGCGGCTGCACTGATCTTTTTGAAGAGAAAGGGATAGTCTCTATGAATGGTTTGTTGAAGGAACCTCAGATCGGATTGCCAGTTGGCATTTTGGGCCGTTGCAGCAAACGCAGACAGCAAACATAGCAGAACAAGGGATATGACTCTCATGTAAGGATGTTTGATCTAAGTTAAAAAAAAGAGATGGCATGATCCCGGATCATGCCATCTCTTCACCGAATATTCACCGGTTATTTAGCGGCCATTGGCGCGCAGAACGGTAATGTCTTTTTGTACATCATCATTATAGGTTTTCTTGATGATATAGTGCCAGTCCTTTTCAGACACATCCAGGAAGAATACATCATCCTTATTGTGTTTGGCTACGGCATCCTGGAATTCTTTGGGGAAGCTGTATTCTCCAAAGAACCAGTCGGTATCTCCTTTGGTAGTATTGCCATCCATGGTGTATTTATCCGAGAGGCTGCTCCATGATTCGCCGGCATTGATTTTAGCCATGATCTCTTTTTTCAGGTTCTCGATCTCCGAAGGGGAGAGAGAGCCGCCATCAAGGAAAATATAGCTGGCGCGGTACTTGATGGATTCTTTGGATTCCAGTACTTTGTAGGTAACGTATCCTACAGAGAAGATCTCACCCTGTTTCTGCCGCAGCAATCTCTTATCGATAAGGGAGGTGTCTTTACCGGCTGAAAGCTTCAATAAGGCCGGTTTGAGCAACGGATTGGCATCAATGTAGGCCTGTGCCTGTGGAATGGTATTGATCTTCTTGAATTGGTCCACCACTGTCTCCTGTGCAAATACCGATGCTGAAATGAACAGCAATAAGGCCGAAAGGCAATTTTTCATACACTGATTTTTAGTCTTTTTCATTGAGTTATTGACGTGATTCTGAAGTTACTATTTTTTATTTTTCCATAAGACAAGAAAATGGCATCAACCGTGGCCTGCCGGTATCAATTTCCCGGTATCTGTAACATTTTTTTAAGCTATACGTCTTTTCCAATGGTCTGGTTGGGCAGGCGGCCCTGCGGTTTGCCGGGTAGGGACCAACCTGATCACTCCCGAGGGTATTGTTGACCATTCCCCTTAACTGAATAAGATAAAAAAGAACAGGTTGCAAAAGCAGCCTGTTCCTTCTTAAGACCACCTGAATTCGTTACATTAGGATAATCAAATTCCATTAAACCATTTGATATGTTACCAATTGGGAATACGCCGTTGATCAAACTGGAGCGATTGCAGGAGCATGGCGCTGCTGAAGTGTATGTTAAGTTGGAATCTGCCAATCCTACGGGTAGTATGAAAGACCGTATGGCATTGTCGATGATCGAAGGGGCTGAAAAGCGGGGTGATCTTCGTCCGGGCGGTACCGTGGTAGAGTACACGGGAGGAAGTACGGGTAGCTCACTGGCAATGGTATGCGCAGCAAAAGGGTACAAGGCCCATTTCGTTTCTTCGGATGCATTTGCTGATGAGAAGCTGCGTACCATGCGCGCCTTCGGCGCGGAACTGACATTGATCCCCTCCGATAATGGAAAGATCACGCATGCGCTCACACTGGCGATGATCGAAAAAGCCCGCGAGCTCAGCCAGCAGCCCAATACCTTCTGGACAGATCAGTTCAATAATGCAGATAACAGGAATGCTTATCATGAAATGGCTACAGAGATCATCCGGGCAATGGGGCCCGATATTACCGAGTTCATCACCGGTGTGGGCACTGGCGGCAGTTTCAGTGGCAATGCAGAGATCATGAAACGGGAACTGCCAGGCATCCGCTGTGTGGCCATCGAACCATTGGAATTGCGCGCACTAAGTGGAAAAGGAGGAAATGGGAAACATAGACTGGAAGGTATCGGGCCTGGTTTTGTGGCGGGTATCTGTCGCCTGGACCTGGCTGATGAGATCATGGCCGTATCGGATGAAGATGCTTATGAAATGGCCCGTAAACTCACAAAAACAGAAGGGATCTGTGCCGGTATCACAGGCGGAGCCAATGTTTGGGCGGCCTTGCAAAGAGCCAGGATAGCGGGTGTTGGAAAGAAGATCGTGACCATCCTTCCGGATTCCGGGTTGAAATATTTGAACGGGGATCTATACAGATAAGATAACAGGTTGTGCCGTCGCTCACGGGACGCGGGCGACGGCAACACCCTGTGCCAATCCTACATCGCTCTTCCTTCCTCTTCACTTCTGCTTTGCTGCTTTGCCTTAAAAGTGGATGCCCCAAAATTATAACTCAGGGTCAGCGCTACTCTCCGCATACCCGGCCAATGGGATAAAGTATTATTGATAAGCTGCTTTTCCCGGAAAATGTAGATGATCTTATAACTGTTGAAGATATCGTGTACACTGAGCTTTGAATTTAATTTACCCTTCCACCAATTCCTTTGCAGACCGATATCGATATTGCTGTTGGGCCTCGAAGTATACAAACTATTCCCGTTAACTGATTTGTAATAGTAGCTAAGATCCAGGGTGAGCTTGCCTGGCAATGTAAACACCTGGCTGCCATTGAGGGTAAGATATCGTACAGGCACTGCAAAATTGTATTCGAAATAGGGGATATATTCTTTTGTATAGTACCATCCAACGGTATTGGACATACGCCACCATTTGGTGACCTCAATTGGCCAACTGATCTCCAGGTTGGCAAAACTCCTGTGATCGAAATTCTTTCCCAGGTATTCGAGGATATTGGTGACAGGATCATATTTCGGATATCGGCCCAGGGGATCGTTCTCCCGGCCGATATAAAAAGAAGCATTGAAAGGGCCATGGGCCCAGCTCAGGTTGAGTGCGGTGGTAACTGCCGGTGTCAGGTAAGGATTACCTGTGAAATAGTTCAATGGGCTATTGTAAATGCGGAAAGGATAAAGGTCTGAGAACACTGGCCTGGTAAGTCTTCTGGAGAAATTCAACTGGATCTGATCGTTCTCATCGATCAAAAAATGGATGCTGGCGGATGGCAACCAGTGCCAGAGATCCCTTTTGGTGGTCTCCCCGATCTTAGGGGCATCTGCGATGGTCCTGGTGTTCTCAACGCGAATACTGGCCGAATACGTAAACCGTTTGATGGTATTGCTCCAGGAGATATACGCTGCACTGATATATTCCTGGTAACGGAACAGGAAATTTCGACTCTCATCGGGTACGAATCCACGATCATGAGTGAGGGTATCATAACGGGAATCATTATACGTATTACTATACGCAAATTTTGCGCCTGCCCCGAGCTTGTTCCTGCCCCATGCAGAACTGAGATCTGCCTGGGTGCTACGGATGGAAATATCGTTTACGAGGCTGGTTTTCCAGTAAAGTAGCTGAGCTTCTGAAAGGAGATCCTTACTGATGATATCTTCCTGTTGCCTGGTACGGATCTCCAGGATATTGTTCTGTCATTTCAATTGTGTTTTGCCGAAACTGCCATTGTAATTGACGCTGGCCGCGTAATTCCTTTGTGAAGGGGAGGAGTGATTATCCGTACCGATCACTGATACCAGGTCTTTCGTGGAAGCATCGGTTGTATGCAGGGTTCCAAAAGCATCAGGAGTACGGATATTATGGGTGGTGCGCAATAGCCATTCCAGCCTGTGCTTTTTTGACAGTGCATGCTCTGCTCCCAGTTGGATATTGAAATTATTGTACAGGGTGCCAACTCCATTCCTGGTTCGCATCCAGTTGGTATTGGCCAATTGCTGCCAGGCTTCATAACGGTATATCTTCGAGCCTCCGGTATAACCACTCCGAAGTGTGAACGCAGTTTTGGCGGTTTTATAAGTGAGCAGCAGGCTATTATCGGAGAGGGCATAATTGTTCACTTGTACATTGGTGCTGATCATCCCTTTCCAGCCGATGCTCTGGTCTTTTTTCAATTTAATATCGATGATGCCTTTGTGCTCACCATCGTATTGCGCAGATGGATTGCTGATGAGCTCGATGCTGGCGATCATTTCTGGGGTGAGGGTCTGCAGGAATTGTTGTAATTCCCCGGCGCCCATGTGAAGGGGCTTCCCATCGATGAATACGGAAGGGGTGGTGCGTCCCGAGAGTTGGAGACTGCCATCGTAGTTCAGTTCCAGCCCGGGTATCTTTCTCAATACATCCAAACCATTGGAGGCTGTTTTGAAGAATTGGTTACCTGAAACGGTTACTACCAGCCTGTCGGCCTGCCGCTGAAAAGCCGGGCGGGATCCGCTTACCACTACTGCATTCATCAGGGCTGGGTCTGTTCCCATTTGCAACAGCCCCAGTTCCAGGTCATGGTCCCCCAGATCAATTTCCCGGTCAAATGCCCGGAACCCGATGGCGGATATCCGCAGTAAAAATTTTCCTGGCTGATGCTGCCGGAGGATGAAATTCCCGGAAGAATCTGTCATCTGTTCTTTCACCAGGGAAGAGTCAGGTAACCGGAGCAGGCTGATGGAAGCAAAGGGAATCCCTTTTGCTTTTTCATCAGTGACGATGCCTTTGATGGCCTGGGAAAAGGAGTTGAGTTGTGCAAGGATAAGGGAGATGGCTATCCACAGTAACTTGGTCCGGTTCATGCATTTCAGTTTCAGCAAACCTAAGCCCCTGCTGCATCTGCAAGGTCTGGATTCCGGAATTCAGGAATACGGAATTATAGATCCGGACGCCTGAACAGGCAAAAAATGGGGGGTCAGGTAGTGGGGCTTCCTAAACTTTCCTTGAAAAGGGCGGGGGTAGTGTCTTTGATCTTTTTAAAGGCGGCATAAAAAGTGGATTTAGAATTGAACCCTACTTCATAACCGATGGCTTCAAAAGTGAGGCGGTCGTTTTCCCTGATCAGACTGCAGGCTTCTTCGATACGCCATTCATTGATATAGATGGAAAAGCCCTTGCCTGCGTTTTCGTTCAAAAGCTGCGATAACAAATGGGGAGTGATATTTATTTGAGCAGCCAGGTCACTGAGCTTCAGATTGGGGTCTTTGTACAATTCCTTATCGCGGATAACCTTTTCGAGTTTTTCCATGAGGGTATTGGCATCCGCTGTGGCAATTTTCTTCTTTTCCGTTCTTACCGGATTTTCAGTGGCGCCCGATAATAGGATATTGTCCACTTTCCTGTTATAGAAATAAAAGAAAATGGTCAGGTAAAGGAAAAAAGAAAAGGAGATAGCGCCGCTGAGATAGATGCCCTTGACCCATCCTGTGAGGGCCATCAGGTACACGAAGAAAATAAAACAATTGGAGAACCAGGTCAGCAACAGGAATTTTTCAGTGGCAGGAAGGGGCGCTTTCCTGCTGAAGAATTTGAGGATGACAGGCCGGAGCAGGTAGCCGGAAGCAAGCACATAGGCCATCCATTGCAAATAGATGCCCTGCGCGATATAATGATTCCAGGGATAAGGATAGGTTTTGTATGGAACGATGATGCCGCCGATCACCAGTTTCCAGAAGAATAAGAAGAGAGAGCCGAGCCATGTTTACCAG
>JAGIAP010000029.1:3792-24825 GCA_017744805.1 Chitinophagaceae bacterium | reverse complement strand
CCCCTGGAGGTCCTGAACGTAGCCCATGCTGCATCTGCTTCTCCGGCTGGACCGGCTTCCGCAACGATGAGATACATCTCGCTGGCACGCAGCATCGGCAATCGTTTGAGGTCTTCATCTATATATGCCGGTTTTTCCGAGCCCAGGTATTTCCGGATCGTATAGCATTTGGTGCCACCGCTCAGGGTAAGCAGGCCCCACATTTTTGTTTCGCGTATATCCGTTCCCGTATTGCCATAGAGCTCAGTCCTCACCTTCGCATCGGAGCTTCCTTTTTTGAGGTTGCCATTCCCGAAAAAGTCGGTATACTGCTGGAACAATTTGAAATCGTAGAGGCTCCAGATATGCTCCCAGCTCATCACGTAATCTTTCTTCACCAGGTCCGCGTCCGCGCCCAGCCTGAATTTAGCGGTACCATCCTTGTCCTTTGCATCGATCACGAACTTTGCCGCTTCATAAGCCTGTTGTTTGTTGCCGAACCAGAGATGCACACGGGCTTGCAGGGCTTTGATAGCATAATAGTTGATCCTGAATTGCCTGAAACTAATATAAGGATTTTCAGGCTTGAACTCGTTGCTCTCGTTATCCGGGTTCTGCAATTGTCCCAAAGAGTATTTGGTGATGGGATCTACTTCTTTGAGTAAAGTTTCGGCAGTAGTAAGATCGGCCAGCACTTCCGTTTTGAATGCCTCGTAACTGATATGAGGATTCTTTACACGGGAAAGAGATTTCACATATGGAAGCACATTCCCATCCTTTATGTCGGAAGGAACGGGGCCCCACATACGAAGCAGATCGAAATGACAGAAAGCCCGCAGCGCCAGGCATTCGCCTTTGATCATTTCATACATGCCTTTGGTAGTGAACACTTCTTTTTTGGCATCGATCTGTTCCAGGATCGCATTGATATTGGCAATGGTATTGTATTGCGTTCCGAATATATTCTTCAGTATCAATTCCACATTGGCATCCTGGTAATTGAACCGGTTGATCTTTTGTTCAACGGAATTGCTGGTTACATCCCAGGAGCTGGTGAGGTGCTCGATGAATTTGAAACTAAGATCCCTGCCATACAGGCTATCGCTGATAAGATTGATGTACACTCCGCTCAATGCATCCTGGAAACCGGTTTGGGTAGAGAACATGATATCCCTCGGCATTTCAGTTTTGGGTTGCACGTCGAGCCATTTATTGCAGCCGGTGGAAATGGCTACGATCAGCAGCAACAATGTAAAATATCTGGAGATTGACATATGCTTGCTTTTTAGAAGGTAACATTTAAAGTGAATGAGCATTGACGTGAGAAAGGGTAATCGATACCGCGCTCACGTTTTACACTGGATATATAGAACACATCAGAGAAATTGGCAGTGAGGGAGAAGAACTCTGCTCCGAATTTCTGCAGCAGTTTCTGATTGCGCAGTTCATACATCAGGTTGATGTTCTGACAGGTGAAGGTGCGCTCATCCTGCACAAAGCGGGAGGTCTTGTTGGTAGCAGTGGTTACCAACAATCCTTTGAAAGCTGCATTGTCACCAGGTTTCTGCCAACGGTTCTCATACACGCGCCTGTCCACATTGTACCTGAAATCAGCGTTCTCCACTTTTTCGATCAGGGTTTGGTTATACATCTGGCCACCGAAACGGTAACCGAACGACATGTTCAGGGCAAATGATCTGTATCGGACCAGGGTATTGAGGTTGCCCTGGTATTTGGGATTGTCGATACCACAGGCGCGGATATCGGCGGAGCTCCAGACGAAACTGGGATTGCCGGTCTTATCGAGGTACATTTCCTTTCCGGTGGAAGGATCGATACCGAGTGAAGGCACTACCCAGATGGTCCTGTCTGAATATCCTTCCTTGTACAATTTGACGGGCAATGCGCCATTCTTTTCCTCATTGGATTTCTGTGCCTGCTTGAGCGCATCGGAGATCTCTACTATCTTGTTCTGATTAGAGATCATGGCGCCAGTGATGCTCCAGCTAAAATCCTTATTTCGTATAAGGACGGTAGTTAGTTTCACTTCAAATCCGCGGTTGCGCACTTTGCCGATATTCTCGATATAGCTGCTGAAGCCATTGGATAAGGGCATATCCACTGAAGAGATCAGTCCATTGGTGGTTTCCACATAATAATCTGCTACAAAGGAGATACGGTTATTCAGCAGGCTACCTTCCAGGCCGATATCGTAATTCATTTTTTGTTGCCATTTGAGGTTCTCGTTGCCAAGGCCGAGCAGGCTGGCGCCCATCCAGTTGAAATAGCGTTGGTCTGTATAATACCTGAAAGTGCTGAGGGCCTGGTAAGAACTGAAGTTCTGTGAGCCGGTCATCCCCATGGATCCCCGCAGCTTGAGGCGATCGATATAGGTAAGATCCTGTATGAACCGTTCCCTGTGCAGGTTCCAGCCAATGCCTGTTGACCAGAACGGAGCAAATCGGTTCTTTGAACCGAACTGTGAGGAGCCATCCATACGGCCACTGAGATCGAAGTAATAACGATTGTCCCAGGTATAGTTGAAATTACCCGTGAATCCCACTGCTCTTACGAATCCTTCAGCACCTGTGGGCTTTCCATCTTTCTTGTATTGCTGGGCCATGGACAGAAAATCGAAATTGGGATTGGTGAAACCTTCCGCAACAAATTCATAATTGGAGAGGCTTCTCTCACTGATACGATAATCGGCACCCGCGAAGAATGAATGCCTGTTGATAGTTCGGTTATAGCTCAGGTTCAGACCACCTTCGTAGCTCGTATTCTTATTGATGCCATATGTGTAAGATCCTTTGCGGAAGATATCGGCGCCTGTGTAATTCTGGAAATCCGTATGGGCGGCTGGTTTGTAATTATCGGATTCCTGGTTGGAACGTGCAAGGCCCAGTGATCCACGCAGCACCAGGTCCGGATGCAATCTCCATTCTACGGACAGATTGTTGATGATCTCAGTGGCATTGTCTTTATCGAATGAATTGAGCGTGGCATTGTACAATGGGTTCCCTGGCAGGTTTCTCCATCTTTCAGTATGATCCGTTCCACCGTAATCGCCCAGCAATTTCAGGATATTCCCTTTATCGTCGGTCGCTTTCCAGTACGGGTTCATCTTCACATAGGTGTTGAAATTTCCGTAGGGGGATTCTGCGTTCCTGGCCAATCCGATGATCAGGTTATTGGTAAAGCGGAATTTTTTGAAGTTATAAGTGAGGTTGATACTACCATTGAACATTTTTCGATAGGACCCTTTCATCACACCCTGGATATCGTTGTGCTGGGCGGATGCAGAGTAGCGGAATCTATCATCGCCACCTTCGAGGCGAAGATTATGACGTTGCCCGATGCCCGAGCGGAGGGGCTTTGAGAGCCAGTCGGTTTCCACGCCGCTGTTCACATCATTGAGCAGGTTGGCGTAGTAGCGCTTGAGGGCCAGGTCGGTTTCAGGGCGAACGGCATCATATAGACCGGCCCTTCTTTCCAATTCCAGTTTATCTTTTGCATTCAGCAGGTTGTAGGCACGGATATCCGGCACTTCAATATTCAGGTCACCTTTATAACTGATACGGAGCTTACCTGCCTGTGGCGCTCTTGTTTTCACCACCACTACACCGTTGGCTCCACGAGATCCATAGATGGCCGTAGCGGAGGCATCTTTCAGCAAGGTGATGGTTTCCACTTCATTCTCATTGAGGTCGAGCAAGCGCTGGAGTGAGGTCTCAAAACCATCCAGCACTACCAGCGGTGTGTTGATGCCGGTACGGTTATCGTCCTTGAGCTGATTCACGTTGGGCAGGCTGGAATTGCCACGGATCTGGATCTCTGGAAGTTTATTGGGATTGGAGCCGAAATTATTGCTCTCGATGATATTGAATGAAGGGTCGATATTCCGGAGAGAGGTGATGAGGTTCCGGTTGCCGAATTGTTGCAACTCCTTGCGGGTAACCACTGTAACGGCCCCGGTGTAACTGGACACTTTCCTGTTGAAGATACCGGTGGACACCACTACTTTATCCAGGTCCTGTTCTTCTTTCTTCAGAACGATACGCAGGCGCTCGTTGCCGGAAACGGTGATCTCCCTTTTGGCATAGCCCAGGCTGGAGATCACGATCACAACGGACTTCTCATTACTGGTCAATTGGAACTCTCCTTTGTCGGAAGTGGCCGTACCATTGGAAGTGCCCTTGATCTGGACGCTGGCATTGGCGATGGGAGCTCCTTGCTCGTCGAGTACTATCCCACTGATATGGATCAATTGGTTTTGCCCGACTTTAAGGAAAAGACCATCAATAGGCGAAACGGTGTAAATCTCCCTTTTCTGTACCACTATCATTTTGCCAACGAGTGCGTAGCTTAGGGGTTGGTTGGCGAAAACCTGTTTCAGTACATCCTCTACAGAAGCGTCCTTTACAGCAATGTCGATCGGTTTCGTGTTTCGAAGTACCTGTTCGTCCCAGATCACATACAATCCGGTCTGGGCCTTGATCTCATTGAACACCTGTTCAAGCGAGGCATTCTTCAACTTCAGGTTCACTTTCTGGGAGAAAGTTTTGGCACTGACCTGTAAGCAGGCGGCTAACATAATTACAGCGGCGATTCTCATGATCCGCAGGGTTTTGGTGAGTTGCCCGGCGGGCATAGGAATGCCCCGGACAAAGAGTGCAACAAAATGCATACCTTTGAATTGGTTTAGGTTGATGAATAAGCAGACTTACCGGTCTTCTACATTGGCCTGAATTTGCCGCCTCGTGAGTCAGACGATGCGGCTTTTTTATTAAGGCTGTATAGTCAATTTTCGATTCTCCAGTTTTACATTGAGCCCATAGGACTGAAGGGCCTTCACTACATCCGATAATGGAAGGTCCATTCCGATGATGCCCCCGAATTGTTTATCGGGCAGGGTTCCGGTGGTGATCACTTCCACATCGTACCAGCGTGATATTTGCCGCATCAGCGCAGCCAGGCCGATCCCCCGCATGATGAACATGCCATTCTTCCAGGCCGTGACAGCCGCAATATCCACTTTGTCCTTTATCTGCACCCCATCTCCGATCAGTGCCTGTTGACCGGGGCGAAGCAATCCTGAGGAGGATCCTTTCACCACATTCACCACGCCTTCCACGAGGGTCACTTTCATACCCGGCTCATCGTCGTAGGCATTTACGTTGAACTCGGTACCCAGCACATTCACAGCCACCTCCTTTTTCTTTACGATGAAGGGTTTGGAAGGATCTTTCGCTACCTGCAGGTACACTTCCCCATTCACTTCGATGGTTCGTTCCTTTCCGTTAAAGGCAGTGGGGTAGCGGATCTCACTGGCAGCATTCATCCATACGATGGTACCATCAGGCAAGCGTACATGGAACTGCCGCCCCCGGGGAGTATGCATGGTATTATAAAGCGGCTGCTCATCAGCGTTAGTTACCGGGTTGGCATCGTATACCAGTTGCCTGTTCTTCAGGCTCACTTTGGAATTACCCTGTTTGTCTATAAGGCCATTCCCGAGGCTGTCCAGCACCACTACCCTTCCGTCAGCCAGGGTGAGCAAGGCCCCTTCCTTTCCGGGTAATACTGGCTTTTGAACTTCAACCACCTGATCGTCCGATGGTTTTATGGGACGAAGCCAGCGCCATACCCCGATGCCGGCGGCCAGCAACACCATAGCTGCAGCAACCCGATAGAATATGCGCACCACACGGGTTTGGGCCGATGGCAATGGCAATTCCTCGTCATTCAACCGGGCATTGGCAGAGAGGATACCTTTCAATATCGCATTGCTTTGCGTTTCGTCCATTTCGCGGTCGGATGCACTGTTATTGACGGCATCTTCCAACAGTACACGAAGCTGAGCCTGCATGGCAGGATCGAGCACCATTTGCAGGTACTCTTCTTTTTCGGCAACTGTACATGTTCCGTTTTGGCAGACCTCAAACAAATAGGTCAGCCTGGAAACCTTTGATCCCATAGTAGATTTTTATGTTCCTATATTACCGGACACGCGAGACAATATTCAGGTTGAGCTCTTCGCAAAAAAAATATTGACCTTATCCAGTAGCCAGGAAATAGATAATAAGAGAACAATGAGTATACCGATACCATTGGCGGCCAGGTGAGCGCGGATATTGCGAAGCGCTTCCACCATATGCGTTTTAACGGTAGCGGTTGAAATCCCAAGGAGCTCGGCGATGGCAGTATACTTAAGGCCCTGTTCGCGGCTGAGCAGGAAGATCTTCTGCTGTTGCTTTGAGAGGGACGAGACGGCTTGATGTATCTTATGCTGTAGTTCGTGAAAGGCGGAAATATTGATCACATCCGTACTGTTGCGGTCCTGAGTATGAGTGATCTCCCGGAGGAAGCGGTATTCATATGCCACGCGGCGCAGCATATTGCTCACCAGGTTGGCGGTGATGGTGTTCACCCAGGCCCTGAAGTTCTGTACCTGGGTAAGCTCTTCTCTCTTGATCCAGATCTTGAGGAAAACGTCCTGCACAATATCTTCGGCTGCGGACTTCACACCAATGAGCCGGTATGCCAGGGAGTAGATCCTGTTCCTATGTGTGGCAAACAGGGCTGCAAATGCGGCTTCATCGCCGGTGGCAATGAGCTGTAGCAGTTGTTTGTCAGGTTCCAGATGCAGGTCTCCGGTCATAAGCAGGGGCTCAATTTAGCGGAAAAATACAGCAAAAAAAATCATCCCCGGAAGGTAACTCCTTCGATGGCCAGATCGGTGGCAGGAAAAACTTCCCTGGCTTCTGCCTGGAACTGGTCGAGGTTTTCGTATTTGGAGCTGAAATGACCGATGAGCAAACGCCCTACCCCGGCGCTTTTGGCGATGAGTGCGGCCTGCTCCGTGGTGGAATGGAAGCGGCTGGCGGCCCGGTCGTTGAGCTCTTTGAGATAGGTGGTCTCATGATAGAGCATATCCACTCCTTCAATGCGGGGGATCAGCTCTTCATCGTAGATGGTATCGGCGCAGTAAGCGTAAGACTTCGGTTTGGCGGCAGGGTCAGTGACCAGGTCGTTGGTGATGAGGTTACCGGCCTGGGTGGTATAGTTCTCTCCCCATTTGAGCCTGTCGTAGAATGCGGCGGGCACTCCGTGGCGGACTGCTTTTTCGGGGTTCACCCTGCGTGGCGCTTTCACTTGTTCAAAACGGAATCCCCAGCAGGCGATGCGGTGCTTGGTAGGGAAACAGGTGACCTTGAATTTATCTGTTTTCACCAGCACACCTTCTTCGGTGAGTGGATGAAAATGAAGTTTGTAGGGAAGAATGGTGCTGGCTGCCTTGAATTGCAGGTCCAGTATGGGCTCCAGCTCGGGAGGCGCAAAGAGGTGCAGATCATTCTCGCGATGCAGCAGTCCCATGCTGTTGAGGAATCCGGGCAGCCCGAAATAATGATCTCCGTGTAAATGTGAAATGAAAATGTAGTTGATGCGGCCCCAGCGAACCTTGTAGCGGCTCAATTGAACCTGGGTGCCTTCACCGCAGTCTACCAGGAATAACTGGTCATCGAGCGTAACCAACTGGGCCGTCGGGTGACGGTCGTACGCGGGTAATGCAGAATTATTTCCAAGGATCGTAACAGCCAGCATTCAGTACATTATTTCAAATGGTCATATATCACATAAAGACTTTCACAGCGGTTGCTTTGCTGCACAATACCAACAAAATACCCGTTTGTGCGGGCGTCTCCCTGAAAACAGGGGGAAACCCGGGCTAATTTAGTAAAATCCTGCATTCCTGCAAGAGGCGGTCGCGGTTTATGGCTGCGGTGCCTACTTCTTCACAAACCAGTCCCCCGGCAATATTGGCCACTTCGGCCATCAGCTCCACGCTGCCAGTGGCGGCATAGATGAGGGAAGCCACGGCAATGACGGTATCCCCTGCACCGGACACATCCGCAATATTCCTCAGGTGGGAAGGAATGATCCGGCTGCTGTTATCGTCCTGGAAGAACACTCCTTTTTCGGAAAGGGTGATAAAGGAAATATGATGTTGTAAATGCTGTTGAAGTTTCTGGTGCACATCCCCGAGGGTATCCTGGTCCACTTCCTCGAAGTTGATATTGAGGCCTTCCTTCACCTCTTTGAGGTTGGGCTTGAAAATGTCCACGCCATTGTACGCGAAGAAGTTCTTGCGCTTGGGATCCACGGTGGTGATCACTTTGTATTGCTTGCAGAGGGCGATGGCTTTTTCGATCACGGAAGCGGTGAGCACGCCCTTGTTGTAATCCTCGAAGATCATCACATGGGGCTGCTGTTCTTTCAGAAAACGCTCCACGGTATCGAGCAGGGCCGCCTCATCTGACGCGTTGAGATCTTTGGTGATCTCGGCATCGAGGCGCATCATCTGCTGGTTGCGGCTGATGATCCTGCTTTTATTGGTGGTGATACGGTGCCCGCTCTGGAGCAGGTAGCTGGTATCGATCCTTTGTTGCTGGAAAAGTGCTTTGAGAGAGGCGCCGTCATCATCCTGCCCCATCACGGAGAGGATGCTTACCTGTGCGCGAAGCGATGCGAGATTGAGTGCCACATTGCCTGCCCCTCCGATCCTTTGTTCCTTCCTGTCCAGCGCTACAATGGGCACCGGCGCTTCCGGGGAGATCCTTTCAACATGCCCCCACCAATAGGTATCGAGCATTACATCCCCCAATACTCCAACTTTAATGTTCTCAAATTGTGCGAATAACTGCTCAAAATCTGTCGCTGCCATAAGATTATGTTATTGCCGGCTTTTTGTTTGCGACTGCAATATAATAAATCGGGATGCCAATCAGTGTAATGATCAGTCCCGGCCAGGTATAAAGTGGTTTGTAAATGATGAGCAGGATACAAAAGGCCGTTCCCATCAGGATATAGAGGATGGGCATCACGGGATAGCCAAAGGCTTTGTAAGGGCGTTCCATATCGGGGCGTTTCTTACGCAGGATAAAGATGCCGATGATGGTGAGCATATAGAAAAGCACAACCACAAAGGAGATCATATCCAGCAATTGCCCATAGGAGCCGCTGAGGCACCAGATAGAGATAATCAGGCACTGGATCCAGAGACCTTTGGCGGGTACTGCATTCTTGTTGAGGGTGGCAGCCTGTTTGAAGAAGAGCTGGTCTTTGGCCATGGTGTAATACACGCGGGCGCCGGAGAGGATCATACCGTTGCTGCACCCGAATGTGCTCACCATGATCATGATGGCAATGATATTGGTACCGATGGTGCCGAAGATATTGAGGGAAGCGGCCACCGCTACCCTGTCCTTATCTGCTGAGGCGATCTGGTCCAGCGGCAGCACAGCCGTATACATGATATTGGCGCTTACATAAATGACGGTCACGATCAGGGTGCCCAGGAAGAGGCTGAGGCCGATATTGCGCTTGGGATTTTTGGTCTCCCCGGCAATGAAGGTAACATTGTTCCACGCATCGGAGCTGAAGATGGAACCGACCATGGCGGTGGCGATGGCGCCCAGGGCCAGCACGGTGGTATATGATTCGGCACTACCGAGTTTGTGCAGGTTCCAGGCATCGGTCCAGTTGGCTTTCCATACATCGCCATTGGCCATAATGAAGCCGAACACGATCAAACCAAAAAGACTGAGCAGTTTCACCAGGGTGAAAGTGGTTTGAATGATCTTCCCTTCCTTCACACCTCGCGTATTGATATACGTTAGTATGACGGCTATGGCGATGGCCAGTAACTGTGCGGGCGATATTTTGAAGGTGCCGATCTGAATGGCCACCAGATTTTCACTGAGTGAGGGGATAAGATAGGCGGTGAATTTGGCAAAGGCCACGCACACTGCGGCGATGGTGGCCGTTTGGATCACGGCGAAAAAGCTCCATCCATATAAAAAGCCTAACAATGGATTGTAGGCTTCTTTCAGATAAACGTATTGTCCTCCTGCTTTCGGGAACATACCGCTCAATTCGCCATAGCTGAGGGCTGCTGTGAGGGTCATGAAACCGGTGATGAGCCAGACGGCGATGAGCCATCCTGCGCTCCCCACATTGCGGGTGATATCAGCGCTAACAATGAAGATACCGGAACCGATCATGGAACCTGCCACGATCATGGTGGCATCCAGCAAGCCGAGTGTAGGCTTGAGTGAGGTTGTTTGTTCAGCCATAAACAGCAGTTAAGATAAGGGTTTTAGTTTTGGTGGTTGTTCCGCTGTGCAGATCGGGGCCGGTTACGGCTTTCCTTTCTTAGCGGCATACCGGGCATTCAGTCCCCTGATGAGATCACCGGTAACATCGTACATCGTGTCTTTGTAGTACATCAGCAAACCGGGCTCATACGAAAGGATAAACGCGTATCCTTTGTCCTTGTTATATTCTTTCAGATAATCTTCCACAGTTTTACGGAGGGTGCCCATATTCTCTACCTGGGTCTTTTGCAGATCCTGTTCCAGGGAGGCTTTACGCTCTCCGAGATTGCGCTGAAGCACCTGCAGTTCATTCTGGGCTTTGAGCTCATCAGCCTGTGTAACCGCGTTGCCCTTGGCCTGCATTTCTGCCTGGAGCTGCTGGATACGGCGTTGATATTGAGCGCCCATTTGGTTGAGCTCAGCGTTCATTGAAGCTTCTTTCTTCTTCATCTGCTCCAGTACATCCTTGAAATATTCGTAATGGTTTTGGAGAGAGTCAATATCGAAATATCCGATGCGGAAACTGTTATGCGCGGTCTTTTCAGCTTCCACAGACACCTTCTTCAGTTCCTTATTGCCGTTGAAATGGAGATAGAATAAAACGCCGATCAATACGAGGGCCAGAACACTTAAGATAGTAGAGATATTTCTCATTCAAAGCTTTTTTGCAAGATATGCTCTTGGGGTAAAAGAAAATTGTTAAAAGTTTTAACACTGAAAGGATATCATATAAATACAAAAAGAGTAGAAAGCATGGTGCTTCCTACTCTTTATTATATGTACCGTCAGGCATTCATCATGCGGTGCGGTAATTATTCTTCGTCATCAAAGCTCATGGCTTCGCGTGTGGTCTGGAGCAGTTCATATTCTTCCTTGCTACCTACAACCATATTGTCGAAGTCACGGAGACCAGTACCTGCAGGGATCGGGTGACCAGTGATCACGTTCTCTTTCAGGCCGAGCATGTCATCTGATTTACCCTGGATGGCTGCAGAGGACAGTACTTTGGTGGTTTCCTGGAACGAAGCTGCAGAGATCCAGCTTTGTGTTCCGAGTGAAGCCTTGGTGATACCGAGCAGAACGGGGTGAGAGGTGGCGGGGTTTGCATCCCTGTACTCTACCGCTTTCTTATCGTTCCTGCGGAGGATGGAGTTCTCTTCACGGATCTCGCGCAGGCTGGCGATCTGACCGGCTTTCAGTTTGGAGCTTTCACCGGCTTCGGTGATCACTTTCTTGTCGAAGATCCAGTCGTTCTCTTCGATGAAGTCGAAGCGGTCTTCCAGGTCTTCCTCGAGGAAGCGGGTATCGCCCGGATCCACGATCTCAACCTTCTTCATCATCTGGCGAACGATCACCTCGATATGTTTATCATTGATCTTCACACCTTGTAAGCGGTAAACCTCCTGGATCTCATTCACTACGTACTCCTGTACAGCGAAAGGTCCTTTGATGGAGAGGATATCTCCGGGAGCGATCTGACCATCGGACAGGGCAGCGCCTGCTTTGATAAAGTCACCGTCCTGAACCAGGATCTGACGTGTGAGCGGAACGAGGTATTTTTTAACAACACCGTCTTTCGCTTCGATCACGATCTCACGGTTACCACGTTTGATCACACCGAATGAAACCACACCGTCGATCTCACACACTACCGCAGGGTTACCCGGGTTACGTGCTTCGAAGAGCTCGGTTACACGTGGCAGACCACCCGTGATATCTCGCTGCATACGCAGTGTTCTCGGGATCTTCACCAGTACCTGGCCGGCGCGTACTTCTTCTGCTTCGTCCACAACGATATGTGAACCTACAGGAAGGTTGTACAACTTCACGTCCTTGCCTTCTACTACCAGTGTAGGGATCTTGTTCTTATCTTTTGTTTCGATAACCACTTTCTCGCGGTGACCGGTTTGTTCGTCGGCCTCTTCACGGTAAGTGATACCATCGATAACGTTATCGAATTTGATGGTACCGGGGATCTCGGCAACTACTACGTTGTTGAATGGATCCCATGTACAGATCGGTTCACCTTTCTTGATCTGTTGTCCGTCTTTCACCAACAGGGTAGCACCATAAGGTACGTTGTTGGTAATGAGGAGACGATCATTCTTCACGTCCATGATACGGATCTCACCGGTACGGCCGATCACCACCTGGATCTTCTCGCCTTCGTTGTTCTCGGTTGTTACTGTACGTAAGCCATCGAATTGGATGGTACCGTCGAACTTGGCGGGGAGCGAAGACTCGATAGAAGCGGATCCCGCAACACCACCCACGTGGAAGGTACGCAGGGTCAACTGTGTACCAGGCTCACCGATGGACTGCGCAGCGATGATACCTACTGCATCACCTTTCTGAGCGATATTTCCGGTGGCCAGGTTCTTACCGTAACATCTTACGCACACACCTCTTTTGCTTTCGCAGGTGAGTACAGAGCGGATCTCTACGGTTTCGATACCAGCTTCTTCGATCTCCTTACCAATGAGCTCCGTGATCTGTGAGCCGCCGGCTACGATCAGTTTCTCAGTGGATGGGTTGTATACATCGTGGAGTGATGTACGTCCGATGATACGATCGTACAGTGGCTCTACTATTTCTTCATTGTCTTTCAGTGCAGAGATAGCGATACCACGGAGTGTTCCGCAATCCTCTTCGGTGATCACCACGTCCTGTGCAACGTCTACGAGACGACGCGTCAGGTAACCGGCATCCGCCGTTTTGAGGGCCGTATCCGCCAGACCTTTACGGGCACCGTGGGTAGAGATGAAGTAATCCAATACGTTCAGACCGCCTTTGAAGTTGGAGAGGATCGGGTTTTCGATGATCTCACTTCCGGTAGATCCTGATTTTCTTGGCTTCGCCATCAGACCCCTGATACCGCAAAGCTGCTTGATCTGTTGTTTGGAACCACGGGCACCGGAATCGAGCATCATGTACACAGAGTTGAAGCCCTGCTTGTCTGTTGCCAGCTCACGGATGAGCGTTTCGGTGATACGGGTATCCACACGGGACCAGATGTCTACGATCTGGTTGTAACGTTCGTTGTTGGTGATCAGACCAAGGTTATAGTTGTCCCATACCTCATCTACTTCACCTTTCGCGTTATCCAGCACTTCTTCTTTGATAGAAGGAATGATCAGGTCATTGATAGAGAATGACAGACCACCCTGGAAGGCAGTACGGAAACCGAGCTGCTTGATATCATCCAGGAATTTCGCTGTTTTGGGAACGTTGGTGATGGTAATGATGTCACCGATGATCTCACGGAGAGATTTCTTGGTGAGCAGGGCATTGATATAACCCACTTCTTTGGGAACGAACTGGTTGAACAGTACGCGACCCACAGTGGTCTCGATCAGTTTTTTAACGAGTGTGCCATCATCCAGACGAACGGTTGCTTTCACCTTGATGTAAGCGTGCAGTTCAACAGAGCCTTCGTTGTGAGCGATGATCACTTCTTCAGCGCTGTAGAATGCTTTTCCTTCCCCGCGGATCTTTTCAGTGTCGGTTGATCTCTTACCTTTTGTGATATAGTAGAGACCGAGTACCATGTCCTGTGAAGGCAGGGTCATCGGAGCACCGTTCTGCGGGTTGAGGATATTGTGTGAAGACAGCATCAGGAGTTGGGCTTCCAGTACGGCCGCGTTGCTGAGAGGCACGTGAACCGCCATCTGGTCACCGTCGAAGTCGGCGTTGAACGCCGAACACACGAGCGGGTGCAGTTGGATAGCCTTTCCTTCGATCAGTTTGGGCTGGAAGGCCTGGATAGACAACCTGTGCAGTGTTGGGGCACGGTTGAGCATCACCGGGTGACCTTTCAGGATGTTCTCGAGGATATCCCAAACCACAGCTTCCTTACGGTCTACCAGCTTACGGGCAGATTTCACTGTTTTTACGATACCTCTTTCAATCAGTTTGCGGATGATGAATGGTTTGAACAATTCAGCAGCCATATCTTTCGGCAGACCGCACTCGTGGAGTTTCAGCTCAGGGCCTACCACGATAACGGAACGACCGGAATAGTCAACACGTTTACCCAACAAGTTCTGACGGAAACGACCTTGTTTACCTTTCAGAACGTCGGAGAGTGATTTCAGTGCGCGACCACCTTCTGCTTTCACCGCATTTGATTTACGGCTATTGTCGAACAGTGAGTCAACGGCTTCCTGCAGCATACGTTTTTCGTTACGCAGGATCACCTCAGGCGCCTTGATCTCCAACAGTCTTTTCAGACGGTTGTTGCGGATGATCACACGACGGTAGAGGTCGTTCAGATCAGAAGACGCGAAGCGGCCACCATCCAGGGGAACCAGCGGGCGAAGCTCCGGTGGGATCACAGGGATGTACTGCATCACCATCCACTCGGGGCGGTTGGTGATACGACCATTGGCTTCACGGAAAGCTTCCACTACGCTCAGACGCTTGAGGGCATCTGCTTTACGTTGTTGTGAAGTTTCTGTGGCGGCGGCATTGCGGAGATCGAATGACAGGGAGTCCAATTCGATACGACCGAGCAGGTCATGAACGGCTTCTGCACCCATCTTGGCAATGAACTTCTGCGGATCTTCATCAGGCAGATACTGGTTCTCTTTGGGGAGGGTTTCCAGGATCTCCAGGTATTCTTCTTCAGTGAGCAGGTCACCAGTTTTGAGCCCGTCGCGGACACCACCCTGGATCACTACAAACCTTTCATAATATACGATAGTCTCGAGCTTCTTGGAGCTTACGCCCAACAGATAACCGATCTTGTTGGGAAGGCTCTTGAAGTACCAGATATGAACAACAGGTACAACCAGTTTGATATGGCCCATGCGCTCGCGGCGAACTTTCTTCTCGGTTACTTCCACACCGCAACGGTCGCAGACAATGCCTTTATAACGGATACGCTTATACTTACCGCAGGCACACTCATAGTCCTTTACAGGTCCGAAAATGCGCTCGCAGAACAAACCATCACGCTCAGGTTTGTAAGTACGGTAGTTGATGGTCTCAGGCTTCAGCACTTCGCCATAACTGCGCTCCAGGATGGAGTCAGGGGAAGCCAGACCGATGGTGATCTTAGAAAACGTGGCTTTGGGACGATTATCTTTTTTGATAGCCATATTATAGTTTTCAGTTTCTTTTTAATAATTACAAATTCAACGCACACGGGGGTTATCGTGTAACCGGCACTGTTATTCAAATTTCAGGTCCAGACCCAGACCACGTAACTCGTGTACGAGTACGTTGAAGGATTCAGGGATGCCTGCCCTTGGAATATTATCACCTTTCACGATCGCTTCGTAAGTTTTCGCGCGGCCGATAATATCGTCAGATTTGATGGTCAACAGTTCCTGGAGGATATTGGATGCACCGTATGCTTCGAGTGCCCAAACTTCCATCTCACCGAAACGCTGTCCACCGAACTGGGCTTTACCACCGAGCGGCTGTTGCGTGATGAGAGAGTATGGTCCGATGCTACGTGCGTGCATCTTATCGTCCACCATGTGGTGCAGTTTGATCATGTAGATCACACCCACGGTAGCTTTCTGGTGGAAGCGCTCACCGGTTTCACCATCGTGCAGGTAAGTGTGGCCGAAGCTTGGCAGACCTGCTTTATCGATGTTCTGGGCGATCTCATCCACAGTAGCACCGTCGAAGATCGGAGTAGCGAACTTCACGCCCAGTTTCAGACCTGCCCAACCGAGTACAGTCTCATAGATCTGTCCAAGGTTCATACGGGAAGGTACACCCAATGGGTTGAGAACGATATCTACCGGTGTACCATCAGCGAGGAACGGCATGTCTTCTGCACGCACGATCTTGGCTACGATACCTTTGTTACCGTGGCGGCCCGCCATCTTATCACCCACTTTCAGCTTACGCTTAACGGCGAGGTATACTTTCGCGAGTTTCAGAACGCCTGCAGGTAACTCGTCACCGATAGAGATATTGAACTTCTCTCTCTTGTAACGTCCGAGCTCTTCGTTGAACTTGATATTGTAGTTGTGGAGGAGGATATTGATCTGATCATCGATGGCATTGTCACCGGTCCAACCCAGCGGATTCACGTTCTGGTAGTCGATACCAGACAGGTTCTTTGGATTGAATTTGGCTCCTTTACCGATCAGCACCTCACCGAAGTTGTTGTTCACACCCATGCTGGCCTTGTCTTTCAACAGGGATTGCAGTTTGCTCATCAACAGTTCCTTCAGTTCTTCCACATTCTTTTCGTGGATCTTTTCCAGTTTCTCCAGGGAAGCTTTCTCGCGGATCTTCGCGTTCTTGTCTTTCTTGGCGCGTTGGAAAAGTTTCTTACCGATTACCACACCTTCCACACCGTTGGGTGCTTTCAGAGAAGCGTCTTTGGCATCACCGGCTTTGTCACCGAAGATGGCGCGGAGCAGTTTCTCTTCAGGGGTAGGATCGCTCTCTCCTTTCGGAGTGATCTTACCGATCAGGATATCTCCTTCCTTGATGGCAGCACCCAGGCGGATGATACCGTTCTCATCGAGGTCTTTGGTAGCCTCTTCAGAAACGTTGGGGATATCTGGTGTCAGTTCTTCTTCACCGAGTTTGGTATCGCGCACTTCCAGTTCGTATTCGGAGATATGGATAGAAGTGAAGAGGTCTTCACGGGCCACTCTCTCGTTGATCACGATGGCATCCTCGAAGTTGTACCCTTTCCATGGCATGAAGGCCACTTGCAGGTTACGTCCGAGTGCCAGTTCACCGGCCTGAACCGCGTAACCTTCAGTGAGGAAGTCGCCTTTTTTCAGACGCTGTCCTTTCTTAACGGAAGGTTTGTGGTTGATGCAGGTTTCCTGGTTGGTCTTGATGAACTTGGTGAGTTTATAGATCCTGAGATCGTCCTCGAAGCTTACCAGGCGGTCAGCATCGGAACGGTCGTAACGTACATGGATCTCGCTTCCGTCTACATATTCCACCACACCTTCACCTTCGGAGAGGATCTGAACGCGTGCGTCGCGGGCAGCCTTACCTTCCAGACCTGTACCCACGATGGGGTTTTCAGGGCGGATCAGGGGAACGGCCTGACGTTGCATGTTCGATCCCATCAGCGCACGGTTGGCGTCATCATGCTCGAGGAACGGAATGAGTGAAGCGGACAGACCCACGATCTGGTTGGGGGCCACGTCCATGAACTCTACTTCAGCCTTATCGAGGATCGGGAAGTCACCTGTTTGACGGGAAGCTACTTTCTCTTCTGCAAACTGGCCTTTCTCGTCCAGCGGCGCGGAGGCCTGGGCGATCTTGGCGATATCCTCTTCTTCAGCAGAGAGGAAGGTGAGCTTTTTCAGGTCTACTTTACCGTTATCCACTTTGTGGTAAGGTGTTTCGATGAAGCCCATCTCGTTGATCTTGGCGTGAACGCAAAGAGTAGAGATCAGACCGATGTTGGGACCTTCCGGAGTTTCGATGGTACAAAGACGGCCGTAATGGCTGTAGTGTACGTCACGAACCTCAAAGCCGGCGCGCTCACGGCTCAAACCACCTGGTCCGAGTGCGGAGATACGACGTTTGTGTGTGATCTCGGAAAGCGGGTTGGTCTGATCCAGGAACTGGGAGAGCTGTGATGTTCCGAAGAAGGAGTTGATCACGGAGCTCAGCGTTCTTGCATTGATCAGGTCAACCGGTGTGAACACCTCATTGTCACGCACGTTCATACGTTCGCGGATGGTACGGGCCATACGGGCCAGACCCACACCGAACTGGGCGTAGAGTTGCTCCCCTACTGTACGAACACGGCGGTTGGAGAGGTGATCGATATCATCGATTTCCGCTTTGGCGTTGGTCAAACGGACCAGGTACTTGATGATCTCGATGATATCTTCCTTGGTCAGCGTTTTCTGGTCCAGCGGCTGTGTCAGGTTCAACTTGCGGTTGATCTTGTAACGGCCAACTTCGCCAAGGTCGTAACGCTTGTCGGAGAAGAAGAGTTTGTCGATGATACCACGGGCTGTTTCATCATCCGGTGCATCAGCGCCGCGCAACTGGCGGTAGATATGTTGAACAGCTTCCAGCTCTGAGTTGGAAGTGTCTTTGTTCAGGGTATTGTAGATGATCGCGTAATCACCGCCCACATCTTCCTTCTGGATGAAAACGGATTTCACATCCATATCGGCGATGTCTTCGATGGCCTGATCGTCGAGAACGGTATCGCGCTCGAGTACCACTTCATTACGCTCGATGGACACTACTTCACCAGTATCCTCATCCACGAAGTCTTCCACCCATGTTCTCAGTACGCGGGCAGCGAGGCGCCTTCCTACATACTTGGCCAGGGATTTTCTGTCGCCCTTCACCTCATCAGCCATGCCGAAGAGCTCCAGAATGTCCTTATCGGTTTCATAACCGATGGAACGCAACAGGGTAGTTACGGGGAATTTCTTTTTACGATCGATGTACGCGTACATCACGTTATTGATATCGGTAGCAAACTCCATCCATGCGCCCTTGAAGGGGATCACACGAGCGGAGTAGATCTTGGTACCGTTGGGGTGGATGGACTGCCCGAAGAATACACCGGGTGAACGGTGCAACTGGGAAACCACCACGCGCTCGGCTCCGTTGATCACGAATGTACCGCGGGGAGTCATGTAGGGAATATTGCCAAGGAATACGTCTTGCACGATAGTCTGGAAGTCTACGTGCTCTTCATCATTACAGCTCAACCGCAGCTTCGCCTTGAGGGGAACGGCGTAGGTCAATCCACGCTCCATACACTCTTCGATGGTGTAGCGGGGCGGGTCAATGAAGTAGTCCAGGAACTCCAGCACGAAAATATTGCGGGTGTCAGTGATAGGAAAGTTTTCCTTGAACACTTTAAACAAGCCCTCAATGTTACGTTTGTCCGGAGTGGTCTCTAACTGGAAAAATTCTTTGAAAGATTGAATCTGTACTTCGAGTAGGTCAGGAGCTTCAGCTAAGTTTTTGATCTTACCGAAGTTGATCCTGCTTTGCAATTTTGTTGAAGACATATTGATTAAAACCGGTTTTTAGTTGTTCGAACGTCAAAAATCGTCTATAGACAAAAAAAATACAGGAGAACTTACAGGTTCTCAGTGCACTGAAAATGAGGCAGTTATGTGATTATGGCCATGAAATAAACGTACCTCTACTAATTAGTTTATGAAAATGGACGGCAAAGGTAAGCAATATACGTTCAAAAAACAAGAAAATTGTTTCCCTCAAAATTCAGACCGAATTTAAGGTAAAAAGATCAAAAATCCCGGTAGTTTTCAACCACAGGAACTTACCCAGCCCCGGCCATTCAAAACTGCTGCCCATCAATAACAATATTTGACTCCCGGAAGTTCACTCAGGCAACCAGGCTTCCCAAAGAAGATGCCGGGACCATCGCCCCGGCATCATATGCATACATTTTATCATTTACTTTACCAGGCCTTTCGCCGGCTTCGGCCCCATCGTGAAACTGAGCACGCCCCCATTCAGGATATCCGCATGCTTCAGGAACAACCGGTTCAGCAGCTTGCCGTTCAACTGTAACTGCTGCACATATACATTCTTATCGCTATTCCCCTTTACTTCGATGGTAAAGGTCTTTCCATTTTCCAGTTGAATGGTGGCGCCATCGATGGAAGGGCTGCCGATCGCATACTCATCCGAGCCAGGCGCTACGGGATAGAATCCCAGGGCTGTGAAAATGTACCAGGCGCTCATCTGTCCGCAATCGTCATTGCCTCCCAGCCCATCAGGCGTGGGCCTGAATTGCTTCTTCAGGATCATTCGGACACGCTCCTGGGTTTTCCAGGGCTGATCCGTCCAGTTGTAGAGATAAGGCACATGGTGGCTGGGCTCATTGCCATGAACATAGTTGCCGATGATGCCATCGCGGGTGATATCCTCCGTTTCGGCAAAGTATTTATCGGGCAGGTGCATGGTGAACAAAGAATCCAGGTGGGCCGTGAAGGCCTTCTTCCCTCCCATCATGGCGATCAGTTCCGAGGGTTGATGGGGAACATACAGGCTATAATTCCAGGCATTCCCTTCAATGAATCCCTGGTCATGGGTGCTGAGCACATCGAAGTCCTTGCGGAAACTGCCATCGCTCATTTTCGGTCTCATATACCCGATAGTGGCATCGTACACGTTCTTCCAGTTGGCAGAACGATGGATGAACTCTTCATAGAGATCGTTTCGTCCCAATTTCTTCGCCATTTGGGCGATAGCCCAGTCATCATAGGCATATTCCAGGGTTTTGGACACGGAAGACCCGCTCTTGTCTTCGGGTACATATCCCAGTTTCATGTAATAACCCAGGCCTTCGAACCAGCCATTGCGCGCTGAAGTGACGCAGGCCTCCAGGGCCTTGTTGGCATCGAAGGGAGCATTGCCCTTGATCACGGCATCGGCGATCACGCTCACGCTATGGTACCCGATCATGCACCAGTTCTCGTTAGCATAATGGCTCCATACCGGCAGCATATGATGAACACTCTGATCGTAATGGGCCAGCATACTTTGCACCATGTCAGCATTGCGTTCGGGCTGCAATATGTTGAAGAGGGGGTGCAGGGCGCGGTAGGTATCCCAAAGGCTGAAAATAGTGTAGTTGGTGAATCCTTTTGCCTGGTGGATATTCTGATCCAGCCCGCGATATTGCCCATCCACATCGGTGTAAGTGATGGGGCTAAGGAAAGAATGATAGACCGACGTGTAGAAATTCTCTTTTTCGTCGCGCCTATTGGATTGGATCCGGGCCCTGCTGAGCTCTTTGTTCCAACTGTCCTGCGCATTGCGTTTTACCTCTTCGAAGTTCCAGCCGGGCGCTTCCGTGCGAAGGTTGAGCAGGGCGCCATCGGTGCTGACGGAAGAAAGTGCGAATTTGATCTTGATCTTCTCCCCTTCCCCGGTCTTGAAATCGAAAAAGCAGCGGATC
>JAGIAP010000029.1:0-3782 GCA_017744805.1 Chitinophagaceae bacterium | reverse complement strand
CGGCTACCTCGGGGAAATTCCTGCTCTGATCGAATTTGCCCCAAAAGCCGCGATACACCTGCGCCTTATCGAATTTCTTGTTGCCGTACTGGTAAAAGGGCTTACTGAAAGCCATCGCAAAGTATACGGTGCGTGTTCTTCCCCATCCGTTCGTGATCCTGTAGCCCGTGACCAAAGTATCGTTCTCGATCCGAACGAAGGTCCAGGTATTCTTATCCTCGTAATTGTAGATCCCGTACATCAGGTCGAGGACAATATGGCTCTGATCGGATTTAGGGAAAGTGTATTGATGGAACCCTACCCTATTGGTAGCCGTTAGTTCGGCCGTGATATTGTAGTCGTCGAGTTTCACTTTGTAATAGCCCGCTTCTGCGCTCTCATTGTCATGTGAGAAAGCGGAGCGGAAGCCACTGCGGGGTTGGTGGGCCTGGCCCGGGTTGAGCTTCAACTCTCCAACAGTAGGCATTACCAGGAAATCACCGAGATCGGAATGGCCGGTGCCACTGAAATGGGTATGACTGAACCCAACGATGGTCTTGTCGTCATATTGGTACCCCGCACAGTACTTGTATACATCCTTGTTGTATTTGCCGTTCATTTCATAAGGAAGGGTATCCGTATCCGGACTGAGCTGCACCATCCCGAAGGGAACAGCAGCACCGGGATAGGTATGTCCCATCCGCTGGGTGCCGATGATGGGCTTCACGTATTGCGTGAGGTTCTCATCGGGCGACTGAGCCGTAAGGCGCAGCGCCGGAACCAGCAATAACAGGCAGGGCAATAGTTTTTTCATACGTACGATAGAGGTTGAATTTGCTATTTGGAAAATGAATAAGGGAAATCAGTTTTATGGGTCCCTCTCTGCTTGTTGGGCACAGGGCCCATATTGAAATCCAGGGATCCCCCTTTCATCAACTCAAAATGATCCAGGTAATTCTTCGTGTGCAGTTTGCCATTCAGTTTGAGTTGTTGCACGTATTGATTGGCCGCACTGTTATCGGGCGCGTTCACCTGGAGGGTTTTCCCATTCTCCAGGGTGATGGTCATTTTTTTGAAAAGCGGTGTACCGAGCACGTATTCGGTGGTTCCCGGGCAAACAGGATAGAATCCCATGGCGGAGAATACGTACCAGGCCGAGGTCTGTCCATTATCCTCATCGCCACAATAGCCATCGGGAGTAGGCTTGTAGAGCTTCGCCATGGCCTCGCGGATATGTTGCTGTGTTTTCCAGGGCTGGCCGGCGTAGTTGTAGAGATAGATCATATGCTGGATGGGCTGGTTGCCATGCGCATACTGCCCCATATTCATGATCTGCATTTCGCGGATCTCGTGGATCACGCCGCCATAGTAGCTTTCATCGAAGATAGGAGGAAGATTGAAAACCGAGTCCAGCATTTTGATGAACATGGCATCGCCCCCCATGAGGGCTTTGAGGCCATTGATATCATGGAACACGCTCCAGGAGTAATGCCAGCTATTGCCTTCGGTGAAGGCATCGCCCCATTTGAAAGGATTGAATGGTTTTTGAAAGCTGCCGTCCTGGTTCTTGCCGCGCATCAGTTTGGTTTCGGGATCGAAGAGATGCCGGTAGTTCTGTGAGCGCTTCGCATAGAGATCGATCTCGGCCTGCGGGCGCTTCAACAGTTTAGCGAGCTGGAAGATGGTGAAATCATCATAGGCGTATTCCAGGGTGCGGGCTGCGTTCTCGTTGATCTTTACATCATAGGGAACATAGCCGAGCCGGTTGTAATATTCAACGCCAGCCCTTCCCACTGCCGTGAGGGGGCCTTCGTTATTGGCGCCATGCAGCAGGGCTTCGTAGAGGGTTTCGATATCATACCCGCGAAGGCCTTTGATATAGGCATCAGCTACAACGGAAGCGGAGTTATTGCCCACCATCACATTGCGAAGACCAGGGCTGCTCCACTCGGGAAGCCAGCCGCTTTCTTTGTAATCGTTCACCAGTCCTTGCTGCATTTCCTTGTTGATCTCGGGGAAGAGCAGGTTCAGCAAGGGATAGAGCGCGCGGAAAGTATCCCAGAAGCCTGTTCCGGCAAACATATAGCCGGGTAGCACCTGGCCGTTGTAAGGGCTGTAATGCAGGATATTGTTACCCGCATCCAGTTCATAATGTTTTTGCGGGAACTGCACCGTACGATACAGGCAGGAATAGAATGTGGCGGTCTGTTCTTCTGTGCCGCCTTCCACTTTGATGCGGCCGAGCACTTTGTTCCAGGCCTGCTTCGCTTTCTGCATGGTGGTTTCAAAGGGATCCTTACCAAGCTCGCGTTGCAGGTTCAGTTCTGCCTGTTCGGGGCTGATGAAACTACTGGCCACACGGAGATGCACTTTCTCGCCGGCTTTTGTACTGAACCCGACGATCGCTCCTGCATGACTGTTGGTCACCTGCAGGGAATCCTTCACCAGTTGGTTACCATTGGTGGTGTAGCTGATGGTAAAAGGCTTATCGAAATAGATAACGAAATAATTCTTGAAGTTGGCCGGAACGCCGCCGCTGTTGCGGGTAGTATAGCCCGTGATCTTCTTTTCATCCGGGTGGATACGGATGGAAGAGCCCCGGTCGAAGGCATCCACCACTATGAAGGAACTATCAGTTTCGGGAAAACTGAACCGGAACTGGGCCGCCCTTTCTGTGGGCGTCAGCTCGGCGGTGACATTGGCATCAGCGAGATACACGCTGTAGTAATACGGTTTGGCGATCTCGCTCTTGTGCGAGAACCAACTGGCGCGATCATCCTGGTTGAATTTGAGGGAGCCTGTCACGGGCATGATGGCGAACTGACCGTAATCGTTCATCCAGGGGGAAGGCTGGTGGGTTTGTTTGAATCCGCGGATCTTGTCGGAAGCGTAAGTGTATCCCCATCCATCCCCCATTTTGCCGGTCTGGGGCATCCAGGCATTCATTCCCCAGGGGAGGACGATGCTGGGATAGGTATTACCGTTAGAGAGGCTGGGTTTTGAATCGGTGCCCATGAGTGGATTGACCCATTCAACGGGGTCATACACTTTTGCGGAGGCCTGGGGCTGGGCCATCGTCCCGGCAGCGGCGAGCAGGGGGACAAACAACAGAGCTAATTTCTTCATATCTATCGGTTAACTCACAAAGGGAATTTGTGATCAAATGAAAAGCCGGATCGGTTCTGTTTCACACCCTGGTCCGGCATACTTCAAAAAACAAGACGGTTTATTGAAATGATCTTTTTTAGATAGGCTCTACCCTGCTCACAGAACTGCAATAATACAATATTCCATTACTCACTGCGCCAAATGCCTGAACAGGTTTTACGGATCTGATCTTCTGCAATGCAGAAGGGCTATTTATTAAATTTTGCTAAATCGTTTTAGCAATCGATTTCAATATTACGGAAGTATTGCGGGATGGCAAAAAGAAAGATGAACGGGATCTGATCAATTCTTCTGTGTGGATTCTCTCGGTACAAAAGTAGCGTCCAGCCTCAACTGGCTGTTCTCTGCCACTCCCCTGTTCTTGCCCAATTGGTCCATCAGCAGGTGTACGGCCCTACGGCCTATTTCTTCTACGGGTTGTTGCACTACTGAAATATCAGGGATATACAGCCGGAAGATATCATGGTCGTCGAAGCAGACCACGGCCAGTTCTTCGGGGATGCGTACCCGTTGTTCGCGGAGGCATTCCAGGCCCAGGATGCCGAGGTAATTGGTAGCGAAGAAAACGGCGTCCGGCTTATGGGTTTTGAGGAAGCGGGTGATGAGCTTTTTCTTTTCCTCTCTCGATGCATGGG
>JAGIAP010000299.1:5298-7510 GCA_017744805.1 Chitinophagaceae bacterium | reverse complement strand
CCGCAGGGGTAAGGGCTTATTACAAGAATGTAACGGGCATGCATAAGGATAATTTCATCGAACTTCATTTCCTGAAGAGCCTGGTGCCCGGCTACTTGTGGATCTTCCCCTTGCCCAACGGAGAGGCCAATGTGGGACTGGATATGATCAGCAGTGCAGTAAAAAAGAGAAAAGTGAACCTCAAACAGCTCTTGCTAACCGCCATCAAAGAAGACCCGGCGTTGAAAGAAAGGTTCAGGGACGCCATACCCGTAAGCCCCATCGAAGGATATGGCTTACCGTTAGGCAGTAAGCGCCGTGCCCTTTCCGGTAACCGGTATATGCTAACCGGCGATGCGGGCTACCTGATCGATCCCTTTACAGGTGAAGGGATCGGCAATGCCCTGTATACGGGAAGGATCGCGGCGGAACATGCAGTGGCAGCCATCAAAGCCAATGATTTTTCTGCTGCAGCGTTGGCAGGATACACAGATCATGTGTACCGGGTGCTGGGCGCGGAACTGAGCCTCAGCTACAAACTGCAAAAAATGGTGCGGTACAAATGGCTGTTCAATTTCCTGATGAAGATCGGCACCAGGAACAAACAATTGAGAGAACTTATCTCCTGCATGTTCTATGAAGTGGATGTGCGGAAAAAACTGACCAGTCCTGTTTTCTATCTCAAAGTATTATTCAATCGGTGAGCACGCTACTCCCCTCCTTTTTGAAGAACACATTGCGGTCGAACCCTCGCGGCGCTCTCTTCCTGTAATAAACGACCTTCCCTTTCGGGATGTCCTTATCGAAATTGTTCCGGGTCTTATTGAGGATATTACCAAAGGAGTAATCGAGAATCCTTTTGATCTCATATTCGAATATTTCATCCCCTCCCCCATAATGCGTATGCATCAAACTTGCACGACTATCATGTTTCAGACCAAGTGAATGGCCTATTTCATGAGCTACCACCTGCCAGGCCTGCTGGTGCGATCTCTTCACCCTGATAAAATAATTTCCGCAAGTCAAGCCCAGGGATTGGTCCGGATCTTCCATCCAGCAACCATCTACGCCATCTTCTATCTCATCCACCAGTAAGAATGCATTTCGGATCTCAGCATCTGCTTTACCACGATCTGCCAATGAATCCTTTGCTCTTTTTTCTTCTTTAGGATCGGCACAATTGAGCAATGTAAGTTCGAAGCAAATGGGAATGGTGTCACCTGTAGGCAACATTTCATCATTCATCGCCACAAGCATGAATTTCCCGCTTAACTTATTCCAGTAATCGATGCCCAAAGCAACACTGGCGCTATCATCTGTTTTACTGGTAGTGAAATAATAGTTCGCCCTGATCACGATCTTACGCTTCAGGGTATGGTCAACTTCAAAATACACTCCATAATCATCGCGGGAATGGGGAGCATATGGGGTTCGGTTGCTGCATAACGATGCCAGCATGGCAACAAGGATAAAAGGTTTCATACCGACTGTTCAGGTTAATGTGAATGATCAGTTGCATGATGGGTGGCTTGCAGCAGGAGCATGAATGGGCCATGAAGCATTGCGGAAACAATGCAGCGGCTGCATTCGATCAGAGCAATACAAGGCCATGCGGGCCAGGGCCACGTTACGCAGAGGGAAATTGCCGGGTAGTAGTAAACAGAGACAAGCTGGTGTTTCAGAGAAAGCACACCAGTTCTCCAAGCGCCTTCAGATGGTAATGCGCAGGTTCACGAACCTGCGCCTTTTGCAGGGGGATTGTTCACACCAGAAGGTAAGCGTATAAGTTTTATGAAGGATTGGTTCCGGCTCTCAGCCCGGCCGGAAAATGAGTAGGCTGTCGCTATCTAAATGTACGAAAAAAATGGAATTCAGGAAATATTCGATCCGGCTCTTTTCCAATCCGGTATGTCATCCCGTGCCGTTTGTAAGATCAGGGCAACCGTTACTAAGCTCAGGGATTTACCACATATCAATGGCTGTTATCTTCATCCTTTCTATCCTATTAAAAAAACGCTACATGAAAATCACTCACTTGTTGCTGCTCCCGGCAGCATTCATCATTTTGGCGGCCTGTAAGAAAAGTAAAGATGAAAAAGCGCCTTGTTTATTGAGCACCATCACTCCTGCCAGCCTGGGAGATGTCACCAATATCTATTACGATAGCCAGAACAGGCTGAAGACGATCAGACAAGGTTCAACCATCATTACCCTCGAATACAAAGCTGATTCG
>JAGIAP010000299.1:0-5288 GCA_017744805.1 Chitinophagaceae bacterium | reverse complement strand
CAGGATTCGCTGATCGCTCTCGACAAAAGGAACGGTGCTTTCTACCAGAAAAAGAAATGCAAACTGAATGCACAGGGGCTTCCCTTGTCGGTGCTTCATGAAGCAAACCTTTCAGGCACGCTATGGTTCAAACTCGATTATGAGTACAATGGTTCAGAGGCAACAAAGGAGACCTGGACTAACTCTTCCAATGTTCAAAATATTACCAATTTTACCTGGAGCAATGGTAACCTCGTCAGCAAAACCACCTCTTATGATAGCTATGAGTATGAATATTACACGGACAAGCTCCATCAACAGGCTGATGCCTATACACTGGAAATGATGGTGGCAGATGTTGGAGTTGAAATAGTGAAGAACAAGAACCTGATGAAAAGGATAAAATACAACAGGCCTGGCGTAGGCACTTATACATACTCATACGAGTACCAGTTCGATAAAGAAGGGAAAGTGTTGACCATCATAAAATCGTATGCAGATTCCGATCAAAAGAATCAATTCGATTTTCAGTATCAGTGCCAGTAGCATTTCCTGAAAGCAATTGACCAGTTTCGTTCGCGTATAAAAACACAGGGCTGACCTTTTGTGGTCAGCCCTGCTTATAAAACCAATATACAACTTACTCTCTAACCAGTTTTTTGGTGGTTATTTTTCCATCGATGCTCATTCGCAGGAAGTAAACGCCGCTGGCCTTTGCTTCAGGCGTGAACACTACGCGATGGTTACCGGCACTCAGCATATTGTTGACGAGAACAGCCACTCTCCTTCCCGTTACATCATACACAGCCAGATAGGTCTGTGCAGATCTTTCCAGGTGGAAGGTAACGGTGCTGCTTCCACGGAATGGATTGGGATAAGTTGCCAGTTTCAGTTTCTCTATTGCCGGAGGATCCAGTTCGAAGGATTGGGTACGGCTTGTTACGCTTTGCTGACCAGTGGAGGTTTGCACCACCAGTTGTGGCGGATTGCTGCCAAACTCTTTGGAATTCCAGAACACGCGTGGATCATGGGCCACCAGGCTCTTCATGGCAAAGGACACTTTGTTATGTGCCGCTGCGATCTCTGACTGCACATAGTTGGTCACATCCCATGTGATATAGGCATATGCGGTATTGGTAACGGTATTGGTATCCAGTCCGGCACCTGAAGCAGGTTTATTGTTCCAGGTAAGCGCGGATTCACTCCAGGTGGTATTGGCCACGGCATATACGCCAATGGGCACACTGGGCACTGTGGTGAGATCCACCTTGCCGTATACACGAAGGGTGGCTGCAGAAACAGTACCAGTCACTGTGCTCAGATCGAAGCGCAGGTAAGATTCACGGGCATTGTTCAGTTGGCCTGCCGGGGATACTTTCGTGATCAGCAATGTAGGATCGGTGGTACCATGCGTGATATCGGCATTGGTGCCATCACGCACATAGGCGTCGGCCTCCGGTGTGAGCGTGAAGGTGCCGCCACCACCAGATCCGGTCTGGATCTTCACTTCGGTATAACTGTTCCAGGCATTCACACTGTTACCATGGCCCACGATACGAACGTATTTGCCGGTAACAGGCGTAAAGGTGAATGTTTCCAGGGCAGTGGAAGTACCACTACTTACCCGATTGGTAGCGGCTGTTGTCCAGGTATTGCCATCGTTGCCGACCAGCACATCAAAGGAAGAAGTGCGGGTATTGCCACTGTAGAAAGCGATCTGCACTCCAGTTACAGAAACAGCCGTTGAGCCCAGGCAGAACTGGATCCACTGACCATCACCACTGGCAGACCAACGGGTGCTGAGATTGTTGTCGAGCACATTGGCAGCAACATTGCCATCGTCGCCACTGGCCGTAACCGGCGTACAGGAAGGAGGCGCCGTAACACTGATATTCACTGCACCGGAAGTGGTGCTGGCATTGCCGTTATCGGTGGCTTTGGCTGTGAGCACATAACTACCTGCGGCTACATTGGTCCAGGTATAGGTGTAGGGAGATGAAGTAGCTTCGCCCAGTTTGGTAGCGCCGTTGAAGAATTCAACTTTGGTGATGCTTCCATCGCTGTCTGCTGCAGTAGCATCGATCGTAACAGAAGCAGGCGCCGTGAACGATGCATTGTTGGCCGGCGAAGTGATGCTTACCGTAGGCGATACATTGCCTGCACCCTGCTGGATCTTCACTTCGGTATAACTGTTCCAGGCATTCACTGTATTGCCATGGCCCAGGATGCGGACCCATTTTGCCTGAACAGTGGAGAAGGTGAATGTTTCCAGAGCCGTGGACGTGCCACTGCTTTGTCTGCCCGCCGACGCATTGGTCCAGGTATTGCCATCCAGGCTGGTTTGCACATCGAAGAGAGATGCGCGTGCATTGCCATTGTAGAAAGCGATCTGAACACCGGACACACCCACGGTATCACCCAGGCAGAAGGAGATCCACTGCCCGTCGCCGCTGGCAGACCAGCGTGTATTGAGATCATTATCGAGCACATTGGCGGCTACGTTCCCATCATCACCACTGCTGGACACTGGCAAACAGGGTGGATTGGGATTGGTGCCACCGGGAAAATCATCGGCAGGGGATTTCATCCGCTCACGGATCCATACACCTGCTGGTTTCAATCTGGCTACCGTCCATGGACCATTGGAGCAGGTACCGGTTTGCCAAACAGCGCCACTGCGCTCGTCATCGGAATAGTTCCAGTTACACCAACCGATCTTCTTGTTACGCATCAGATCGATGTATTGCTGGCTGCGGGTGAAATTGTTGCTCCCATCCCCGGAAGCTGTTTGTGTACCGAACTCGGTCACGAACATGGGTAACCGATCTGCGGCCCAGCTAAGCTCATCGATATACTCCTGACCATGGCTGGCGGCATAAAAGTGGAAAGTGTACATGATATTGGAGAAGCTGAGCGGATTGCTCACAATATCCTGGGCAGTTCTTCCATCGGAGATACCCAATGAGGCCCAGGCATGGGTTCCCACAAAGATTGGGGCATCGGCATCGATGGCGCGGATCACGGGGATCAGTTGGTTGGCGTAGTTCTTGATGGTGGCCCAGCTAACGCCATTGGGCTCGTTACAGATATCGTAAATGATATTGTTCTTGTTCTTGTGGGCATTGGCAATGGCGGTGAAGAAGGTCTTTGCCTTTGCCAGGTTGTAGTTGGGATCACCGGGAGTGAGTTGGTGCCAGTCTACCAGCGCATACATACCGCGGGCAGTCACCTTATCGATGATGGTGCTCACCATCTGCGTATACCCGGCAGGGTCAGTATCATACCCCCCTTCCTGCACATACAGTGAGATACGGAGGATATCGGCTTCCCAGTCGTTGGCCAGTGCATCCAGCGATGCATCGGTGATACAACTGCCCAGGCCATACCATTGCAGGCCGTGCGTGCTCATACCCCGCAACTGAATGGGATTACCATACTGATTACATAATTTCAAACCGATCACCTGCAGTTGCCCGTTCTTCTGGACCGGGGTTTGCGCCATCATATTCTGATACCCTGCAAGCAGCATCAGCGCGCAGCAATAAAATAATAGTGTAATTTTTTTCATGAGGATTCATATTGAGAGGTTTAATAAAAAAGAGCAGGACCTGGAAAGGCCCTGCTTATTGTGATTGACTGCTTATTCTCTGAGCAGCTTCTTGGTAGTGACTTTTCCGTCGATAGTCACTCTAACAAAATATACTCCTGCTGTATTTGTATTAGGGGTAAATACTACTCTGTGATTGCCTGCGCCCATCACGCCATTCACAAGAACGGCCACTTGTCTTCCCATTACATCATACACAGCCAGGTGGGTCTGTGCAGATCTTTCCAGGTGGAAGGTAATGGTGCTGCTGCCGCGGAATGGATTGGGATAAGACGCCAGTTTCAGTTTCTCTATTGCCGGGGGATCCAGCTCGAAGGACTGACTGCGGTTAGCCACGCTCTGCAGCCCAGTGGTAGTTTGCACCACCAGTTGCGGCGGATTGCTGCCGAACTCTTTGGAATTGAAGAACACGCGTGGATCATGGGCCACCGTGCTTTTCAGGGCAAAGGAGACCTTATTGCGTGAAGCCGCCAATTCTGATTGCACATAGCTGGTCACATCCCAGGTGATATAAGCATATGCGGTATTGGTGACTGTGCTGGTGGCTAGTGCTGCACCTGATGCCGGCTTGTTGTTCCAGGTAAGGGCAGACTCGCTCCAGGTGGTATTGGCCACTGAATACACGCCTACCGGTACACTGGGTACAGTGGTGAGGTCCACCTTGCCGTATACACGAAGAGTGGCTGCAGAAACAGTGCCGGTCACTGTGCTCAGATCGAAGCGCAGGTAAGACTCACGGGCATTGTTCAACTGGCCTGCCGGAGATACTTTCGTGATCAGCAATGTGGGGTCGGTAGTGCCATGTGTGATATCACCATTGGTGCCATCGCGCACATAAGCATCGGCCTCAGGGGTGAGCGTGAAAGTGCCGCCACCACCGGATCCGGTCTGGATCTTCACTTCGGTATAACTGTTCCAGAGATTCACACTGTTACCATGGCCCACGATACGAACGTATTTGCCGGTCACCGGGGTAAAGGTGAATGTTTCCAGTGCTGTAGAAGTGCCACTGCTCACCCGGCCGGAGGCCGCGGTGGTCCAGGTATTGCCGTCATTACCTACCAGCACATCGAATGTGCTGGACCTTGTATTGCCACTATAGAAGGCGATCTGAACGCCTGTAACCGAAGCGGGTGTATTCAAACAGAATTGTATCCACTGTCCGTCACCACTGGCAGACCAGCGTGTATTCAGATCGTTATCCAATACATTGGCCGCAACATTGCCATCATCACCGCTGGCGGAAACAGGTGTGCAGGTAGGAGCAGCCGCCACCGTGATATTCACTGCCGTACTGGTGGTGCTGGCATTGCCATTGTCGGTGGCTTTGGCTGTGAGTGAATAATTGCCCGCTGCCACGTTGGTCCAGTTATAGGTATAGGGAGATGTAGTTGCTTCGCCCAGTTTGGTAGCACCATTGAAGAACTCCACTTTGGAGATGGTGCCATCGCTATCGGCCGCCGTTGCCGTGATGGAAATAGAAGCCGGCTCGGTGAACGATGCATTATTGGCAGGCGATGTAATGCTCACGGTGGGTGGGACGTTACCAGATGGTTGAATGATCTGTACTTCGGTATAGCTATTCCAGGCATTCACGGTATTACCGTGCCCGAGTATGCGCACATACTTCGTTTGTACCGGCGTGAAGCTGAAGGTTTCCAGCGCCGTGCTGGTTCCGCTGCTTTGCAGGCCGGTAGCAACA
>JAGIAP010000298.1 GCA_017744805.1 Chitinophagaceae bacterium | reverse complement strand
ACCCTACGTTCTGCGTTCATGACCCTCAACACCTTTTCATCAGGAAATCATTTGCGTGGTTTCTTCAGAAGAAGTTTCAGGGAGATGAGGAAAAGGGATATCAAATACCTGGTAGTGGATGTTCGAAATAATGGCGGTGGTGACGCAAGCAATTCAACCCTGCTCACAAAATATCTATCCAGGAAGCCATTCAAACTGGCCGATTCCCTATACACCAATAAAAGAAGCAGTCAATTCGGAAGCCATATAGAACTGCAACCACTGTATTGGTTATGGACATTATTTGTAACGCATAAGGCCGATGATGGCAAATTCCATTTCGGTTATTTCGAGCGGCATTACTACCAACCAAAACGCCGCAAACATTTCGACGGCCAGGTATATATCCTTACAGGTGGGAACTCTTTTTCAGCCACTACCCTTTTTGCCAAAGCACTACAAGGGCAGTCTAATGTTACTGTGATTGGAGAAGAGACCGGCGGTGGCGCCTACGGCAATACCGCATGGATGATCCCGGATGTAACACTTCCCAATACGCATATCCGATTCAGGCTTCCCCGTTTCAAACTAATTATGGATACTGCATTGGTGAAAGAAGGCCGTGGCATCAGGCCCGATATTGAAGTGGGCTATAATAGTCTATTTGTAAAGCGCGGAATAGATCCTAAGCTGGGCGTGGTTTTCAGGATCATCCGGGATAGTGCCAGGCTCGATCAGGAGCGCCGGATCAATCAGTCTGCCGGCCATCGCTCGCCTCCCGGCGAGTGATCTATATTACTTCGCTTTTGGCCAAGCACTATCAGGTCAATAAATTGAACTCATCCCCATCCTGCAGAAAAGGCAATTTCGTTCTCACATCATTCAGGGTATCACGTGTAAGGGCAACCGTAATCACTCCCTGGTCGTTCACCATGGTCTTCATGATAGTTCCCATCGGATCTACCACCATACTATCCCCGCTATGATAAATATTATTGCCATCATTGCCCACACGATTCACACCTGCTACAAAGCACTGGTTCTCGATAGCCCTTGCCTGCAGTAAAGTTTTCCACGCATGGTTGCGACGTTCCGGCCAATTGGCCACATATACTAACAGGTCATATTCCGGCGAACCATCTTCCGTATCGGGCGACTGCCGCGCCCAAACGGGAAAGCGCAGATCATAGCAAACCATGAGATTCACTTTCCACCCATTCACTGCGGCGATCAATCTTTTATTGCCCGGGGCATAATGCTCGTGCTCATTGGCGTAAGCGAAAAGATGGCGTTTATCATAAAACCCCAGTTGGCCATTCGGCAGCATCCATACCAATCGGTTATGGTAATTGCCTTCTTCTTCTATCATCAGGCTGCCAGCCAGGATCACTTTCCGTTTTGCGGAGATGCGCTTCATCCATTCAACCGTAGGCCCATGCATGGTTTCAGCCAGTTCCTCAGGTTTCATGCTGAAGCCCGTACTGAACATTTCAGGCAACAACACGATATGCGTTCTTTCCTTGATCGCATCGATCTTCTCTTCAAACATGGAGAGATTGGCATTCTTATCCTCCCAATGAAGATCAGACTGGATCAATGATATGATGAGATCAGACATATGATTGTTTTTTCATTCAAAAGCAATATAAAGTTACTGCTTATGAAAGTTCCTTGATCAGAGAAGCTACCAGGGCCGTCCAACCTGCCTGGTGCGAAGCACCCAGGCCAGTTCCGTTATCCCCATGGAAATATTCATAAAATAGCACCAGGTGTTCATTTTCCGGTTGCTGGTAGAACCAATTGTAATTCCCGTATAGCGGCCTATTACCGGATCCATTCTTTTCAAACAATCCTACCAGCCTGGCTGCCAGGGCGTCGGCTACCTGGTTGAGGTTCATCATTTGACCGCTCCGGCTGGGGAATTCCACCATGAGCTCATCGCCATAAAAACTGCCGAACCGGCGAATACTGGAGATGATGATATAATTGATCGGCATCCAAACCGGGCCGCGCCAGTTGGAGTTCCCTCCATAAAAATCAGAGGTGGAATCGCCTGGATCATATTGGATCTGGTATTCGATATTCTCGATCAGGATCTTATAGGGATGGTCCTGGTGATATTTGCTCAATGCGCGGATGCCGCCATCGGACAGGAACTGGGACTCGTCCAGTAATCTTTGCAACAGCATCACCAATTTATCCTTTGGCACCAGGGATAGCAGGATCTGATCCCCTTCTTTCTTTTCTTCATTTGGCCAGAACCTGCCATTCTTCAGCCGGTAATTCTCGAACCAGGAGATCCTTTTCTTGAAATCACCGAGTTTATCCAGTATCTTCTTTTCTATGATGGATACTGCAAACAAAGAGGTCAGTCCAACGATCGAGTATACCCGAAGATGCAACGGCGACGAGCCCGCAAGCGACAGGGTATCATAATAGAAATTATCCTCTGCATTCCACATTCCCTGCATATTCAGGGCTTCTGCAATCAATACGAAATGTTCAAAGAATCGGGTGGCCGTGTCTTCGAAGGATTCATCCTTCATGGCAATCTCCATGGCGATATCCATCATATTGAGTGCATACATGCCCATCCAGCTAGTACCGTCGGCCTGTTCCAGTTGCATGGCTCCGGGTATCACACTGCTGCGGTTGAATACGCCGATATTGTCCAGGCCAAGGAAGCCCCCTTCGAACATATTGTTACCATTGGGATCTTTCCGGTTGATCCACCAGGTGAAATTCACGATCAATTTTTGGAAAACGCGTTTAAGAAAAACGATATCTCCTTTTCCTGTATTCGCTTTTTCTATGCGGTACACCTGTAAGGCGGCCCAGGCCTGCACCGGCGGGTTCACATCACTGAAGTTCCACTCATAGGCAGGTATCTGTCCGTCCGGTTTCATATACCATTCGCGCATGATCAGGGTGAGCTGATGTTTGGCAAATGTGGGGTCTATCATGGCCATGGGAATACACTGGAAAGCGAGGTCCCATGCGGCATACCAGGGATATTCCCATTTATCCGGCATGGCGATGATGTCCTGATTCTTCAGATGCTTCCAGTCGTGATTCCGACCCGTTAGCTTGGCAGGATTCACCGGCGTGATGCCATCGGTACTGGTCAACCATTTTTCCACATCGAAATGATAGAACTGTTTATTCCATAATAATCCCGCCATTGCCTGGCGTTGGATATTCCTCGTATGTGGATTGGTGTTAGAAGAGAGTACGGCATTGTAAAACGCATCAGCTTCCTCTTTCCTGAAACGGAAGATATCGGTGAAACCTGGTCCGAACGGATTTTCCAGCATCTTATGACTGAGCCTGCAGTAGATGATCCTGGAGCCTTTTCCCTCGATCTGGTATTTATACACAGGCGCAAATCGGGTTCCTGTTTTCTTGTTTTGCAACGCTTCCAGGTTCTCTCCTTTTATTATCGCATCATGAAATGCATCTTTGGTGAAGGGATTGGTATTGGGAAGGGCGGCCACTTTCTGGAGATTGGTCTCATTTTCCGTCATCAACCCATCTGCCGGGGGTTGAAAATAGAAATAATAGGATCCAAGCCTGGAATGGCTGGTTTTTACCGAACCCTTATCCCGCCTGATGATCGCCGGCTTTTTTTCCGATCCGTCAGACTGCCAGCGGTTATAGAACCAAAGCATGGGCAGAATGGTGATATCGGCTGCTTCATGATAACGGTTGGTCACTTCTATCTTGATACAGATATCTTTCGAGTTCTCTTTTGCATAGGTGATATGTACATCGAAGTACTGATGGTTGTTGAAAACCCCTGTATCCAGTATCTCATACTCGGGCTCCAGTTTGCTGCGACGCTGATTTTCCTGGATGAGCTTTTCATATGGGAACTCCTGTTGCGGATACTTGTATAGATACTCCATATAATAATGTGTGGGCACATTATCCAGGTGAAAGTAAAGTTCTTTCACATCTTCCCCATGATTGCCCTGGTAATTCCCCAGGCCAAAAAGCCTTTCTTTCAGGATCTTGTCCTTCCCGTTCCAGAGGGCCACGGCAAAACAAAGGTTCTGAAAGAAATCGGAGATACCACCCAGGCCATCTTCGCCCCATAGATAGGCGCGGCAATGGGAATGATCGAATGGAAAATAATTCCAGGCATCATTGTTCAAACTATAATCTTCTCTCACAGTGCCCCATTGGCGTTCGCTCAGGTATGGGCCCCACTGTTCGAGCGGTATTTTTTTTGCGGCATTGACTGATAATCGCTGGTGTTCGGCTGTCATAACAGTAATTCTTAATATTTCCTGGTAGCGGGCAATCGTTAGCCAACACAAAGTGTACCATGAAATTAAGGGATTACCTGTAAAGCAAAAAAGCCTTCCGCGGTTGCGAAAAGCCAATTGCCCAAACTAAACTATTCCTATTACTACTACTATTTACATAAGAACCACGGAGACTGAAGAAAAAAATAGAGTGCCGGACACCCTCACCGGCACCCTACTATCGCACAAATTCATTCCCACATAAAACCTCGCTTGCCTGTTATAGCTATTTTCTCAAATGAGGTTGGATCTGATTGCCTGTTTAAATTGAGACCCAAACTGAATCCTTTATGTTACAACGAACAGATTGCTGTATCAATAATTCCATTGCAAAAATGCAAACTCCTGCAAAATCCTGCAATAGCATAATGATGTGAGATTTAGGAACAACAGACGTTAGTATTTTTGTCAATAACATCGCGATCATCCCATTTTGACTCACATATTTTCCATTTATCAGCGATTTCTTTCCGCCTTACCACTAACCGGTATCGCATATTTATGTGGTTTTGATCCTGAAAACGCCGTGAAAAAAATTTCATTGACTACTTTTGAACAGATCGTCAAAATATAAGTTTCAACTGCCAATATTGCCCCGTCTGATTGCATATATCTGCGTCTTTTTGCTGCCTGCTGTAAGCTCCCAGGCTCAGCACAGGAAGTATGTGTTCAATAGGATCAGTTTGAAAGATGGACTGGCATCCAATCAGGTGAATTGTATCTACCAGGATAAAAAAGGATTCATGTGGTTTGGAACTGCGCATGGACTGCAACGTTATGATGGTAGAAAAACCGTGATGTACCGGTCAGGATCCGCAAGCGACCGGTATGTTCCTTCTTCCGGCATTCACCAGATCTTCGAGGACAGCAGTAAATTATTATGGTTGCGGCCAGGCAACGAAGCAGGTCTCTTTGATCCCGAAACCTTCCGGTATAAGAAAGCCATCATCAAAACCAGAGGCGATATCGCTCCCAGGGCAGAGTATCGAATGTTCAAATCCAGTACAGGCACAGTTTTCATGAACGTGACCCGGCACGCAATACTGGTGTACGATCCAAAAACGAATACTTTTTCAGAAGATAGTTCGCAGATAAAGCTCCCTCACGGATGGTTCGCCAACACCATGATCGAAGATCCGCAGAACAAGGATATATGGCTGGGTTGTGACTCTGGCATCGTGATTTACCGGCCTTCTACCAAAGAAGTGTTTTACAAAGACCATAATCCTCATCAGCTCCCGGTACTGAAAGAAAAAATATTTCATGATCCCATCACCGCGCTGTTCATCGATTCTCAGAGACGTTGCTGGATCACCACCTGGCCTAAGCATACAGAAAGTACGTATTGTTACAACCTGACATCAGGAAGTTTTCTGTACGGCAACAACCTGATAAACAGGAATGGCGTGTACGGAGAAGTACATGAGTTCACGCAACAGTCTAACGGCACCATCTACGCCTTCGGTACCATGACATTGCATGAATTTGATCAATCCCAACAAAAATTCAGGTTCATCCGCGACGATCATATCGATGATTTTGGGATCAAATTCGATAAGATCCATAGTTTCTGTGAAGACCGGGAACAAAGCCTCTGGCTGGCCACAGACAATGGGGTATTCGTTTTCAACCCCGAACGCCAGTATTTCAACACCACGAAATATATCTGGAATAAGGGAAATATCGTAGAGACCGACCTGGCAGTAAATGCTATTATGGAATCCAGCGATGGCACCGTGTATGCCGGTAGCTGGGGACTGGGAACGCTGAGCTGGGATACAAGTATGAAGCCGGTCCCAAATAAAGTAATGGCCGGTCTTCCGGATAAAGTGGAACTCCGGCAACAATGGGCTTTTTTTGAAGACCAGCAACATAAGAAGATCTGGATCGGCTGCCAGGAAGCTTGGCTGATCATTTATGACCTGGAAACTAAAAGATCAACTTATTGCCAGGTGCCCGGCCTTGATGAAAAGACCATCCGGCAGATAACGATGGATGAAAAAGGCAATATCTGGCTGGGAACTCAATACGGACACTTGGTGAAATGGTCGCCTGGCGCGGGATTTGGCCAAAATTTCCTGAAGGGCTTTCAGGTTATCCAGAATATTGGCACTATCATTTACAAGATCGTACCGGATAATCAGGGAGCTATCTGGGTTTGCGCGCATAATAAAGGGCTCTACAAATTCGACATACGATCTGGCAAGCAGCTCAAATATTACCACGCCAATGATAAACCAGGCAAATCACTTAATTCCAATATGGCGCAGGATATTGTGCGCTATTCAGACAGTACCTGGTTTGTATCCACAGGTGTGCTGAACATACTGAACCCCTACACTGACAGTATACAAGTGATTGGCACAGATCAGGGCCTGCCTTCGGGAACCACCACCTGCATGGAATTGGATCATGATGGTAACTTGTGGATAGGACTGATCAACGGCCTTGCGCGGTATCACCCAAAAAGAAAAACATTCACACTTTTCACACAAAGGGATGGAGTTATCAACGGTGATTTCGCCACCAATGCCAGTGTTGTCAAACGCAATGGGGAACTGCTTTTCGGCAATAGTCATGATATAGTACAATTCAATCCCCATAATCTTTACGTACGCGCCTCCCCGTTAGAAGTTAATATCACAGATTTCAAATTATTCAATACCTACCTGCCACCAGATTCCATTATGAACCTGGATAAGGTACGATTGAACGATAACCAGAACAGCATCACCATCGAGTTTGCCACATTGAGCTACCTGCAGCGTGATAAGACCACATATTTCTATATGCTCGAGGGCCTTGACCGTAACTGGATCCGCGCAGATATGGGCCTTTACGCCAATTACTCACTCCTGCCTCCCGGCTCGTACACATTCAAAGTGATGTGCCGCAATGCCGATGGGGTGGATTCGCCTACCATCACCACACTCAATATTCATGTGATGCCCCCCTTCTACCTGAGCTGGTGGTTCATTTCACTACTGGTGCTGGTACTGGCAGGCATCATTTACCTGGTCCATCGTTTCAGGCTCAACCGCCTGCTGGAAATGGAAAGGGTCAGGACCCGCATTGCCAGGGACCTTCATGATGATATGGGCTCAACCCTCAGTACCATCAATATTCTCAGTGAGATGGCCAAAATGAGGGTGAACAAAGATGCCGGCAAAACCGCCGAATACCTCAATAAGATCAGTGATAACAGCAGCCGGATGATGGAAGCCATGGACGATATCGTTTGGAG
>JAGIAP010000297.1:4962-7555 GCA_017744805.1 Chitinophagaceae bacterium | reverse complement strand
GCCTAACTCCTATTCCATTGTTAGTCCCAATACGGCCAAAACCAATGTGAGTGGCTTACTGGAGGGTATTTACGAGTTCGAGTTACTGGTGACCGATGATGGTGGCCTTACATCCAAAGACACGGTGAAAGTGATTGTAAAGCCAGCTCCCAATCAATTGCCCATCGCCAATGCAGGTGCGGATCTGGTGGTGGTATTGCCTAATCCTGTGATCACCCTCAACGGCTCATCCTCCATCGATAATGATGGTACCATCACTACCTGGAAATGGACAAGGATCTCAGGCCCCAATACCGTTACCATCACCAATGACAATACAAAGCTCGCTTCGGTAACCGGCGTGATAGTAGGCATCTACCAATTTGAACTGGTGGTTACAGACAATAAGGGAGGCATCGGCAAGGACACGATGAAAGTGACCGTGAACCCCACGCCCAACAAAGCGCCTACCGCCAATGCGGGCGCCGATATCACCATCACACTGCCTGTGCAAACGGTAACCCTCGATGGTAGCAGTTCTTCAGATCCTGAAGGCAAGCAACTTACTTATGCATGGAGTTATGTGAGCGGCCCTACCCCCTATTCTATCACCAGCCCTGCAGCCGCCAAAACAACAGTGACCGGTTTGGCGGAAGGCACTTATCAATTCCAACTGATGGTGACTGACGATGGTGGCATCACAGCCAAAGACATCGTGGTGGTAACAGTGAAACCGGTAGTAGTACCTCCTAATAAACTGCCAACAGCCAATGCCGGTGCGGACTTCAGCGTAACATTACCTGCCCCGGTACAACTCAACGGAGGCGCTTCTTCCGATCCGGATGGGCAGATCGTTACCTGGAAATGGTCCAGGATCAGCGGCCCGGGCACTGTCACCATCAATAATGCACAGACCCAACAGGCCACTGTTATCGGCGCGGTTGCCGGTGTTCACCAGTTTGAATTGGTTGTTACCGACAACAGGGGCGGCATCGACAAAGACACCGTGAAAGTGACCGTGAATGTGGCTCCCAATAAAGCGCCCATCGCCATTGCCGGCGCAGACACAACTATTGCGGTGCCTGCCAGTGTAGCCGTTTTGAACGGAACCGCTTCCTTCGATCCGGATGGAGTGATCACTTCAGCCAAATGGACGCAAGTGTCTGGCCCGCGCCCGGCCTCGCTTTCAACGCCCAATAATGTTGCCACCAATGCCATGGGCCTGATAGCTGGCACCTATGAGTTTGAACTGATGGTGATCGACAATAAGGGGTCAGTGGGCAAGGACACTATCAGGGTGTTTGTGGTGAATAATTTCAAATACACCGAAGAGTTGGCCATCTATCCCAATCCGGCCCGCGATCCGCTGCATATACGCTGCATCAGCGATACAGAGGGAGATGCCGTTGGCACTATCATCGATATGAATGGTCATATCCTGAGGACCTTTATTATCCCCAGGACACAATCGGTGGTAGTGTATGAGCTCTCGGTAGCCGGATTGAACCCGGGCGTATATTATTTGCACCTGGTGATCGGTAATAAGAAGAAGATGGTAAGTAAATTTGTGAAGCAATAAACGAAACAGTTAGAAAAGCGAACGGGATCAGCTATCTTGCAGCAATAATTTCATAGATCACCCGCCGGGAGGCGAGCGATTGGTAACACTCAATAAATGTGAAGGATTTATACTCAGCAGTGCCGCCAGTCGCTCTCCTTTTTTGCGGGTGATTTGATATATGATAAATACTTTGCCTCGTCAACTATCTACTACATCAGCTACGCGATTTTGGGTCTAATTTTTTACTCCGTTCAAATAGCATGATACGAATGCTGAGATGTCCACTACAATATGCCTGACTTTTGCTGTCCCCGCAAACCCTTGCCAGTGCTGCCTTTTACGATTCGAAAAAAAACTTTCTTTTCTAACACGTTCGCTTCCTTGCATTCAGAACGCTTACTTGCAATAACCTCATGCTGTTTTACTCAACCGTAGCAAAATTGTTGCTGATCAGGTACATATTGGTATAGTAATTGCGCAGTTTTCAGACTGAAAATCTTTCCCTATTTAAGCCCCGGTTAGTCCGATTGGTAAAAGTCCGTTTTAGCTCCCGCCTGAATTTTCATGGGGATGATGTGACCTTTATGTGAGCCGGTTTGCCCATACTCCTTATCTATTCGAAATTTTTACAGGTCAGCAAAGCGATGGCGCGATGCTCTGAAAGCATTGCTGCTATTGACTATGATCATTGCAAAATGATCGTACCTCGAAACTATTTTTTTTACGGGAAACACACATTTAATTTCAATGAAAAACTTTTTACTCTGTATGTTAGGCATCCTGATCACGATGTCAACTACAGCACAACATGAGCCCAAGGGTATCACAGCTAAAAATGGCGAGTACATTGGATTCTACCAATTCCTTCCTCCTGACTACAACAAGGACACCAAAACGCATCCGCTGATCATCTTCCTGCATGGCGCAGGAGAAAAAGGTGACGGCACCACCCAGCTCAAGAATGCTTGCTGGAACGGCCTTCCCAGAAGGATCGACGAAGGCAGCACCATGACCTTCACCTGGAATGGCAAAACAGAATCGTTCATCGTTCTC
>JAGIAP010000297.1:0-4952 GCA_017744805.1 Chitinophagaceae bacterium | reverse complement strand
ATTCTAAATATGGCTGGTGGCAGAACTTTTATGTGGATGAACTGATCGAATACGCCACCAAAAACCTTCGGATCGATCCCAATCGTATCATCCTTACCGGCCTCAGTATGGGCGGTGGCGGCACCTGGCAATACCCTGGCACTTCACTGGAAAATGCCAAGCGCCTCGCGGCTATCGGTGTTTCCTGTGGCGCCTGTACCAATGCAAACTGGTCTTACATGACGCAGGCCAATCTTCCCATCTGGGCTTTCCATGCAGAAGACGATAACAGTGCCGCGCCTGTTACCTGTACCAAAGGAGCTATCAACTCCATCAATGCACTCAATCCTACAGTGAAGCCCTACTTCACCCTATGGCCTACCGGTGGTCACTGGATCTGGGACCGTGTATACGATGTAGGCTATAGCAACCAGAACCCCAATATCTATGAGTGGTTCCTGGCACAGAACAAAAGCCTGGCGCCAAACATCCGTCCCGTGGCCAATGCAGGGTCCAATCAATCCATCACCACCGGTACTGCCTCTGTAACCCTGAATGCAGGCGCTTCCACCGATAGGGATGGAAAGCTTGTCCGCTATATCTGGAGCAAGATCTCAGGGCCCTCCTTCGGCACCATCAATACACCTGTATCAGAGAATGGCGTTACCACCGTAACCAATCTCACACAGGCAGGAACCTATATTTATGAAGTGAAAGCGGTGGATGATCGCGCAGACTGGACCACCGCTCAGGTAACCATTACCGTTACAGATGGCCCTGCCGGCGGCAATCAGAATCCGGTTGCCCGCGCCGGAAACGATATTTCCATCACCGCTCCCGCCAACAGCGTAACACTGAACGGCTCAGGATCTTCAGACCCTGATGGCAGCATCAGTGCCTATGAATGGAGCAAGGTGAGCGGACCTGCTGAAGGTACCATCGCTGCTCCCAATAGTGTTTCAACGGCAGTGAACAGTCTTGCCGTAGGCACTTATGTGTTCAGATTGAAAGTGACAGATAATAAAGGAGCTACCGCTCAGGACGATATCACCGTTACCGTGAACAAGAGCGGCGACAAGCCTACGGCCTGGACCGTTGATGCAGGTGCGGATCAGACCATCACCCTGCCCACGAACAGTGTGAAACTGGACGGATCGAAGTCGAGTGATCCTTCAGCTCCGCTGCAGAAATATGAATGGGCTAAATTCAGCGGGCCCGCACAGGGCACTATTACCAGCCCTTCAGCAGTGGCCACCGATGTAACCAATCTGGCCGCAGGAACCTATGGTTTCAAGCTCACGGCCTGGAACAGCACCGGAGAATCGAAATCCGATTCCGTATATATCACCGTGAAAGCCGCTACCGGCGGCGGCAACAGCAGCGATCCCAAAGCTGGCCTGGCCAAGGCCGGAGCAGACATCACTATCACGCTCCCTACCAATTCAACTACCCTCAACGCTTCTGCTTCCGTGGATCCGCTGGGAGAGATCAAAGAATTCAAATGGAGAAAGATAAGTGGGCCTGCACAGTACACTATCGCCAACCAGGCGGCAGCTATAACCAATGTCACCGGACTGGAAGCAGGCGTGTATGGATTTGAAGTGATGGTTTGGGGCAAGGACTGGGTGCCTCGCGCAGATACTGTATTGGTAACAGTTAAAGCGGCCACAGGTGGTGGCAGTACTACCGATCCCAAGAAAGGCCTGGCCAATGCCGGAGCAGATATCACTATCACACTTCCCACCAATACAGCTACCCTTAATGCTTCTGCATCAGTAGATCCGCTGGGAGAGATAAAGGAATTCAAATGGAGGAAGATCAGCGGGCCAACTCAGGGCACCATCGTGAACCCGGCCGCTGCCATTACAAATATTACCGGCCTTGCCGCAGGCAATTACAATTTTGAAGTAATGGTTTGGGGCAAGGACTGGGTACCACGTGCAGACACGGTACTGGTGACCGTGAAAGCTGCCGCGGGTGGTGGCAATAGCAGCGACCCGAAAGCCGGACTGGCAAATGCAGGCGCAGATATAATCATCACGCTGCCCGTAAATTCGGTAACGCTGAACGCGTCAGCATCAGTGGACCCGCTGGGTCAGATCAAGGAATACAAATGGAGAAAGGTGGGTGGACCAGCTCAGGGCACTATCGTGAACCCTGCAGCAACCCTCACAACTGTAACCGGACTTGCCGAAGGTGTGTATGCATTTGAAGTGATGGTTTGGGGTAAGGACTGGGTACCGCGAGCAGATACCATGGAGGTGGTAGTGAAGTCAGCCATTGGAGGCACCAATAGCAACGATCCTAAAGCAGGCCTGGCCAATGCAGGACCAGATATCGCCATCACCCTGCCTGCCAATAGTGCTTCGCTGAATGGGTCGGCTTCAGTGGATCCGCTTGGTCAGATCAAGGAATACAAATGGAGAAAGATCATTGGGCCTGCCCAGGTCACAATCGGTAATCCTGCTGCAGTGATCACTCCTATCACTAATATGGTGGAAGGTATTTACAGCTTCGAGCTGATGGTTTGGGGTAAGGATTGGGTGCCAAGAGCCGATACCGTTCTGGTGATCGTGTCTTCAGTGGCCAAGGTAGCGGCACAGTCCGTGAACACTGAAACTCAATTACTGAGTGTGAATGCAGCGCCCAAAGAAACCGGTGCCACCGCGGATAAACTGAAGGTATATCCGAACCCTGCGGTGAGCATGATCAATGTGGAAACTACCAGTAAAGAGAGCGGCAGCGCGCAACTGAGGCTGTACAATTCTTCCGGTAGTCTGATCCGCAGGATCAATTTCAACCAGCAGCAATCTGTCCAGATACAACAGGTATCCGTAAGCGATCTGACACCTGGTGTATACAATGTGGAAATAACGATCAATAATAAAACCACTTTGGTGAGCAGATTTATAAAACAATAAGTATCTTTCAGCATATCCTGTAAAAGATCATGAGGGTGCACCCGATAAGGCTGCACCCTTTCTCTTTCTTCTTACATGAAAAAACCCGCTGGTAGCGGGTTTCAAGAAGTTATCCGATCATAGCAGTATGGGATGCGGCTTGAACTCTTTGGTTTGGTCGAACAGGTAACGGTAAGTGGTAAGCGTTCTGCTGGGCCATGTTTCTCCCATTCTTTTGGCCACATTGATCATTTTGGGATTGAAGTCCCCGATCCATTGCATTTCGTAATGCTCATACCCGTACTGCTTCAGCAGGATGCCGGCTTCGATGATCATGTAGGCATCCAGTCCGAGCCCCTGGTATTCAGGGATCACGCCAAATACCAGTCCTACCATTTTACGGCTGGGATTTTTCTTCATCAGCCAGAGTAGTTTGAGTTTGTTCCACCAGTTGAATTGTCCGTTCAGGCATTTGAACCACTGGTTGAGATCTGGCAGGTTGATGAAGATAGCCACTGGTTGATCATTGTGATAAACGAACCAGGCGATCTTTTCATCGATCACTGGTTTCATTTTCTCGAAGAGCCTGAGCACCTGTTGGGCGGTAAGTTCTTTCTGTCCTTCATGCCCTGCCCAGGCTTTATTGTACACGATGGAAAAATCGGCTGCAAATTTTTCGAGATGGCCTTTATCGATGGTGACCATTTTGTAGCTGGGGTCGTTGGCAATGGCGGCATGCCGGTTCCAGAGCTTTTTATGGAATGGGCCATGGATGGACATTCCAAAACATAGTTGATTATAGAAAGGACGGAATCCGTAGTTCTCGAAAAGCTCTTGGTAATAAGGCTGATTGTAATTCATGCAATAGAGCGGCTCATTGAATCCTTTTACGAGGAGGCCCCACCACCTGTCGCGCTCCCCGAAATTGATCGGTCCGTCCATCGCTTCCATGCCACGTTGCAAGAGCCAGTGGCGGGCCACATCGAAGAGCATATCGGCGGCATCCTGGTTATTGATGCAATCGAAGAAGCCGATCCCTCCTACGGGGCCATCATCTTCTTTATTATGGTATTTGGAATTGACGAACGCGGCGATTCGCCCGATCAGTTTGCCTTCATCGTTCTGAAGCACCCATCTGGTCACTTCACCGGATCCGAAGGCTTTGTTGCGCTTCGGGTCAAACACTTCTTCCACATCCTTATCCAGGGGCCGGATATAGCCCGGGTCGGTTTTGTTGATCTCAACATTGACCTGGATGAATGCAGACGCAGTAGCAGAATCTTTGACTTCTATGAGTTGCATCAAACTTTATTATACAATAGTTTCCAATTTACAAGGGTACAAAAAAAATGAAGAGCTTGGATCACTTTTCTTATGGCTGACAACCAGTGAATGCCGGATCGCAGGCCCTGATAGCCAAATAGTAAGGAAGCTCTGGGAAAGTAATTTTGCCTTTGAAACATATTATATAAATTGTTTATAATATGAATTTTAGGCATTTCCTTCCCAATCCCACATTATTTCCCGCTTCATATTTCATAATTCTCTTTACAGCCCTTACCTTTGCGGCCAAATTAAAACGCTCTCTTAAACATCTTATATGGCAAACGTTGGAAAGATCAAACAGATCATCGGCGCGGTAGTGGATGTGCAGTTTGACGGCAAACTCCCGGAAATCTATAACGCACTTGAACTGAAAAAACAAAATGGTGAAACTCTGGTACTGGAAGCTCAACAGCACCTTGGTGAGGACAGCGTTCGCTGTATCGCTATGGACGGTACTGAAGGTCTGGTTCGCGGACTGGAAGTTGTTGATACTGGTGCAGCTATCACCATGCCTTCAGGTGACGCTATCAAAGGCCGTCTTTTCAACGTAACCGGAGATCCTATCGACGGATTGCCTGCAGTATCAAAAGTTGGTGGCCGTCCTATCCACGCCAAGCCACCTGCATTCGAGAACCTGTCTACCGCTACTGAGGTTCTGTTCACTGGTATCAAAGTAATTGACCTGATCGAGCCTTATGCAAAAGGTGGTAAGATCGGTCTCTTCGGTGGTGCCGGTGTAGGTAAGAC
>JAGIAP010000296.1 GCA_017744805.1 Chitinophagaceae bacterium | reverse complement strand
GCCTACTATCATGACGCCTGGCGTGGAAGCCAAACAAGTGGCCGACAACTATTCAAAGATGTTCACCATCATGGGCGTTAAAAACGATTAGGCATGACTGTCAGATGGACCATATTGATCTCATTCCTGGTTGTTATGGGGGCAGTTATGGTGCATGCCTGTAAGAAATCCGGAGCTGATACAACAGCCGACCCCACCCCGGTCAGCTTCCATATCCCCAATGGCTGGCCTGCGCCCCATTATGATTTTTCCGGCAATCCCCTCACCAGGGAAGGATTTGAGCTGGGAAGGAAATTGTTCTATGATGGCCGCTTGTCGAAAGACGGCAATTTTCCCTGCGCTAGCTGTCACCAGCAATTTGCGGCCTTCTCCACTTTCGATCACCCGTTGAGCCATGGCTTCAATAACCAGTTCACTACACGCAATGCGCCCGGCCTTTTCAATATCGCCTGGCAGGCGGAAACCCATTGGGATGGCGGCATCACTAACCTGGAAGTACAACCGCTCGCTCCCCTGACGGCGCCGAATGAAATGGCGGAGGACATCAATAATGTCCTGGAAAAACTGAAGAAGGATGAGCAATATGTCTCCATGTTCAAAGCTGCCTTCGGAGATGCTACCATCAATTCGCAACGCATGCTTTGGGCCCTCACGCAATTTACAGGCAGTATGGTATCCGCCGATTCCAAATACGATCGCGTGAAGAATGGGACCGCTCAATTCACACCCGATGAACTGACCGGTTACACACTCTTCAAAAGCAAGTGCACCAGTTGTCATACGGAACCATTGCTTACAGACAATAGTTTCCGCAATACGGGTATTCCTGTAGATCCCACCATCAACGATTATGGGCGGATGCGTATCACCAGGAAGCCGGAGGACTCTTTAAAATTCAAAGTGCCCTCCCTCAGGAATATAGCTGTAACGGCACCTTACGGGCATGATGGCCGTTTTCTTTCCATCAGCCAGGTATTGGAGCATTACAATAGCGGTGTGGTGAATGGGCCTACTACGGACCCGTTAGTGAAGAACAAGATCCCACTTTCGATAAACGATAAATTTTACCTGCTGATCTTTCTCCGTACACTCACTGATTCAACCTTCATCAAAGATACCCGCTTCAGCCAGCCGGAGTAAGTGTCAGTACTGCTGAACATCTTGCAACACGCCTGCAGTATTGTAGGAATATTCAAATTTGCCGAGCGCGTCCTGTGGATGGATATGGATGCTGATCCTGATCAGATCCCCTTCAAGCCCAAAGCCGGGCGCATGGATCATCACTTCCTTTGCGTGAAGACCGGGCTTCCGGATCTCGGCCGACAGTTTGTAACAACTGCTATTGATCAGATCAGGGATCTTTTTGAGATCGGAGATGGAGTCCAGTGTAAAAAGAAAGGGTTGTTCCACCATGGTTTTCAGGGATGCAGAGGAGAGCTGCGACCATTTGCCCCGCTTCATACGACGCACCACAAGGTCTGTACTTCCTTCCACTACCCCGGTGGCATTGATCACCAGGCCAACGGAATCATCATAGCTCATTTGAATAACCGAATATTTTCCGCCAATCCCGTACTGGGATTGCAGTTGATAAACAATGGCGCTAACGCCACTATCGGATTCATAAGGGTATGCGTCCCCGAAACGGCATCCTACCAGGGTAATAGAAACCAGAAAGCATAGCATTGCTCCTGTTGCGAACAATTCTCTCATCCTGTCGTTTAAGATTTTGAATTTTTGTGGCTACGTCTTGAACAGAGCGGTACAAATAGGATGTGGTTCCAATTATGAAGAAAACTTACGAAAGAAAGGAAAATATTATGCCAAAATAAGAAGAATTTATTTTCGGGCAACGGAATTATTCCAATCTATTGTTTGGGATCAAGCACGAGATAAAAATGCCACCATTTTAAAAAGTAAATTTGCTTCTTTTACAACTATACAAGATCGATATAAATGAAAATAGGAATCATAGGAGCCGGCAGTGTGGGAAAGGTGCTGGCCAAAGGATGGCTGGATAGCGGACATACCGTAAAGATCAGCAGCCGGGACCCGATGAGTGAAAGCCTTTTCACCTGGAAAGAGCAGATGGGCCCGGATTGCCATATCGCTACCTTCGAAGAAGCCGCTGCGTTCGGCGAAGTGATTGTACTGGCCATCAACTGGAGCGGTGTAGAAGGGGTTTTGAAAAAGATCGGGCAGGATGCCCTTCAGCAAAAAGTGATCATCGACCTCTCCAATGCCGTTGAATTCAGTGAAACACCTCAGCTCGCACTCAAAAATACATCCGCCGGAGAGCTTATCCAGCAATGGTTACCCAATAGCCGGGTAGTGAAAACCCTCAATATGGTAGGCTCGGCCACCATGGTGAACCCCCATTATGATCAGGGCATTCCCGTGATGTACCTCTGCGGAAATGATGCTGAAGCGAAGGAAACCGTAGGTCAACTGCTCAGGGATATCGGTTGGGAAGACAGGATCGACCTTGGAGATATCACCCGCAGCGGGTTACTTGAGTCGCTCATGCTCACCTGTCTCATCAGTGAGATCAGGCAACAGGAATTCGGTTTTGCATTCGCGTTGTTAAGGAAATGATCAGAGCGCCTTCGTCACTTCTTCGGCCAGCCCAAAGGACAAGGTCATTCCTGCCCCACCAAGGCCGTTAACGACAAATACGCCCGGCTCCGGACTGAAAAAGAGATCGGCCTCGCCGTCCGTAAGTTTTGGATAGATGCCATTCCAGGTTTCGCTGATGGTGAAATCTTTGAACCTTGCAAAGGTCTTGAGATAGTCAACGATCATCCGGTTGATGAATTCTTTATCGAAGGGATCATGTACGGAACCATACTCATGGGAATCCCCTACTGTCAGCTCGCCGGACCCGTTCTGGGAAACCATTACATGAATGCCCCAGTCCAGATATTCCGGCAGTTCCCGCTGGTATCTTTCTTTCAGTACTGGTAAGGATGCTGCAGCAGTAAAGCTTTTGTAGTGAATGAGGGAAAGCCCGCCGCAGAGCGCCGGTCCGATCCGCCAGGCATCCGGCTGCGCCCGGAAGCGCATCATCTGCAACTTGCACCGGGTAAGTGGATAGCGGGAAAAAGCTTCGGGATAGAGCGTCTCAAAATCAGCGCCGCTACATACGGCTATCATATCGGCCTCATGCTCTTCATCGTTACCTATATAAATTGTATTGTCTGCGATATAACTGACACATTTGTTCCAATGGAACTCAACACCATATTTTTCGGTTAGCCATCCGGGTAATGCTGCAATCGCTTCGCGCGGATCTACGATCAATTCAGTGGCGCTATACAGCCCTCCGATCAATCCATTCTCCACCACCGCTTCTGACATATTGCTGACCTCCGAAGGCGTGAGCAGCTTCACGGGCCTTTCATGCCGGAAAGCTTCGTACAATTCCTGCAATACCTGCCATTCGTCCGGATGATAGGCCATATGCAGGCTTCCGGCAGGCTCATGCCAGAAAGCGCCACTGCTGCCTGCTTCCATCCAGATCTCACGGCTCCGCATGGCACGCTCATAGAGCTTATCTTTCTGACCGATTGGCCATACCATCCCGAAATTGCGGACAGATGCCCCTACGGCACGGGAAGAACGCTCAAAGACTTTCACGCTGTAACCACGCACAGACAAAGCGCGCGCCATAGCCAGCCCTACAATGCCTGCGCCAATGACAATGGCAGAATTTGTTTTCATTTGATCAGGAATTAGTAAGTGATTGGTATTTGCGACTGAAATACACCCAGGAGAAAAGGGTGCCAGCCACACCTATCACCGAAAATATCACTACACTGTTAGGATAAAACTCAGACCAGGTTAAATTTATTTGAAATATTTCTTTGGATAACATCACGAATGAGCTGCCCAGGTATCCGTAGGCATCCACCAGGTAGATCAGGAAGCCTACATTTCCGGCGATCCTGAAACTGGCGATCAGCCTTTCAAAGAAAATGCAGTTGAAAGGGATATATCCCATGTACAATCCCAATCCTACCAGTTGCATCCAGAGCGCACCACTCATATGCCCCGTGAGGAAGAGGGCCGAAGAGATACCCGCCAACAGGAAGCCGGTCAGTATCACCCAATGGATCATTTTCAGTGCCCGGATATTCTTTCTCACCGTCACCAAAAGGCTCATCATGATCAGGATCGCGATGGAGGTGATGGTCTCGGTCTGCGTGAAGATGGCAGGCTTCTTCCCATATCCCAGCTCGGCCCACAGGTTGGCCATGAAATTATCGCGCACGTCCCGCATGATGGTAAGGAAGAGATAGGTAACCGTTATGGCCACTACCCCGCCGCCAAAGGTCCTGAGGAATCTCAGTCTCGATTCCTTGCTCATGGGCAACCTCACCGTCCTTTCCCGGACATCTGCAGCGTCCACTTCGGGTATCCGTTCCAGTAAGTAGATGAAAATGATCAGCGGCAGGGCAAACACCATGCCCGTTCCAAAGGCCAGCCATTGCTCGGGCACGCCCCATCCATCGCGCAACCAAACGGCCACGGAACGGGTGAAGCCTCCCGCAAAAATAAAGCTCACGGCCATTGCCGATCCGATCAGATCGGTGGCCCTTCTCCCTTCCACATAGCTGAACACGATCCCCCACATGAAGCCCAACATGAACCCATTCACGAATAGACATATCATCCCATACGGCGCAGGAACAAATCCAAACACCAGCAGGGAGAACCAGGCAGTACCGATCAGTAAAGCGCTGGTCTTCCATCTTCCGATCCTTTTCAATTCTGAAATGAAACGGATGCCCGCAAACTTACTGAGCATATATCCTAGTCCCTGGCTGATGATGAGCAATACCTGGTAACGAATGCCCCAGAACACCAGTCCGTCAAAAGTGGCTACCGTAAAAGGTTTCCTGTAAGCGTACACGGACGTATAGGTAAGGAAGGCCACTGCCGCCGCATAAATGGCTGTCAGAACCTGCTTCCTGGAAAAAGCCGGGGTAGTTGCTGTTAAGGTTGACAAGCGATTCAAATTAAGGATGGTAATTCTTCCAGGCTGTCGATAATATGATCAGGATGGAATTGTTGTAATTGTTGCCGGGTAGCAGCGCCGGTGGTTACGCTCACTACCAGCCCGCATTGTGCATTGCGGCCCTCCTGCACATCCACCTCTGTATCTCCGATCTTCACCACGTCCCGGCTATCGGTGATGCCCAACTGTTTCATGATGGTTTGTATCATGAATGGCGCTGGCCTTCCTTCGGGCACTTCATCGCTACTGATCACGGCATCTATGAGGGGGCTATTGCTCCAGTTGAGACGATGCAGGATGGTTTCCGTGATCGGCTTTGTAAAGCCCGTATTCAAAGCCACTTTCACGCCTTTATCGTGCAGTTCCCGGAAAAGATTCTCTGCATAGGGAAGCGGTTGCAGGTCTGCATCATTCTCATAGAACCCGATCATCAGCTCAGTGAAACGGTCATGGATATCATCTATCAGTTCCTGGTCGGCAGCGCTTTCCGGCTCACCATATTTTTCCAGCAGGATGCGAATGGCATCTATCTTCCTGAATCCCATCACCTCATTTACATCTGCGGGATCTGGCTTCGGCACTCCATGTTCTGTGAGGGCCTGTGTAAAGGCAGTGGCAACATCTCCGCGATCGCGCACGGTTGTACCTGCCATATCGAATACTACCAGTTTTGTTGAGGACATAATCATCTATTGAAATTGTTAAGGAGTACGGATTATTGGGCCAGCAGGTGCCGGCGGATCATTTCCTGCCAGGGCGAGAGGTCGGGCACGGGAATATTTTCGATTTTAGCGGCTTCATCCCATCTGCGCAATTTGATCATCAGCTCAAAGAGCGGATCGGCTTCAAATGCAGCAGCTTCAGTTGCATTCATCTGACCTCCCTGAAATTCCAGTGTTCTTTTGCTGGCCTCGGAGAGGTTATCATAATACCCGGGAGAACTATAAGTAAGATACCGTTTTGCGTCCACATGTGATTCAACCAGCCGTATCAATCTGGCAGAAAAGCCTTTGTGCCGCAGGAAGGTGGCGCCAATTTCTTCGTGGTCCACAATGCCATAGCCATCCATTTCATTACTCCCCTGCATTGAAACACAGATATGCCCGATATCATGAAGGAACGCCGCAAGTATCACTTCTTCATCATAGCCCAATTCCTGGGCCAACTGTGCGGCCTGCGCCATATGCTCCAGTTGTGTTATCGCCTCTCCTGCATATTCTTCACCACCATGTTGCCTGTACAGGCGAATGATATCTGCTGCAATGGTGGTAGCCTGTTCGTTATTCATACCGGGTTATTTTGAGTAAACGGATTTGATAGGATCGGCTACAGGATGCGCCGCAGTAAAATTGAAACCCAGTAATTGAGCCAACGTGGCTGCGATCTGCTTTTGGTACAATTGTCCGGCCGCTCTCAACTCGCCCAGGGGTGCAGTATCGGGGCCCATCACCGCCAGCCAGATCTCATGTGCATCTTCAATACTTGTGCCATGATGGCGCCAGTTGGCCTTCACAATATCACCCCTCCCATGGTCTACCGTGATCAGCAGGGTGGTCTTATTCCTGTATTGGGGAATGGATTGAACAGTATTCCAGATATCCCTGATCATCGCATCCTCTGCATGGGCACTGCCGATATACTGATCATACATGCCTTCATGGGCAAAATCATCCGTCTCATCGAAAGCGATGTACAACACTTTCGGCTTGTATGCTTTCAGGTACTCACGTGCTGCCATATACGTAATGATATCCTGTCTTACGCCAATTGGCCTGGGCGCCAGGAACTGCATATCGTTCAACACCTGCAACTGAGGGGTCTTGAAATGAATGGTATCCACGTCGGCATTCACATACACGCCACTGCGGGGCTCATTGAGGATATAAGGGAAAACATCCCAGGTGGAAAAAGCAGCCACTTTTTGCTGATAGCCTTTCTGCTTGTTGATGAACTCCAGCACATTCACATTCTTGTTGTAGATCTTATCGTTTGAATTCACAGTGGTGTCCGGATAACCGGTGAAGATCTCATTGTATCCGGGATAGGAGAACCAGTAAGGATTGGCGTTGTCAACATGATTACTGAAACTACGGTTACCGTACACCTGTCCCTGCTTTGCCATCACCTCCCAAACAAAAGGAAAAAGTTTCTTTCTTCTTTCTTCCAGGTCTTCCGCCCAGAATTTTTCACGAAGCCCTTTGCTATCGCGGTTGAACAGGGAGTCGTCGGTGAGCGCAGGATCGATGCCTTTGAAAACCTCCTGCCAGCGCATTCCATCGAGTGTGACAATGATAAGGTTCTCTGTTTGGCGCGTTTGTGCCTGGCCAATATGCAACAGGAACAAACATGCCATGCATGAAAGAATATATTTCATAAACTGAATTTCGGGATGATGAAAGATTGATAAGAGACCAACAGAGTGTGCAGAGCAAAAAAAAGGGCGAAACCTGGACAAGCTTCGCCGTCAACATTAAGAAACTGCTACGATTGCTCTTGATTTGCCTATAAAAGAGTTTGGATATTTATTCGTAACCGGCATGCAATATCTGTATTGATC
>JAGIAP010000295.1 GCA_017744805.1 Chitinophagaceae bacterium | reverse complement strand
CATTGTCAGGGGCGAGGAGTTGGTGTTGGGACCATTCCAGGGCCCAATTGCGTGTACGCGTATCCGTTATGGAAAAGGAGTATGTGGAACGGCCTGGAAAGAAGCTACAACGGTGATAGTACCTGATGTGGAAGCATTCCCGGGCCATATCGCATGCAGTAGTTTATCGAAGTCTGAAATTGTGCTTCCTGTTATTCGCGATAATAAAGTAAAGGCTGTACTGGATGTTGACAGTACAGCCCTGAATGAATTTGATGCCATTGATCAGCATTACCTGGAAGAGATCATTTCATTGATCAACTGGCCATGAGATCTATCTTCCCATATACACCATGAGGATCTGAACATCACTGGGATTCACTCCGCTGATGCGACTTGCCTGACCAAGTGTTCTGGGTTTTATCTTCTTGAATTTTTGCAGTGCTTCATTTGACAATGCAGCTACCCGATCGTAATCGAAATTATCTGGTATCATCAGGTCTTCCAGTTGGCTCATTTTCTTCACGATCTCTTTTTCTTTTTCGATGTACACATCGTACTTGATCTGGATCTCTGCCTGCTCGATGATATCAGCAGCGAATCCTTTCAAAGGAGAAAGTGATGGCAAGGCTTCGATCATTTCTTTCAATCCGATATTTGGGCGGAGCAGGAGGTTGATCGATTTTCCTTTATGAGGCATCGGAGCAGAATTGTAGCTGGCAAGGAATCCATCTGCTTCTGAGGGATCGATGGAAATTTCCTTCAGGAGTTGCCTGATCTTTTCGGTACCGTTTCTTTTTTCGATCACCGCATCCATTCTTTCCTGGGAGGCAAGTCCCATTCTGTAGCTGAGCTCCGTCAATCGAAGGTCTGCGTTATCCTGGCGAAGCAGGGTCCTGAACTCTGCTCTTGAAGTGAACATGCGATAAGGCTCTTCGGTTCCCTTACTGATGAGGTCATCGATGAGCACCCCGATATAGGCATCACTTCTTTTGAGGATCAGTGGTTCAAGTTCACGTGTTTTTTGGTGAGCGTTGATCCCTGCCATCAATCCCTGGCAGGCAGCTTCTTCGTAGCCGGTGGTTCCGTTGATCTGACCAGCGAAGAAAAGATTATTGATGAGTTTTGTTTCCAGAGAATGAGTTAACTGTGTAGGAGGGAAGTAATCATATTCGATGGCATATCCTGGTCTGAAAATCCTCACGTTCTCGAAACCCGCAACATTTCTCAGTGCTTCATACTGAACTTCTTCAGGGAGGGAGGTGGAGAATCCATTCACATAGATCTCGACAGTATTCCAGCCTTCCGGTTCCACGAAGAGCTGATGTCTTTCCCTTTCGGCAAAGCGATTGATCTTATCCTCTATACTTGGGCAATATCTTGGACCTGTTCCTTCAATCCTTCCTGTGTACATGGGACTTCTGTCGAAGCCAGTCTTGAGAAGGTCGTGTACCTTTTGGTTGGTGTAGGTGATCCAACAACTGATCTGTCTGTTGGGTTTTGGGGTATTGGTGTAAGAAAATCCGGTGATCTCATCATCTCCTTTTTGTTCTTCCATTTTGGAATAATCCAGGGATCTTCCGTCAACCCGGGGAGGGGTTCCTGTTTTAAGACGGTCACTTTCAAAGCCCAGTTCAACCAATTGTTCCGTGATCCCTGTGGCGGCTTTTTCTGCTACCCGGCCTCCTCCAAATTGTTTTTCCCCGATATGGATGATACCATTGAGGAAGGTTCCGCTGGTAACTACTACCGCCCTGGCATTGATTGAATGACCAAGGCCAGTGACCACACCTGCTGCTCTTCCATCCTTGATGATGATGGACTTAACCATATCCTGGTAGAAATCGACATTCATAGTCTGCTCCAACTTCTCTCTCCAGGTGGCGGCAAAAAGCATCCGGTCGTTCTGGGTCCTGGGGCTCCACATGGCTGGTCCTTTTGATCTGTTCAGCATCCTGAACTGGATCATACTGAGGTCGGTAACAATTCCGGAGTATCCTCCCAAAGCATCTATCTCACGGACTATCTGCCCTTTTGCGATACCACCCATGGCTGGGTTGCAACTCATCTGGGCGATGGTCTGCATATTCATAGTGATCAGTAAAACCTTTGAGCCCAGGTTGGCGGCAGCGGCAGCAGCTTCACAACCTGCATGGCCTGCGCCTACAACAATAACATCATAGTTAGGAAATATCATGGTGCAAAATTAAATGAATGGATCGGAAGTGAAGGCAAAGTGTTCCACGTGGAAACATTTTAGGAATTGGTTCGAAGTAGAATTGGGAGAGAACAGGTGGAATAGTTTCTTTTTAGGTGGATCAAAAGGGTAGGGCAGATAGCCAGGAATTGGACGGTCAAGGAATTTGTGCAAGGAGATTAGTGTAGATAGATCTATTCAAGAGTAAAGTGTTCGGATCTGGACCTAAGAGAGGCTATGGTATGTAACGGGAAGTTTTGGGTGGAGTCAAGTGAAACCTTGCAGAGATATGATTCGAATTTCGATAGGGAGGCCGCATGGGTTCATATTTGTTTAAGCTATGTATTTGGATGAAAGAGACCCTTAGTTATGTTCAGCCTTCTCCCCCATAAGCTTCCTTTTGGTAATATCTAAGAGAAGATTTTGGATTGTTTGTCTGACCAGGCATAGGGTTTCAGAGAGAGTTTGGATGAACTATCAACGGTATGATTTGTGGTAATCTGTTCATATAGTTCCCTTATTCAAATTATATGAGGATAACCCAGAAGGTGCCTTCCTTTCTATAAGGATTTACCAAAGGACATGAGTATGGTAATGATATAAGACACAATCAGGTACCTACATGGAAGATGGTCAGGTTATAAGGTTTGAAATGGCTATTATTCTGTGATACCCCATGTAGAGGAAAAGAAAAATGAAACTTTAACCCCGCCTGGTGTTGATTTGGAAATCAGTTTATTTCACAGGTTCCACGTGGAACGCTATAGTGTGGAAACGTGGAATGGGGTGATTGGGCTTGTGTTCTCTGGTTTCTTGAAGGCGTTTGGTTTAGTTGTTTTGCTTATTAGGATCGGTTGAAGTAAGGTATCAGGTTGAAGCTTGAGTCTAGTATTATAGTCTGATGGGAAAGGATCTGCCTTTGTAGATTGTTGGAGTATACTTTGAAGTTATTGATTATTAGGCCTCCCGGAAGAATCTAATGGTAGTAGCTGAAGTTAAGTGTACTGTATAGGGGATAAGTAACCTCCTTAATTTTTGAATCAACTCTTTTATGTGCTGGGATAGGTCTGAGGTTTTGGATATCCGGTTCAGGAAAGCAAGTGTAAGGGATCTGAAAGCTTAAGTGGTTTTCCTGGTAGGTGGTATTTTGGTGGATACTTATCGAGGTGAAGAGGGAAGGGGTTAGTTCAGGAAAGAGTTATGAAACCCTTTACCCAGGGGATCTTTATCTTACTTCATGAGAAAGATATGGTATCTGTCCCCTTTTTCTTGCCCACTGCTATAACATTAAAACCAGATCCTGTATCGAAGTCCCTTATCCAGCTTTGAAAAATTGGTGATAGGGAACCTATTCTTGTATGGAATGAAGCTATGTTTCCTAATTCGTTAGTGCTTCCCATAATCAATACTATTTAATAACTATTGTGGATTCCGTTGTAAATCTCTCTGATACCAAGCCTCTTACCCTGGCATGCTCTAAATTCCACCCTTTAGCAGAGACTTTTACCAGGAAGCCCTGTTGAAATCATCTTTCCTTTTCGTTTACTACTTGAAGAACTAAGGGGATAACTCGTTTTAATAAACCCTACCTGATGGAAAGCCTTAGTAGAATAAGTTCTGTGGAAGGGATACCAAGAAACTATATGATCCCGAATTTCATAACTTATCAGACTTGTGCAAGACTTAGTATAAACACAAAAGGCATATACCCGTCCATGGGTTATGCCTTTTGATCCAGATATTCCTGCTTATCAGGCAACTAATATCCTTATGCTTTGAAGTAAAGCGTTAAATATTTGTCTTCCATCTTTCGCATCAGCACTTCTTCCGCTTCCGTCTTGTCTTTATAACCACAGAGATGCAGGGCACCATGAAAGATCACCCGGTGCAACTCTTCCTTAAATGAAGCATTGAAATTCTGTGCATTGTCCTTTACCCGGTCAACGCTGATATAGATCTCACCGGAGATCAGGCCCGGTTCAACGGAAAGGTCGAACGTGATGATATCCGTGTAATAATTATGCTTGAGGTATTGCTTATTGATCTCCAACAGGTAAGCATCCGAGCAGAACACAAAGCTTAGATCCCCCAGTCTTTTCTTTTCCTTTTTGAAGATGCTGATGATAAATTCCTTCAGGAGGGTCCTGTTATTGAGGGTCACCTTTTCTGCAAAATGGAAAGCTACACTGGCTGGCTGTTTTATCATCATTTTTCGAAATTCGTAAAGTTTATTAAGGAATACAAAGCTACATTTGTTGTTGATTCCAAGCCATGAATGGCAGATTAAAAAGAGAAGGGGAATTGCAAAATCACTGAACTCAACAGGCCTCCTCATGGTTATGATCATGTATAAATACTAAGAGATGAAAAGACTTTCAGAGCTGGATTCAGGACGTAAGGCAAGAATACTTTCTTTCGAGAACAATGATCTCTTCCTGAAATTGATGGAAATGGGCTGTGTACCCGGTGAATTGGTAAGGATCGATCAGATCGCTCCGCTTGGCGACCCCATCTCCATTAGTGTGGCCGGTTATAGTTTGAGCCTTCGTTTGAACGAAGCAGAGAATATCTTTGTGGAAGAGCTTTCTTAATTACATTTCACTTCCATGAAAATCGGCTTATATTTCGGTTCATTCAATCCTATACATCACGGACATCTTATTATCGCCAGTTATATGGTCCAGGAAACCGACCTCGACCAGGTTTGGTTTATAGTTTCCCCACAGAATCCGCTGAAACCATCCAATGGACTGCTTAATGAGTACCACCGGCTCTTCCTGGTTCAAACTGCCATCAAAGCCGAGCCCAAACTCAAGGCTTCAGATATAGAATTCCGTTTACCCAAACCTTCTTACACAGTCACCACTCTGGCCTATCTCCAGGAAAAATATCCCACTCATCAGTTTGCGCTGATCATGGGAAGTGATAGTTTCCAGAACCTCGAACGCTGGAAGAACTATGAACATATCCTCCGGCATTACCCCATTTTCGTGTACAAAAGGCCCGGCCATGAAGTGACCAATCATTTCAATACCGGTGATATCACTTTCATGAAAGCGCCATTGCTTGAAATTTCGGCTACCCATATCCGTAAGAATATCAGGGAAGGGAAATCCATTCGCTATCTCGTACCGGACCAGGTTATGGAAGAAATTGAAAGGAATAGTTACTATCGTAGCTGACCAGCCGGCCATACAATTCTTCCCAGGAGGAAGATTAGAATTTTTGAACTAACTTATACCTCGTACAATTACCAGGAAAAACCGTCGTCAAAGTTTTGTGAGCCTGATCTATATCGATGTGATTGTACCTGTTTTGCATAAAACTGAATCAAGGCCTGCATGGTAATGCTCCGACATATTCCTTTTCTCAGAGCTGTTTTTCTGCATAGTATTTCTGCTTTCGGCGGACCTCAGGGCCATTTTGGGATGGTGATGAAAACCTTCGTTCATCAACGACATGATGTAACGGAGAAAGAAGTACTGGACTATAATTCTTTTTGTCAACTGCTCCCGGGTGCATCCTCTACACAAGTACTCACCCTGATCGGGTATAAACGGGGCGGGATCCCGCTGGGCATTCTGACATTATTGATCTGGATATTTCCAGCCTGCTTCCTGATGGGAGCTTTCTCCTTCCTGTTGGAGTATTTCGATAAGACCACTGTGCACAATACAGTGTTCCGCTTCATTCAACCTATGGCCGTAGGTTTCCTGGCATTCGCAGCCACCAAGAGTTTCAGGCTGGCTATCCACAATACCATTACTCGTGTGATCCTCATCGTTAGCACCGTGATCACCTTCTTTCTTTTTAAGACCCCCTGGGTATTTCCCATACTCATTGTGGCCGGTGGCCTGGTAACCAATCTCAGCGATAAACGAATTCCGCAAAAGGGCCAACCTCCCAAAGAGATCCGCTGGGGCAATATCTGGCTCTTCGCTTTTCTCTTTCTCTCTGCAGGTTTGCTTTCGGAAATGGCCAGGAATAACGACTGGCCCAATCGAAGACCACTCAACCTTTTTGAAAATACTTATCGATTCGGAAGTCTTGTTTTCGGCGGCGGTCAGGTGCTTATCCCCATGATGTACGAACAGTTTGTGGAAAGGCCGAAATCGGAAATGGTGATCCGGAAGAACCAGGAGAAAAAAGGAAATGTGATCAGCATCGACCGCGATGATTTTTATACCGGTGCCGGAATCGTACGTGCCATGCCCGGACCTGTATTTTCCATTTCCAGTTTTATGGGTGGAATGGCCATGAAAGATCGTGGAACTGGCTGGCAGATCCTTGGATGCGTGATCGGATCCGTGGCTATATTCCTTCCCAGTGCCTTACTCGTATTATTCTTTTTTCCAATATGGCATAATTTACAGCGCTACGCTGTCGTATTCCGGGCTATCGAAGGGATCAATGCAGTGGTAGTGGGGATCATGGTAGCGTCAACGGCCTATATGATGAAAGATATTTCCATCACGGAATTCAAAACGGTCAGTTTGCTAAATATCGGAGTGATCCTGGGAACCTGGGCTATTCTGAGCTTCACTAAATTGCCCTCCCCGGTGATCGTATTCATCTGTTTGTTGGTAGGATGGCTAACCGGAATTGCGTAATGTGGATAAACCTGCTCTTTGCCCGGAAATGTATTTATACGATTATTCAAAATCGCTAAAAAAGCTCAAAATTGCTCGAAAACGGGCTAATAATGTGTAAAAACCGGCGCTTTCCACCCGTTTTTACACAATTTTATCTTTGAAAGCTTTTGCTACTGCTTCGCTTTTAGAGTTCACATGCAGTTTTTCATAGATCTTTTTGATATGGCTGCGAACCGTATCGATTGAAATATAGATCTCCGCTGCGATCATCTTATAACTATACCCATTCACCAGTAATTGAAGTACTTGTTTCTCTCTTTCGGATAATGAGTAATTGCTTCCCTGATCGTTGTGCATTTCGGAGAACATACGCAGCACCTGCGTTGCAATGGAAGAGCTCATGGGAGCGCCGCCTGTATGCGCTTCCTGAATGTATTCAAGCAATTTTGCAGGAGGAGTTTTCTTCAGCAGGTATCCATTGGCGCCATTCTTTACGGCTTCGAACACATTCTTGTTATCATCAAAAACGGTCAGCATCAGGATCTTCACATTTGCATTCTGCTGACGGACAAGTTTCAGTCCCTGGATCCCATTGGTGCCGGGCATATCGATATCCATCAGGATCACATCGGGTTGCAGATTTGCTACCTGCTGAACAACGTCATTGCAGTTATGGAAGGCACCGATCACTTCAAAGCCTTCTGAACCATTCAGGAGCATGGTCAGTCCTTCGCGGAGCGGAGGATTATCTTCGTACAAAACTACTTTGATCATTGGCAGGATGTTTTTGCAAAACTAATAAAGTAT
>JAGIAP010000294.1 GCA_017744805.1 Chitinophagaceae bacterium | reverse complement strand
GAACAGCTTACTATTGGTCAAGAGTTGTGCATGGACTTCCAGTCCTGCCACTAATTCGTATGCATCGTAATTGATCGCCATAAATTGGGTAATGGTCAGAGCATACAAAAATACCTTATTCCATGCGGATTGCAAGCATACATAAAAATGCCCGGAATATGGGCAAGTACCAGTTGCTGACATATTCCGGGCTTAATAAATCGGGCTGTTCTTGATGGCTATCGGCATTGGGCCCCTGCCCCGGATGCCTGGTATTTATAAGTTTGCGGTCTTCAGTTTTTTGGGAAATGAAACCTCAAGGCTCATTGTTTTTCCATCACGACGCAGTTTCACGGGTACTTTTGCTTTTTCTTTTATTGCCGCTGCGGCTTCTCGCGACAGCTCATCTGCACTGTTCACAGACTTGCCATTGAATTCATAAATGATATCATCTTCTTTGATGCCTGCTTTTTCGGCAGCAGATTCTTCGCTTACGTCCAGCACTTTCACTCCTTTTCCATCCTCTGTGTCCTGTGCTTTGATGCCCAGCCTCGGACGGCCGCCATAGAATTGTCCATTATTGTCGGGTGACCATCCAAAGCCTCTGGGGAACATTCCGTTGAGCTCATCCAGTTTGAACTCGCGCATATTATTGTCCGGGATAGTGAATCCGTATGACTGTTCATTGGCTGTTTTGCCCAGTTTTACGTTGAGCACCACTTCCTTACCATCACGCAGCAGGGCGATCTTCACTTCTTCATCGGGCTTACGGGAACGAACGATGCGGCTGACATCATTTTCATCCTGTACTTTCTCTCCGGCGATCTTTGTGATAATATCTTTTTCTTTCAGTCCGGCTTTTTCAGCAGGGCTTCCTTTCGATACGGAATTGATACGGGCGCCACCAGGAGCTTCCTCAGTTACAACACCCAGGAAGGTACGTGTGCCTCCCAGTGATCTGAGGTTATCCTGGTTGAAGTTCTGCGCACCTCCGCGCAGGCTCTCACGGAAAGGAGATACATTGAGACGAATGGATTTTGAGCGACGAACACTGATGTCATTATTCTCGAAATCATTCATGGGCTTGCCATCCACAAAAACATTACCATCCTTGATCTCGATCACTACTTTACTATCCTTATCAGTTTTTCTGCGGATGATCAGTTCTTCATACTGCTTCACTTTATCGCCGGTATCTTTTTGCTCTTTATTTTCCTGTGCCATAACGGCTGTACCGCTAAGCAAAGCGGTAGTGGCGAAAGCAAATGCCAGGTGGGAGTATCTTTTCATGTAACAAATGTTTATTAATTGACTACGGAATGTTTCGTAGATCAAATATAAGGAAATAATTGAAATACGAAAACATTCGGAAATGAATGGAGTGATTTAACGGATCCTTAAAATTCAGGGATCGCGAAAGTTGGCAATACCCGGATTATTTTATCACCCGCTCCATGGAGCAGAAGATGAAATTCTGGGTGGTATTGAATGGAGTGGTATGATCTTCCAGCTTGCAACTGAGGGTCTTGAACTCCGGTTGGAACAAACCAGTCAAAGAAGGCTCATCATATCTTTTGATCACCAGGCCGCTGCATTTTTCTGGGCCATTGGTAGAGAAAGTACCGATGGATATGAATTTTTTTACATGCTTTTTTACCAGGGCAACATAAGTCTCTATCTGTTCCGGGGTGGTGAGAAAATGGAAAGCGGCCCGGTCGTGCCAGATATCGAAATCCTGATCCGGAACAAATTGGGTGATATCGCTGGCTACCCATTTTACTTTGGAGGCTTTGTGGCCCAGCCTGGCCTGGGCGCGCTCCAGGGATTTGGTGGAAATATCCAGGACGGTGATGTTCTCGTATCCTTCTTCCAGGAGAAAGTCCACCAGTTTGCTGTCGCCTCCACCGATATCGATGATATTGGCAGATTTATCCAGGCCGGAACTATGGATCAGATCCAGCGAGGTCTGTGGCCAGGACTGCGTCCAACTGACCTCTTCGGGTGTTTTCGTTTCGTACACTTTTTCCCAGTGGGCTTTGAGATGCTGATCCATGATAGATGATTAAAAAGAACGGACAGCATCCCCTGGATAAGTACGCTGTCCGTTTTGGTGTATAGGTTCGATGCGTTTAGAGCAGTCCTTTCACTTTTTCGATCACGGCCTGGAGCTGGCTGGCGTCCTGCCCTCCGGCCGTAGCCAGGTTTTTCTGACCGCCTCCACCGCCTTTGATGAGGGGTGCGATATGTTCCTTGATGATCTTGCCTGCATCCAGTTGTTTGGCTGCCACTACGGTATCCGAGATGCCTACGGCAACAAAAGGTTTGCCGCCGATATTGGCGCAGAGCACGGCTACATAATCGTTCAGGTTCGTTTTCAGATCGAAGGCGAGCTTCTTCAATGCATCGGCGTTGCCTACTTCCACGATCTCTCCGATATAGGTAACACCATTGATGATCTGGTCTTTCTGCAGGAGCTCGTTTCTAACCCCTACCAATATCCGATTCTCAAGATGTTCCAGTTTCTTTTTCAGATCGCTGTTCTCGTATTGCAATTGTTCCACAGCCTTCACCAGGTCCTTGGGGCTTTTGAGAGCTGCTTTTACATTTTTCAGTTCGTTGAATTGCTCGTCGAAATATTTTTCAGCAGCGTATCCGCTTACGGCTTCGAGCCTTCTTACGCCGGCGGCCACAGCCGATTCCGATTTGATGCGGAAGATGCCGATCTCGCCGGTGGAGCCTACATGCGTACCACCGCAGAGCTCAACAGAATAGTTGGGATCGATAGTAACCACGCGTACCACATCGGCATATTTTTCTCCGAAGAGGGCCATAGCGCCGGATTGCATGGCTTCTTCCTTAGGCATTTCCCTGATCACTACAGGGATATTCTCACGGATCTTTTCATTCACGATGGCTTCCACTTTGCTGATCTCTTCATCGGTCATTTTAGCAAAATGGGAGAAGTCGAAGCGCAGGTATTCTTCGTTCACCAGTGACCCTTTCTGGGCTACGTGAGTGCCGAGTACTTTGCGCAATGCGGCGTGCAGCAGGTGTGTGGCCGTGTGATGGACAGCAGTACATTTACGGCGCTCCGCATCCACTTTGGCATCCACAGGGGCCGTAATGTTCACAGGTAATTTATCGGTAAAGTGAATGATGAGGTCATTCTCTTTTTTGGTATCTGTAACAGGCACCATTTCACCATCGAAGCTGAGGTAGCCGGTATCACCTACCTGACCGCCGCTCTCTGCGTAGAAGGGAGTGGTGTTGAGCACGAGCTGGAAAGATTCTTTGCCCTTGGCTTTGATCTTACGATACTTCACTACCATGGTCTGCAATTCCAGCATATCGTAACCTACGAAGTTGGGGCTCAGGTTTTCCCGGCCGTCTTTCCAGAGCTGCACCCAGTCTTCCGTATCGAGGGTGGTAGCGGCACGGCTACGGTCTTTTTGTTGTTGCATTTCTACTTTGAAGCCTTCTTCATCAACAGAAAGATTGTTCTCCCTGGCAATAAGCAGCGTGAGGTCCAGCGGAAAGCCATAAGTGTCGAACAGTTCAAAAGCAGCGCTTCCTCCGATAGATCCATTGCTGGCGGTCTTGATCACATCGTCGATCCTTTTGAGACCCTTGTCCAGTGTGCGGAGGAATGCTTCTTCTTCTTCTCTGATCACTTTCTTGACAAATTCCAATTGCTGCTGCAATTCAGGGAATACATCCCTGAACTGGTGAGCGATCACCGGCAGGAGTTGGTGAAGTAGGGGTTGTTTGTAATCAAGGTAAGAATAATAATACCGGACGGCGCGGCGAAGGATCCTGCGGATCACATAACCTGCACCTGTATTCGAAGGAAGCTGGCCATCTGCAATGGTAAAGCTGATAGCCCTGATATGATCGGCTATTACGCGGAAGGCGATTGCCTGGCGGCTATCAGTGCCATCATATTTTTTGTTCACGATATTGCCTGTGGCAGCAATGGTTTCGCTGAACACATCCGTGTCGTAATTGGATTGTTTATTCTGAAGAACGCGGACCAGCCTTTCAAAGCCCATCCCTGTATCCACGTGTTTGGCAGGAAGTGGCTCGAGGGTACCGTCTTTCAGACGGTTGAACTGGATGAATACATTGTTCCAGATTTCGATCACCTGGGGATGGTCGTTATTGACGAGGGAAGCGCCATCACCTTTCGCTCTCTCTTCTGCGGTACGGCAATCGACGTGGATCTCGGTGCAGGGACCACAGGGGCCGGTATCGCCCATCTCCCAGAAGTTATCTTTTTTCTTACCAAGAAGGATGCGGTCTTCAGCGATCCATTTCTTCCATTCATTGAAAGCCTCTTCATCTTTCGGCAGGTTCTCTTTGGTATCACCTTCAAAGATGGTGACATACAATTGGTCCTTCGGTATCTGGAAAACTTTAGTGAGCAGTTCCCAGCTCCATTCGATGGCTTCTTTCTTGAAATAGTCGCCAAAGCTCCAGTTACCAAGCATTTCGAACATGGTATGGTGATAAGTGTCAACACCTACTTCTTCAAGGTCGTTATGTTTGCCACTGACGCGAAGACATTTCTGGGTATCCGCTGCACGTTTGTAAGGGGCCTGTTTATTCCCCAGGAAATAATCCTTGAATTGGTTCATACCTGCATTGGTGAAAAGCAAGGTAGGGTCATTTTTGATAACGATGGGCGCGGAAGGCACGATGGTATGGCCTTTCGATTTGAAAAAATCCAGAAAATGCTGGCGTATGGCTGAGCTTGTCATCATAAACGGAACAATCTTTGATAGGTGAAGAACCTCACTGCATACATTCATTTCAACAGTTAACTACCGGAATTTTAAGAGAATGCAAAAAAATCCGCTTTTTCCTGTAGGTTTGTAGCGTTGGCTCTGAATAACGTGGTGCAAAGGTAATCCAATTCGTGCTGTTTTAATATGAAATCAAATCCTTGTGACCGCGCTGTCTCATGAAAAAGATTAAGTATTACTATAATACCAATACGCTTCGCTATGAGAAGCTTGAAACCCCTCTGCGGGTAAAACTCCTCCGCGTATTGGGCTTCATTTCCGCGGCCATTGTTACGGCTATCATCATCGTATCGATCGCCTATCGCTATTTCCCTTCGGCCAATGAAAAGAAGTTGATGGAAGAGAACGAAGTGCTGGAAGATCAATACCAAAACCTGCAACAGGCCACCAATAAGCTTTCTCAGCGTTTATCCGAACTGGAGAACCGCGATAATGAGATCTACCGCACCATCTTCGAGGCCAATCCCATCCCGGACAGTATGCGGGCCATCGAAATTGCCAACCAGAAAGAATGGATGCTGGTGAACAGGATGACCAGCTCCGAACTGGAAAATTCCATCGTTCAAACCCTCAATAACCTGAACAACCGGATGTCCAACCAGGACCGCTCCTACAACGATATCGCCAAATTCATCAGTAATAAAGAAGAGCTGCTGGCTTGTACCCCTGCCATCCAGCCCGTCAGCAACTCCGATCTCAAGCGCGTGGCTTCCGGTTTCGGCAGCCGTATCGATCCGGTTTACAAGACCATCAAATTCCACGCGGGGCTCGACTTCTCCGCTCCCCAGGGCACTCCTATTTATGCCACCGCTAACGGGACCGTCCGTACTGCCGGTAATCTCGGCAATGGATATGGAAACCACGTGGTGATCAATCATGGCTACGGTTACGAAACTTTATACGGGCATATGTTCAAAGTGAAAGTGAAACCCAGCCAGAAAGTGAAAAGAGGAGAGGTGATCGGATGGGTCGGAAGCACAGGAAAATCCACGGGCCCCCACTGTCACTACGAAGTTCACAAGAACGGAAGGCCCATCGATCCCGTTTACTTCTTCTATAACGACCTCACGCCTGAACAATTCGACAGGATGCTGAAAATGGCTGCCAGTAGCAACCAAAGTTTTGACTAACAGCCCATATGCCTTGGCAAGCAGCCCTGAAACCCATATCAGACGGGCAATTTGTCAATTTGCCAGACGGCTGACAATCAGGATATTGCCCTCTTTCTTTGACAATCTCATGACTGAGGCATTCAACCTTATTATGCACTTATGCGTTGTTAGCTGTACATTTGCACCGCGTTTATGCACCATCCGCCCGATATACTAACACTGGCATACAAGCAGCCCATCATGCATGAGCAATTGGATTTGTTGTACGAAAAAGAGCAACAGATCCCTGGCTCTGTTCAGTATATGATCCATCGTTACCAGCGGCATCCCCAATGGAATATCGAGGATACGGGAATGATGGTCTATCACTTCCGCAAGAACGAGCCCAAAGAGAATTACCTCGAGCTTCGCTTCTGTCTTTCCGGAAATGTTTATTGCAAGCAGAAATCCACGGAGTGTGATCAATGTAAGTTCGGCAATGCCCGTTCCTGCAATGACCGCGCCGAAACAGTAGATGTATTGAGCTTCCGTTTCTCCCCGACCCATCTTTCCCAGTTCATTCGTGCAAATACGCCCGTCAATACTGCATCTGACGAGATCCTCCAGTTCCTGCACCCTTCTTCTTTCACCAAACTGCTCAATCTTTGTGGCAGGACCCGCATGGTGCTGGAAGCTGTGTTGAATCATAACTACACAGGCAGCATGGAGAATATTTATATCAATGCACAGGTTCAGATGCTGCTCCTTTACAGCCTGGAATGTATGCTCGGGGAAGAAAAAGGCGATAAGGGCATCGAAGCCTTCCAGTGTAAGTTCCTGGCCAACGAAGCTGACCGCGATAAGATCGTTAAGGCGCGGGAGATCCTCATCCAGCATATCGGTGAGCCCATCACCATCAAAGAACTGAGCCGCAAAGTGGCCATCAACGAGTGTTACCTCAAGAAAGGCTTCAAAGAGCTTTTCGGCACTACCGTTTTCGACTTCTACCAAAACCAACGTATGGAACATGCGCGCTACCTCCTTTATGAAAAAGGACTAAGCGTAACCGAAGTTTCCATGATGTTGGGTTATTCTTCCATTTCCCATTTCTCTACGGCGTTCAAGCGTCACACCGGCATCAAGCCATGTGAGCTCCTCCTTCATTAAGGGGCGGCAAAAGGATATGATAATCCGGCTGATGAAACAAACCAGCGCGGGAGGATATTTTTTGAGCTTTTAATGGGTTGGATTGGGCTTTGGTGCTGAGCCGGACTTCATCGCTTATGTTTCATAGGCCTGGATTATTCATATCCTTTTGCCAGATGACCCTAAATGTGCCAGATCTCAATGGGCTTTCCGATAGTTTGTCTTCTTTTCCTGTATTTAGGATGTGAAATGGTTATCCATTCATATGCGCATCCTTATTCTTAATATCTGATCAGGTTTGCTTTTACATACATATATAAGGTATGCCATAAATTTTCCGAAGCCCCTGTAACCATTTCTCAGCGTGATGCACTCTTTCCCCTCCTCCCTCCCCAGAACAGGGACTGGAATATGGGAAGGGGGCTGGCTGAGGGGGTATGCCATTCCAGGCCTTTGAAACGTAAGCGAAAAAGTCTGGCTCAGCACCACAGCCCAACCCACCCCATCCAAAGCTCAAAAAACATCCTCCCGCGTGGGTTCGTTTCATCAGCCGGAAAGGCATACCCCCTCAGCCAGCCAAAGAAATTCCAC
>JAGIAP010000293.1 GCA_017744805.1 Chitinophagaceae bacterium | reverse complement strand
GTACAGGGTTTTGAGATAGTTTCCGCCGCCGGCTTCGGCCAGTTTTTTCTTTAGGTTCTTGATATGCACGTACACGAAATCGTAGTTGTCGAACATATCTGCAATATCGCCTGAAAGATGCTCCGCCAGTGCGCTCTTGGAGATCACTTTATTTTTGTTGCTGATAAAATACAGGAGCAGGTCAAATTCCTTCCTGGTGAGGTTCACCTGTTTGTTGTGGATGGTGACGGTCTTGGCGGGAATATCTATTTTCAGCTCATTCTGTTCCACCACATTGTTATTGCCAAATTGTTTACGGCGGATCACGGAGTAAATACGTGCTGCCAGTTCAGGCAGGTGGAATGGTTTGGTGAGATAATCATCGGCGCCGATCTGGAGGCCCCTGATCTTGTCTTCCAGTGAGTCTTTGGCGGAAATGATGATCACGCCATCCTGTTTGTTATTGGCTTTGAGCTCTTCCAGTATCTTCAGCCCATCCCCGCCGGGCAACATCAGGTCTAGCAGGATACAATCGTAATCGTACACTTCCGTCTTGTCCATGGCTTCCTTAAAGCCTGAAGCATATTCGCAGAGGTAGTTCTCATCCGCCAGGTAGGCTCCGATACTTTTCGCCAGGTCGCTCTCATCTTCAATGATCAGGATTTTCATGCGTGAAGGTATTGATCAGATTTTGAATACTTTCTGAAGCTGTAACAGTTGTTAAATTAAGATTTTGTTTACAGTATGAAGCAGGGATTTCAGAATTTCTTCAAAGTCTGCCGATACTTTGCTTTCTATGAAAAATGTGGCCCTTTCTTCCCCCAAGAAATACTGTTTTCTCGTTTTCCTTTTTTTACCCGGGATCCGGGCGCTGGCACAGGATTCCGTAATGGTGAAGGATACGATGCCGAAAGTGGATATCGGTGAGATCACGGTGCACCGGCCTGCCCTGAAGAAAGGGATGATCCTGGTGCCCCTTACCATGATCGCGTATGGGGCATTATCGCTCGATAACGGAGAATTGAAGGCGATAGACCGGGAAGTGAAGGAGGAATTATGGCTGGAGAAGTCGCACAAGCCACTTAAAATAGACAATTACCTGCAATGGGCCCCTGCGGCGGCGGTGTACGGATTGAATGCGGTAGGGATCAAGGGCCGGCATAATTTCAAGGACAGAAGTATCATTTATGGCATGAGCATGGCTTTCATGAGCGGAACTGTTTTTGCCACCAAGCACCTGAGCAAGCAGTTGAGGCCGGACGATAGCAACAATCAATCCTTCCCTTCCGGCCATACGGCCAATGCCTTTGCGGGCGCGGAGTTCCTTCGCCGCGAGTACTGGGATACCAGCCCCTGGATCGGGGTGGCTGGTTATGCTGTGGCAGGAATAACGGGTTACCTGCGCATGTACAATAACCGGCACTGGATGAGTGATGTGGTGGCCGGCGCAGGAGTAGGTATCCTTTCCACCAACCTCGCCTACTACCTGTATCCTACAGTGAAAAAAGTATTTTCCGGAAAAAAAGAAAACAATTCAAATATCGTGGCGCCTTTTTACAACCAGGGCGCAGTAGGCCTTTCCCTGGTCCACAATTTCTGAAAATGACCGGCAGCGGTTCATCGTCCTGGTATTCCTCCCGGAAAGGCTACCAGGTAATACCGAATTACCCTCCGTATGAGGGAGTAGCGAATAGCGAGTATTCCGGGAAACTCCTTTGACCATTCGTTTGCGGAAGCGTAGCCAACTACGTATATTTGAGCATAATCCGAAGCGTATGAATGTTATCGACAATGCAGGAGTGCTGGCCATTTCCACCAGGTTGCAAAGGCTGGCCGAGCAGTTGAGGAAGGATGGCGTGCTGATCTACAAAGACCATGGCATCGACTTCGAGCCCAAATGGTTCCCCGTGATCTTTGTGCTGCATAACAAGGGTGTGCTGAGTGTGGTGGAGATCGCTTCCGAGATCGGTTATACGCATCCCAGTACCATCACCTTGCTGAAAGAACTGGAAAAAGAGAAACTGATCAAATCGGGAAGGGACAAAACGGATGAAAGGAAAAGACTTATCCATCTTACCGAAAAAGGGAAAGAGCTGGTCAGTAAAATGGGACCGGTATGGAGCCTGATGATCAGGACCATCACCGAGATCACCAATACCACCAATAACCTTATGCGCGCTATCGATGAAGTGGAAGCCGTATTGCAAAAGAAAGGCTTTGCCGAAAGGGCGCTGGAGCTGAAATCGAAAACTAAAAAGAAAAAGCCTGAATAAGCGGCGGGATCTGCCTCCTCCTGCTTTTCAGGCCAGTGCGATAATTTTGTGCGGTGTTTATTCCGTACAGTTGAATTGGTAGAAGATATGGTCCACTGCCATCCTGGGGAAATACGATGGCAGGTCTTCCATGGCGATCCTGGTGAACCCGTTCTTTTCATAGAATCGCTGGGCCGCTTTCAAGGCATCCACGGTACCCAGGTAAAGATGATGGATCCGGTGATCTGCGCAATAACCGAATAATGTATCCAGCAATGCCTGTGCAATACCGAATTCTTTTCCCCTGCATTCTTTTTTTACAAACATCTTCCTGATAGCGCCGCTATGGTGGCCGATATTCAGCAAGGCAATGGTGCCTACCAGCTCGCCATCGTGAAAGGCGCCCCAGAATGCGCCACCATCTTTGTAATAATACTGGTCGATATCCAGCAAGTCTGGCTGCGCGTCCAGGGTAACGGGCACATTGAATTCGATCTGTTGGATGGGCAGTATCAGGCCAACAGCCTGACTGCCATGTTGATTGTGTATCTGTTCAATAGCGAAGTTCTTCTGCATGACCTGTCCTTATTTATGTTCAAAGATACGTAGTTGACTACATATATTTTCAGAAAAATGTTGTCAGGCATGCCCGCCGGTGGCAACAAATTTAGATCACCCGCCGGGAGGCGAGCAGTGGGCTGTGCGTAAATTATAGTAGTGTGATACCGAGACCGGGCTTATCGGAGACCAATACGCGGCCATTGTCATAAGTAAGGCCGGTGGCCAGATCTTCGGACAGGAGCATGGGGCCGTCTGCATCCATATAATCCAACAGGGGGCCGAGATGTGCAATGGCGGCGCTTCCGATGGTGCTTTCGTTCATGCTTCCCACCATCACTTTCATGTTCAGCGACCTGGCCTTCCTGATCATGCGAAGTGCAGGCGTGATGCCGCTGCATTTGGTCAGTTTGATATTGATGCCGTGGAAATGGCCATGGCATCGTTCCACATCCTGCTCCAGTACACAGGCCTCATCTGCGATGAGGGGAACCGGGCTGACCTCGAACAACCTCTTCATCCCTTCCCAGTTATCCTTTGCGAGAGGTTGTTCAATCATCTCCACGCCCAGGTCTGCCAGTACTGGTATCTTTTCCAGGGCTTCTTCGGTGGTCCAACCCGCATTGGCATCTACACGGAAAATGGCATCGGTATGTTGGCGCAGGGCATTCATGATGGCGATATCCTCGGAGGTGCCAAGTTTGATCTTGTAGATGGGCCATGGCTTCGCTTTCATCTTTTCCACCATCTTATCGATGGTATCGATGCCGATGGTGTAGTCTGTGAGCGCGGCCTTGCCCATGTTCAGGTCCCATAGTTTGTACAGTGGTTGCTGCCTGATCTTGCCATAAATATCCCAGGCGGCGATATCGAGGGCACAAACGAGGAAATTATTCTGAGGGTATAAATGGTGCAGGTAATGCCAGTACCGGTCTGGCTCCATGAAGGCGAACTGCTCAACCATACGCTTCTTCCTTTCCAGGTCCTCCACCATCTTTTCCACGGGGATATTGTAGTAGGTGATGGCAGGAGCTTCCCCATGGCCAAAGATGCCCCTGTGCTCCAGGGTTACGATCAGTGAAGGCTGGTGGGTTTTGGTGCCTTTGGAGATAGTGAACGGATATTGAAATGGAAGGTTCTGTTGTTGATACGTTACTTTCATGATATTAATTGGTGCTAGGCTCTCCCGCTGGCTGCTATTGCCTGTTCCAGCGTTTCGTTAAATTGTTTCTCCCGGATCAGTTCTTCCAGTGTCAGGTGCATGCGGTATTTCCAGTAATGACCTGTGATGGCCGGGATATTGATGCGCTCTTCATCGGGGTTGTCCCTGCGCAATTTTTCATCCATGCCTAAGAGGTCCTGCAGTTGGAAAATGGCCCACATGGCCGGAGCCTGCAGGTGCTGCATCACGATTGCTTTATCGATCCAGGGCTCACAAAAATAAGGAGCCTCTCCCCACTGTCCCAATTCCTCCTGAAAGAAATGTTGGGTGCGCTCATGGTCTTCTTCCCACCATCCCCTGATGGTGCTCATATCGTGGGTGCCGGGCGTTACTACGGAGAGATAGGGAACGGATGGCAGTTTGAGGAACTGATGGGCCGCATCCTTGGGCATGCGTTGTATCTCCAGGCTGAGGATGCCGAGTTGTTTCATGGCATCGGGCACGCAATGGGGCACCATGCCCAGGTCCTCACCGCAGATCAGCATATTGGTGCTGCGCTTGAGCGCGGGCAGTTTCTTCATGGCCTCTTCCATCCAGGCACTATCCTGGCGATGGTAGAAATAATCCCAGTATAATTCCTGCAACTGCTGCTGGCTATGAGCGTCCAGGTGCCTGAAGCTGGCCGTCTGGTTCATCTCGATCCGCATATGAAAGCCTTGCCTGTTGGAGCCCGGCTGTTCAAAGAAGATGAGGTTGGAAATGAGATCGTACAGGCCCTGTTTGATATGGAGATTGTCTTCTGAGGCTTCGCGAGTACTGAAATATTCCTGTACCTGGCGTTGGGTGCTGTATTCAGGCAGCAGGCTGTAATTACCATTGCCGTTTGATTGCAGGTAAGGACGGATCTTCTCATGGTTGGGCCCGAACATTTCCCAGAGCACGGTATCGTTGATAAAGGGCTTGCAATAACGATCATAGTCATACGATATATGCCGTTGCTGCAATTCTTCCAATTTTACCGGAAGAGCCGGGGAGAAAGTGCCCATGATCCCTTCCACGGCATGGACGGGAATACTCCAGATACGGAAGAAGCCCAGGATATGGTCGATACGGAAAGCATCGAAATAATTGCCCATCTGCACAAAACGGCGATGCCACCATTCGAAACCATCTTCCGCCATCCTCGCCCAGTTGTAGGTGGGGAAACCCCAGTTCTGCCCTTTCACGGCAAAGTCATCGGGGGGCGCGCCGGCCTGCTGGTCCATATGATAGAGCTCGGGCTCCATCCAGGCATCGCAACCATACCGGTATACGCCGATCGGGATATCTCCCTTCAGGATCACTCCTTGTTTATGGGCGTACTCTGCCGCTTCTTTCAATTGAAGATGCAGGTGGTATTGCGTAAAATAATGGATGGCCACCTGGTCGAAATGTTTTGCGGAAGGCGCAACCAGTTTCTGAATGGCCGATCTATCGTAAACACTATGTGTTTTCCATTGATTGAAATCTACGGTCTTGTTCTTATCCCGCAGATAAGAGAAAGCAGCATAGGGCACCAGCCAATGTTCATTGTTGTTGAAGAAGGATTGGTACTCCTCATCCTGCAACCACTCTTCCTTTTGCACGGTAAAGAGCTCACGGATGGCGCCCAGCTTATATTTCATCACTTCTTCATAATCCATATCGGGCAGTGCGTTCAGCTCCTGTTGTTTCTTTTTCAAGGGCTTGATGATGTCCGCATATTTCTTGCCTGCCACTTCAGCCAGGTTCAGATACAATGGGTGGAGCGCAAACGCGGAGATCGCAGCATAGGGATAGGTATCGATCCAGGTATGTGTGGCGATGGTATCGTTCACGGGCAGGATCTGGATCAGCCGAAGGCCCGTGCGGGCGGCCCAGTCGGCCAACAGTTTCAGGTCCGTGAATTCGCCGGTGCCGAAGGAATTTTTGCTCCGCAGGCTGAACACGGGGATGGACACGCCGGCGCCTTTCCAATTGCTATTGGGCAGATGTGCAAATCCATCATGCACCTGTGTGAGCTGGTATGCATGTGCATCACCGAAGAGAGAACGATTCTCACCCGACTCAAAATGCACAAAGCTGTTCTCTTTAGTATTGAAGATCCCGTATTTGTAATGGAGGGGGAATTCATCTTTCGATATATCCAGTTTGATGGTCCACCATCCGTTCTCTGCGGATAAGAGCAGGGCTTTTTCTTCTTCCCATTCGCCGGTGGTGATGCTGCTGCCCGATAGACAGATCACTTCATTCTTTTTCAGCAGCGGGGCTTTCACTTTGAAGATATGGGAATAATGTTTGGGCCATTTGGAGTGCTTCTTCGGCTTGTTTTCTTTGAGCAGCACATCCTGGAAGGGCGCTGTGTAGAACGCGTTCTCGAATTCACCTGCATGGTTCCAGGTGTCTACCACCTGCACTTCATGGATATCTGCCGAGTGGATCTCCAGTAGCCTGTCGTCCCCCCATTCCATCACATGATGACCATCATCATTGAGCAGGATATATTTATATTGGAGGGTAGAATTTTTCTGAAGGGGTATATCAATGGTGCCATGCCAGAATTCATCATTCAGGTAATGGAGGTGGAAGGCATTCGCGATCGTGTCATTTCCCAGGGCTTCAGCATTTCCCGTTACTGCCAGTTGTTGCCCGAAACGGGTATGGAAGCGAATATAAAAGTGAATCTTCATCAATGCAGTTTTATCACCGCAGACATTGTTGTAAAAGGAAATATGTATCCTTCAGGAACAAGTCCACTCAGCGAATTTATTACAAAGTGTAATAATTACACAATATAGTTTTAAAGGATTCCCTGTCCGGGATCTTCCAGATAAGGTTTGTGGGGTGCGGTTTTAGATTTTTTTTCGGGTGGGACGGGGTGAAATTAATCTAAAACGCGAATAATTAACACTTTCCCCTTATTTTTGCACAAATTTTTTGAACATGACAAGGTCCGCAAAACACAAAGGCTTATACTGGTTGTTATTCTTTGTTTTCATCATCCTGTTTATCTATGCTATTGTGGTTAGATGGGAATACCTGACATTGATCATCCCTTTCTATTGCACCTTCTTTGTGTTGGCCCTGGACATCATTTGAGTTAATTTTCAACTTCTTTATACAAATCAAATGCCCCGCCTCATGGCAGGGCATTTGTGTTTTCTTATGTCCTTCAAGTAAATCACTTTTCAATGAAGATCGATTGTTTGAGTTTGACGGCCACTTTCTTGTCTTGCCGGATAGCGGGTGACCATTTCGGCATTTTCTCAAAAGCTTCAGCCAGGCGGTAATTGATCTCGTCATTTCCTCCCTTCAGCACTTTCACTGCATGGGTGGCGCCTGTGCTGTCGATCACAAATTCCATCATTACAAATGTTTTGGCCTGACCTTCTTCAAGGTGTTCTGCCATTTCTTTGCTCAGTTTATCGAGGAACTGCTGAAACTGCTGATTGCCGCCGGGATAAACTGGAAGATTATTCACTACAGCGGCGATGTCGCCGGTATATTCCTCCACTTTGCGGGCAGGCCGTTTCTTCGCCACTTTCACTTCTTTAACGGGAAGCGGTGGCAGTTCGTTTTGCATTTTGTACTCCCCTTTTTTGTTCACCACAACCAGTGGGAGCTGTTGGGTGCGATCGAAATAATCATACAC
>JAGIAP010000292.1 GCA_017744805.1 Chitinophagaceae bacterium | reverse complement strand
GTATTCTTCCTGTTCTTCCTGTGTTTCTGTTTCCCTGATTGAATCCTGGATGATCTGCCAGTATACCTGATCATCCATCATCTGTCCGGATTTTTCCAAAGCGTCGAGGTTCATAAATTCGAATTGTAGTTGTATCATTTGATGTAGGGCCGGCAAAAATAATCCGGCAAATGATACCATACAATAGCGCTTTTTATGAGATGCCATTCCCCGGGGAATTACATATCAAGTATATATTGAATAATTAAGGCTACGCGTGTTGTTGAAACCAGTCGTAAATAAAATTTGCTTCCTGCTGCCAGGTGGGCAGGCCCACTACAAAGTGATTGCTGTTGGGGAACTCTTTGTATTCCGTAACTGAGCCATTGTCTTTTTTATAGGCTTTGAAGTTCCTCCGGTTGAGATGAGCGGGTATGATATGGTCTGTACCGCCGCCTACGATCAGGAGTGGTCCATGTGTTTTTTTGAAATCCAGTTTGGCGGCTTTGGTCAGGCCACCACGGGCAACGGTTTTGGATTCAGGAATAGTGTTCTCTTCCCATGCTTTACGCTGGTCTTCCAGGCTCATGCCATTTACGAAAGCATACTGCCAGTCTTTGAGGCTCATCAGGTATGTTTTTTTGATGGAAGTGAAGAGGCCCAGTGATTTCCAGCCACCTCTCAAAAAGCTCCACTCGTAGGGGAAAACGCCTAATGGCGGAACGGGATGTAATACGGCAGCAGCGGCCACGATATCACGGTTCAGCAGTATCTGGGTGATCAATCCACCCAGGGAATGGCCGATAGCGATCGGTTTTTCGGGGAGGCTTTTGGCGATTTTCGCATAATGATCGATCAGTTGATCCAGGGTAAGTAGTGCCAGGTCAGTATCGTTGGGTTGCCTGTTACGAAGCTCCTCCGGTGTACCGTCTTTGAAAGGCCAGGGTGGTGCGACGGTTTGAAAGCCCCTGCTTTCAAAGAATTGCTGCCAGGGTTTCCATCCGAGATGGGTAACGAAGGCGCCGGTTACAAAAAGGACATGCTTTGATTTGGTGTTGGTGGAAGGTGTCATGATGGTTGTTTTTGTTGAAGGGAATGGGGCTCAACCAATTTACAAAAATTGTGGGATAACACCCGGTAGTTTACAATCTGGTAACAAGATGCCTAACCGAAAACAAAAAAGACCGCCATCGGCGGTCCCTTACACGTTCCGGGCATTAACGGGGTACCCGGTACGTATTATTGCCAAACAATCGCTGCTTTCTCTTTTTTACCCCGGATGATATCCACTATCCCTTCATTGGTGATGATCATCATACCATGCCGGTCTGCCGAAATCCCTTCCTGCAGTTTATAGGTATATCTCGGCACGCGCTTATCCATGATGGTTGGGAAGAAGAGGAACTGCATATTGGAACTGCGTTCCCGCAGGGTCTCTCCCGCTTCTACGATATGGGTGGAAACGATAAAACAACAATTCCTGTTCTCACCGAATGCTTCCGTTACGGCCACGGTAGCATCATAAGCATCTTTCACATTGGTCCCCTTGAACAACTCATCGAAAATGATCACCAGGTTCTTTCCCCTGCTCACTTCTTCAGCCACATTCTTCACACGGAGCACTTCCGCATAGAAATGGCTGTAACCCGCCGCCAGGTTATCCGGCACATTGATGGAAGTATACATGCCATCCTGCACGGAAAATACCATCTCTTCCGCGCCCACGGGAAATCCCATATGCGCCAGGTAAACAGCAATGCCAAAGGATTTCATGAAAGTAGACTTCCCCGCCATATTGGCCCCGGTAAGGAAAACCAGGTTACGGTTGGCATCCGTCCCGATGTTGTTGGCCACCGCTCCGGGTAGTTGCGGGTGCACCAACTCTTTCATGGAGATCTGGTTCCTGCCCTCTTTGAAAGGCAGGGCCTGTGCATAATGCAGTTTCTTTTCTGCAGCCACCTTACTAACGGCAATGAACACGTCGAGTTCATAAAGGATACTCATCAGCTTTTCAAGATCCTGCCTTCCGGCATATCGCAACTGGTGATCGAATTTAACCTGCTGCGCAAATCCGGGTTTCGTGTTCACTCGCGCTGCCAGCAATGCTTTCATACCGGGCGTATCGCAAATGCGGAGGACCTCATCCATGGTGCTTTTGTAGAAAGATGGATCTCCGGCGGCAGCCAGTTCCACCATGAATTGCCGGGTGCGGAGGACCAGGCGGATCGTGCTCTGGATACCCTGGCTGATCAGCTCATATTCCTGGTCCGATGCTATAACGCGCATCGCTTTACTTCGGATCATCTTCAGGGCGGAACCGGCCACTGTGGCCGATCCTGCCATACTCAGGTATTGTTCCACCTCTTCGCAAAGCGCTTTGTCCACGGGAAATGTAAAGGCCCCTGCCTGAAAGAATTTCAGGATGGCGGTTCGCCGGTTGATGGCTTCAGCATCCGTCAATGGATGCTGGAACATGGCTTCCAGCACCTGCCCTCCTCCCCTGGTTTGCGTTCTGTCAAAAAGATTATAGATGGAATTGCCCTTGTACTTTCCCAATACATTGAGATCATCCAGTGTTTGCTTGTCTACTGTAAAACTCATATCACACCGGTTTTGTGGTTTGTTTCCTGCTTTTGAGGATACCGATAATATTTTCGTTGCCAATGATCATCATACCATGACGGTCGTTGGTGATCCCTTTTGCCAGTTTGTACGTGTACTCAGGCATGGCCCCTTTCATGATGGTAGGGAAATACACGAAATTGATATTGCTGCATTTCTCTTTCAACACTTCTCCCGCTTCAATGATATGGGTGGAGATGATGAATGTGCAATCCTTTTTTTCCGCAAAGGCTTCCGCCACAGCTACGGTAGCATCATAAGCATCTTTCACATTGGTGCCGCGGAAAAGCTCGTCGAAAATGATCACCAGCTTTTGTGTACGGCCCGCCTGCTCGGCCACTTTTTTCAGTCGCAACACTTCCGCATAGAAATGGCTGTACCCCATGTTCAGGTTGTCTGATAAGTTGATGGTGGTGAACAGCCCCTGTTGTACGGAGAAGCTCATTTTTGTAGCGGGTACGGGAAATCCCATATGCGCCAGGAAGATGGTCACCCCCAGGGTTTTCATGAAGGTACTTTTCCCAGCCATATTGGCCCCGGTAAGAAAGATCACATTGCTGTTGCGATCGATCCTCACCTGGTTGCTTACCGGATTGCTGAGATTGGGGTGGTACATGCCTTCGATGCTGATGATATTCTCTTCCGTATCCAGCACATCCGCAAAAGCAAATCCTCTGGCATTGGCCACCCCGGCCACCGACATATAGAGGTCCATGCTATATACATGGAACAATAACTTCTTTATCTTATCGCGCGATGCAAACCGCAGGGCCTTATCATAACCGGCTAGTTTTGCATAGCTCAGTTTTTTGCTGTTCTTCTCTTCCCTGATGAATGGAAGGGCCGGATCGTTCAGAAGCATCTGCATCTCCTGCACTTCGGACTTCCATACGCTGTCCATTTTTCCATTAAGGGAAAACAGGAAATCCTGCAGGCGGTTGTATACATCGATCACGGCCATTACCCCTTTATGCAGTCCTTCAAATTCGGTATCGGCCCCTACCATATTCCTGAGTTTCCTTTGCAGGTTATCCTCTTCCATCGCCAGTTTGGAGCGTTCATCGGTATTCTCCAGGTAATGTTCGATGGTATCGAAACTTTCATTGCTGAAAGGGAATACCAGTTGCTGTTCACGAAAGAAACGGATGATATTCATTCGCTCGCTGATGCGCCCCGCATCGGCCAACGGGTAATTGAACATCTCTTCCAGCAGCAGGGCCCCACCGCGGGTATTGGTATTGTTGAATATATTGTAGATGGCGCCCCGTTTGCCGAATATGTTCAGGTCGTCCAGCGTTTGTTTGTCTATGATAAAGCTCATATATTCCTTTTAAGATTATCTGCTTCTTCTGCGTACCCAACCAATGAGGGCCGTCAATATCATCAGTCCCGGCAATACCCATACCAATGCCAGTTTGGAGGTGAACATGCTTTTCTTATTCAGCGCAATGGCATCATCGGTGGATTGTGGCCTTCTGACATCGATGGGCACTTCGTTGTCAGACATCCAGAAGAAAGCGCTCCTGATCAGCGAGAAATTAGCTGCCGGGATATTCTGGCGGCTGATACTGATCTCCCCGTTACTGATGCAGTCCGCATCTCCGAGGATCATGATCTTCTGTGTTTTGTTGCCCACTTTCCTGCTCAGTGCCAGCGCGGTGGGATAAGCTTTCTGCACTTCACCGGCAGCAGGGTTCAGCCTGACGGTATCGTCGATGAAATTGGTGGTTTCCATTTCATTCCAACTGAGCGAGTCGGACATCAGCAGCGGCGCTACATCAAAACCTTTGTCTGTAGAGTAATCCAGACCTACTGCCCCGGGCATGGTGACCACCAGTTTGTATTTATGCATCTCGCCCAGGATATAGATCAGGTCGCCGGCATCGGCCGTTGGTTTGGACACGATGAAGTCCGGAAGCTGTGTCTTTCCTTTCACCACCAGTTGTCCGGGCACGAAGCGCACACCGAAGGGCGCTATCAGTTCATCCATGGCAGTTTGCCTTTTGGTTTCCCCGGCAATCAGCAGGTTACCGCCGCGGGCGATATAGTTATCCAGGAATTTCTTTTCTGTTGTATCGAGCGACACTTTCATATCCGCGATCACGAGGATATTGATATCATCCGGCACTTCTTTATCGAGGGTGACATCGGCTACATCGAAGCCCTGGTTGAGAAGGGAATAACGGAAAGGCTTATCCGCAGCAAAGCGGTTATAATTACGGTCTCCCTCCAGGGTGTTATCGCGCTCACCATGGCCGTGAAGGAACCCGGCCTTGGGCAGCTTGTCCAGTGTTAGGCGCTTAAGCGCTGCCGTTATCTCGGTCTCGCCGGGGAATACCATCTGGTCATCGTATATGCGGAGGAAGGTCTGTTTCCCGTTGCCACGCTCGATGGAACGGACAAAGGTCCTGCCCTCCCCGGACAGATCGATCTGCTTGCGCACCACCTCTGGCTCTACCACCAGTTTCTCATTCATCTCATAGGTTTCCAGTATCTTTTTCAATTTTTCCTTCATGTTCAGTTTGGGGTACCTTCTCTCCAACCCGGGATTCTTCACAGAATCGTAGTAATAAACATATTTCAGTTTTGTCTCGGGCTTGAAACGGGTATATTGCCTGAAGCGAAGGATATCGCTCAACACTGCTTTGGGATAGGCGATGTAAAGATTCTGATCGTCCAGGATATTCACATAAGTGGTGATGGTGAGGTCCCCGTCCAGTTTTTTGATCACTTCCTGGCTATTGGGAGTAAGGGTATTGAATTTGGTGGAGGTAGCATCGTAGAAGAACATGAGCAGGGGGCGTGAGCTGAAATATCCCAACATCAATGCGGTACTGATCACCAGGGCATATTTCCCCGAAGAGGCCGTCCAGCGGCTTTTCTGGCGAACAGCGTTGAGCCTGATGATGCTGAGGACCAGGAACAATCCCATCACGATCAGGAAATAGAGAAAGTCCTCACTGGTGAACATGCCTACAATGAACCACCCGGCACGGCCGCCGATGGTGAGCCAGTAGGTGATATCGCGTACAAATTCCACATCCTGCCAGAGCGTTCCTACAAAATTAAGCGCTGCCAGTACAGCCAGTGTTCCCATGGCGGCTACTACCTGGTAAGAGGTGAGGCTGCTCATGAAAAGCCCGATGGCGGCATAAGCCAGTATTACCATGTACAATCCAAGAACCCCTACCATGATGGCCCTGATCTCAAAGTCCTTGATCACAGACCAACTGAAAAGCACATATACCATCACGATAGCGATCAGGATCAGCCCGTACACCATCATGGAAAGGAATTTCCCGAATACGATCTGTGCATTGTTGATGGGTGAAGAGTACAAAAGTTTTACGGAGCCGCTGTGGAATTCGCGGCTCATCAGCCCCATGGTGAGCAAGGGGATATAGAGATAAAGGTAGCTGAGGATATTGTAGAACATGCCTCCCACCTGGTTGGCATAGAGGTCCATGGATACGCCGCTGCTCTTGTAACCTTGTGCAAAATATTTCTGCCAGCTTTCCAGGTGCTCGGTGTAGCCCATGCTGCACTGGAAGGTGAAGATGATGATGATCAGCCATGCAACAGGCGAGAAGAAAAGGGTCTGCAACTCGGCACGTGCTATATTGAATACGGTCTTCATTATTGTTCTTTCTTTTCCGGTTTAGAATTATTTCTTGCTCAGCTCGGCGAAAATGGCGTCCAGTGAGCTCTTCTCTGCAAATATTTCAGTCAGCCTCCAGCCTCTGGCTACGCTGGTTTCCACCAGTCGTTCCTTCACATCCGGCCCATCGATGAATTTCAACCTGTATTTGGGCCCGCCGAGGGATTCCACACCTGAAATGCCGGGGATGGTCATCAGTTCTTCCACAGGTGGCATGGCGGAGAGGGAAACAACGAGGGTATTGGGGACGATGTAATTATCAAAATCTTCCACAGTACCTGCAAACACCATCCTTCCCTGCTCGATCATGCGGATATAATCGCAGGTAGCCTGCACTTCGGAAAGAATATGGGTGGAAAGGATCACGGTTCGGTCCTCGGCAATTTCTTTTACCAGTCTCCTGATCTCCAGGATCTGGTTGGGGTCCAGGCCATTTGTAGGCTCATCAAACACCACCATATCGGGGTTATGGATGATGGCCTGTGCAATGCCTACGCGTTGCTGGTAACCACCGGACAGGTTACGGATCAGCCGCTTCCTGAAATGCGAAATGGCACAACGATCCATCACGGAATCCACGGCTTTGTTCAGATCCCGGGCAGGGATGAATCGAAGCCTGCCGCTGTAGCGCAGGAATTCTTCCACGGTCAGATCCGCATTCAACGGTGGCTTCTGTGGAAGGAAACCGATATGGCGCTTGGCTTCCACAGGATTGTTGCGCATGCTGATGCCTTTGATGTACACATCACCTTCCGTTTGTTTCAGCACTCCGCACATGATGTTCATGGTAGTGGATTTGCCGGCCCCGTTGGAGCCGAGCAATCCATAAATGCCATGTTTGGGTATCTCGAAATCGATGTCGCGGATCGCCCACTGTACGCTGTAGCGGTGGGACAATTTCTCAACTTTCACAATGGGACCGTTCATAATATCCTTCTGTTCCTTTTTGTAGTTATTGTTTGTTTATGCTCCTTCGTTCCCGATGGCCTGAAGGTCTACGCCGAATGCGTTGATGAAATAACTGATCACTATATCGTATTTCTTCCTGATCACGCCATTCACATCGAAGGAAGGATGCAGGTATCCTCCGGGTGCGGTGGCTTTGGCGAATGAATTCGAGACAATCACTTTCAGATAGGCATCGAGGTCTTTCTGAGGTGTATTGGCTCCCTGATCCACCAATCCCAGTTGCCGCCAGTTGGTGGAATTGACCGCGGAATAATCCGTAAGCGCAGTGAAGGCGGGTTGGGTCTTCACGGCATTCAGCTCATGGGCCCTTTGCAGGAAAAGGGTATTCAGATCGGATTTATACGTGTAGCGCTCCTCCGGGGTCATGGCATCCATCCGGCTGCTACCCCAGGTCACCAGCATATAATCACCACCGGAATACACATTGAAGACTG
>JAGIAP010000291.1 GCA_017744805.1 Chitinophagaceae bacterium | reverse complement strand
CATCCCCGTTCACATCTTTCAGAAAATAATTGGAAGCGCCAACACTTACTCCGTTGAGCCGCAAATAGGGTTGATTTTTTGCAAAAAGGGAAGAATAGAAAATCCCTGAGTTCTTTTGTGCATTGGCAACCTGTGGGCAAATGAAGGCTGCGCACATACAAAGTGAAAGTAGTGCTGATCTCATATGGCTTGAAATTGATGACAGCAGAAATGGCGGGGCCTGTTACCTGATCAGGAAATCAGGAAGTTGCTCCACGCGGGCACATCCCAATTGGTCCATCACTTGTCGCAACTGGGTCTTGAACATTGCAATCGTATGATCCCCACCGTTATTGCCAAGCGCTCCCACACCGTACATGAACGGCCTGCCCATAAAAACGAAATCGGCGCCCATGGCCATGCATCTGGCGATATCAGGCCCCGACCGGAGCCCGCTATCGATCATGATCTTCATCTTCCCCTTGTAAGCAGCTACCCGCTGCAGGGAACGGATAGTGGATTCTCCCGCATCTATCTGCCGCCCGCCGTGATTGCTCACGATGATGCCGTCCACTCCTAATTTATACGCTGTTGCGGCATCCTCTTCATTCACGATCCCCTTCAACACCAATGGGCCCTTCCATAGATCGCGAATGGGCTTGATCTTTTCTTCGTCTATCTTTCCGGCAAATGTCTGGTTCATGAACATGCCGAGTTTGGCCATATCCAGTCCTTTCGGCATATAGGGTTTGAGCGTAGCAAATCCCGGCACACCCGCAGCGAGTGTTTTCATGCCCCATAATGGTTTACCCATGATCTGCAGGATATTCCTCACAGACATCTTTGGCGGCATGGCCAGTCCATTACGGATATCCCTGGGGCGGAAACCAAATGAGGGAACATCCACCAACACTACCAGCACCGGCAATTGAGCAACTGCTACACGTTTGATGATATCGTCCCTCAGCTCATCCTTTGCCGGGTGATACAATTGAAACCAGGCCTGGCCTTCCGTCAACTCAGCGATGCGCTCGATACTGCTGGTAGACACAGTGCTCAGCACATATGGTATATTATGCTTCAAAGATGCGCGCGCCAGTATCTCCGGTGCATCAGGCCAGATCAGTCCCTGCAATCCCACCGGAGCAATGCCGAATGGCGCATCGTACGTTTTACCGAACAATTCCACTTGCAGCCCGGGCTGCTGATACTTACGCAGGTAATAAGGCATCAACTGCACTTCCTGCAATTCCGATTTATTCCGGGCCAGGTTCACATCTTCATTGCACCCTCCTTCCAGGTATTCAAAGGCAAAGCGGGGTATCCGCTTCTTCGCTTTTTTCTTCAGATCGGTCACCGACGGATAATCCGTATTGTATTCCCATTTCATGTTTCTATTATTTTTCGAGTACCATTGCGGCGCCCAATGAAGAGCCCAATGCCGCATCAGAAGGGATCACTGAAAAACCAGGCAACAAGGCCCGCAACGTTCCCAGGAAAACCCCGTTCTTCGAAAAGCCGCCATCTACGTACAACCTGTCTGGTTTTCCATTTCCCTGCACCAGCCTGATCTTCTCCACCTGTAATGAAACCAGCTCATGCAATAATTGATGATAAGCTTCTTCATAACTGAGGAACCAGGAAAGATCCATTACCGGATTCTGTTCAAAGTAAGCGCTGCCGGCCGTTTTAACGCTCACGAATAGGGGCGACTTGATCCGCGACGCCTTCGCAAACAATTGCGGATCGAATGCGATCGATTGATGGTAAGAAGCTGATTTTCCAAAATGGGTAGCCAGTATCCCCTCCCACTTCGTGAATATATTCCCGAGAAAAAGCCTGGATGATTTCACTTGTTTTCCATCGGGCTGCAGGTAACAAAGACAATCCGCCGCCAGCTCTTCATCTGTCAATACCGAACTGTTGAAAGGGTTGAGGCAAATGCTCCAGGTACCGGTGGACAACAATAAAAATGGATGGCCGTCTTTCCTGAGATAAGGCACCAGCGCCGCAGAGCTGTCGTGTATCCCCGAACCGACACGGATCCTGCTATCCCCCGCCAGGCATGCATCAGTGCTGGCGCTCAGCTCCGGAAGGAGCTGGTCCATTTGCTCCGCATACACCCAACGATGAAGATCAGATTGTTCAAAATCCCACAATCCGGTATGACAACCCAGGCCGGTATATTCAGTTACCGGAATTCCTGTGAACATATAACTCAGGTATTGCGGAAAAAATAGGGTACGGTCTATCTGCCGGTATATCTCCGGCTTTGTATATTTTAACCAGAACAATTGGAGGCCTGCATTCAGAATACCGAGATAAGGTGATGCCGTTTGTTTGCTCCAGCGGTTCAAGTCACCATGCTTATCGATGAACAATTGGGTGATATTTCCGGGTAAGGGTTTACAATAATTGTACATTGGTGCGCAAACCTTCCCTTTATGCAGGTGCACCAGGGTGGCGCCATAGCCGGAAAAATTGATCGCGCCCAGTTCATATTTTTCATTGGCCCGGACAGCATCCGCCACCGATAACATCCATTGCGTGATGGCAGATAGATCATCGCAGGGAAATCCATCATCATCCGTGATCTCAGGGAACTGCACATACCCTTTCTCCAGTTCATGGTATTGCTGGTCAAACAAATAATACTTTTTGTTTGTTTTCCCCATGTCGAATATGAGTATCACTTCCTGTTTCATAATCCGGTAGCTACGGAGTTTTTTCCCCTGGCGGCAATCAATTGTTCTCTCAATTTCAGTTTCCTGAATGCATCCAGGGGGTGAATGGCACCGCCTGTCCTGCGCCTGGCTTCAGCCACAATGGGCCTGACATCTGTCCTGAATGCTGTTTGCAATATTTCCTGCGCCTGCACTACATCATTGTTCTGCTGGGCCTGTAACAATGCCGGCCTGTCAACAAGTAACGCCTGCGCATATGCGATCATGATCGCTTCAACGGATTGCAACAGGTCTTCCAGCGGGTCTTTGATATTATGGCTGGCATCGATCATCCAGGCCAGGTCGCTGGCATGATCCATCCCACGTTCATCCATGCCTTCCACCAGTTCACTGAAAATGAGGAATAACTGGTAGGGATTGATGCTGCCTACGGTCAGGTCATCATCACCGTATTTGCTATCGTTGAAATGGAAGCCTCCCAGCTTGTTTTCCATCAAAAGGAGGGAAACGATCTGCTCGATATTGGCATTGGGCAGGTGATGGCCCAGGTCAACCAATGTATAAGCCTGTGGCCCCAGCTTGGATGCATACAATAAGGACTGGCCCCAGTCCCCCACCGTCATGGAATAGAAATTGGGCTCAAAGGCTTTGTACTCCACAAACAATTTCCAGTCTGGCGGTAAAGCAGCATAGATCTCCTGCAGGCTCTCAAATGTGTTTTGCCAGGCATGCCTGAAATTCAACTGACCAGGAAAACAGGAACCGTCTGAAAGCCAGATGGTGAGTGACTTTGAACCGATCGCTTCTCCCTGCCTGATCACCTCTATATTATGCCGGATGGCCTGTTTGCGAATGGTCTTACTGACATGTTGCAGCGAACCGAATTTATAACTATGCAATTGACCAGGCTGATCCTGGAAGGTATTGGAGTTGACGGCATCGAAAACGAGGCCATGCGAAGCAGCCAATTGTTTGATGGCATTTCCATCTTCCGGGATATCCCAGGGGATATGTAAGGAGATGGCCCCGCTCGCCCTGTTCAGTGCATGCAGCAATCCTATATCTCCGATCTTCTGCTCCAGGTTGGCAGGCTCTCCGGCACCGCTGAAGCGCCCGAACCTGGTGCCTCCTGTTCCCAGGGCCCAACTGGGAATGGCCACCTGGAAGCGGATGAGCTTGTCCACTATCGCTTCCACCTCTTGCAGTTGATGACTGCAATGGTCAAAGGCTTTTTGTTGCGCCGCTTCAAATCGGCTATTGTATTCTGCTATATTCAATTCCATTTTTATTCTTTTGATTGTTCATCCGAGAAAGAACACTTCTTTCAAGGCAATACTGACAGGAGAATGATCTTGATGGGTTTCCATGATATCCTTCATATGATCCCACCAGCGTTTCATGACGGGATGCTTTGCAAGATCATCGAGGCTTGTTTCGTTTTCCACTTTCATCACTCCGATCAGCAGGCAGGATTCCTTATCCAGGAAAATAGAATAATTACTGATCCCGGTCTCTTTCAGCAAGGCCTGCAATTCAGGCCATATGGCTGCGTGCCTGCGTTCGTATTCTTCTTCAAAACCCTTGTACAGGGTCATCCTGAAGGCTAATCGTTTGGGCATAAGCGTTGATGATCGTTTTATCTGGCAAAGGCCATGGCCACGCCACCATCCACATTGAGGATATTCCCTGTAGACTTGTTCAGCAATCCACCTACGAAAGTGAAGCAGGCATTGGCGATATCATCCGGAAGGATCGTCTCGTTCAGCAATGTTCGTTTAGCATAATAGGCCGGTAGCTCTTCCACTGTAATGCCGTAGGCCTTTGCCCTTCCGGCTGCCCAGCCATTGGCCCAGATATTTGAATCGGCGATCACTGCATCCGGGTTGACGGTATTGACGCGGATCTTGTCGGGCCCCAGCTCAGCCGCCATCAACCGCGACAAATGCGCCTGCGCCGCCTTAGCCGAACCATAGGCCGCATTGTTCGGGCCTGCCACGATCGCATTCTTAGACACCACATTCACGATATCCCCACCAAAGGCCTGCTTGCGCATCACTTCGATCGCTATTTGCGAAACCATGAACTGCCCCTTCACCAGGATATCGTATAGTTTATCCCAATCCTCCGATGTATGTTCCGCTATGGATTTTGAAATACTGATGCCTGCATTGTTGACGATGATGTCCACACCCCCGAAACTCAATGCAGCTTTTGCAAAAGCCGCTTCCACAGAATCTTTGCTGGTCACATCCAGCAATACCTGGTCCACCAGGTCCTTTCCGTATGATTTCCTGAATTCTTCCGTAGCCGAACCTAGTCGCTCCGCATTGATATCGTTCAACACCACGCAAGCGCCTTCGGCCGCGAATTTCCTGGCGATCGCTTTTCCAATGCCACCGGCACTGCCCGTTACCAGGGCAACACGCCCACTCAATGGTTTTGGTTTCGGCATGCGTTGCAGCTTCGCTTCTTCCAGCAACCAGTATTCTATATCGAACGCTTCCTGCCTGGGCAATGAAGTGTAACTGGATATCGCTTCCGCACCGCGCATCACATTGATGGCATTGATATAGAATTCAGCCGCTACCCTGGCTGTTTGTTTGTCTTTCGAGAAAGTGAACATACCAATTCCCGGATACAGGATCACCACGGGATTAGCATCACGCATTGCCGGGCTATTATCATGTTTGCATTGCCGGTAGTAATCAGCATACATTTGCCGGTAAGCTTCAAACTGTGGCCCTATCTTCTTTCTCACCGCTTCCAGGTCTGACAGATCCGCATCAGTTGTAAGATCAAGAACCAATGGGGAGATCTTGGTACGTAAGAAGTGGTCAGGACAACTGGTACCTAACGGGGCAAGCCTGTTGAGATCATGTGAGTTGATGAACTCCAATACCCGCGCGTCATCGGTGAAATGCCCGATCATTTTTTGTTGCGAAGAACAGAGCCCCCGTAACAATGGCGCCAGTGCAGATGCTTTTGCCTTCCGCGCCTGTTCATCAGGCGACCTGAGCCTTGCACCGCCAAATATGGCTGCCTGCGCATTTACTTTTTCATGGATATACGCTGAACATTTTTCAATCACATCCAGTGTATTGAGATAGCTTTCATAGGCCGTGTCGCCCCAGGTAAAGAGCCCATGGGATCCCAGCATGATGCCGCGGATGCCGGGATTCTCCTCCAGGCATTGCCTGAGCTGAAGGCCCAGGTCGAAGCCGGGGCGTTGCCAGTCTACCCAGCCGATCTGCCCCTGGAACAATTGCTGCGTGATCTGTTTTCCATCTTTCGCGGCAGCGATGGCGATGGCTGCATCCGGGTGCAGGTGATCGATATGTTTGAAAGGAAGATATCCATGCAAAGGAGTATCGATGCTGGGCGCTTTGGAAGCCAGATCGTAGATGCAATGATTGAAGAGCTCTACCATTTCATCTTCATGATCTTTTCCTCTGTACACTTTTTCCAACGCCCGAAGCCTGTTCACATACAGGGCAGCCAGGCCACTACGCTGCATCGTGCCCAGATCACCACCACTCCCCTTCACCCACATCACTTCCGTATCTTTTCCCGTGAGGGGATCTTTCGACATTACTTTGCAGGAGGTGTTCCCACCTCCGTAATTGGTGAGACGAAGATCGGCGCCCAACAGGCTAGACCTGTAAACGAGCAACGCTACCTCATCCCCATCGAAAGAGGCCGCCTTTTGTTCATCCCACAGATAACTGACGTACTTGAAATTTTTGATCTGGCTTGCCATACATATTTTTTTATGAAGCGTTACATAATTGAGTTGCCGTAGCCCACCAGTATCACGGAAAGCATGATGCTCAGGATACCGATAGTAATGGTGCGGATCGTTTTGGGGCTGGTGCCTTTCCATTCTTTCAATACGATGCCCCATACATTGGCGGTAAGGATGATAAAGGCCATATGCAGGATCCAGGAGCTGGCGCCATTGCCGAGCTTGCTTTCACCCATACCATAAAAAAAGAATTGAAGGAACCATAGCGTACCAGCCATTGCACAGAAAATGTAATTGCGGAACAAGGGGGTCGCTTTGTTGGAATAATCTTTAAAGGAACGATTACGGATATTCAGGAAAATGCACCAGGCGAAATTAGTAGTGAGGCCTCCCCAGAGGATCACCACAAAGATCACATTGTTCTGGAAAAGTGGATTGGCGCCCGCTTTCACGGCTTCTTCGGCCATTGACTTCCCTGCTTCTATCCCATAGTTGAAGAAAGCGCTCAATATGCCGGAAACACTGGCAATGATGAGCCCCTTCAGCAAGCTGAACTCATTCCCATTATTTTTCTTTTCTTCTTTTTGCAGATCCCTTTCTTTCAGGATGCCTGCCCTGCCACAGATGGCGATGCCGATCAGGCAAACCAGCACACCCAATAAGACCATCCTGCCACCAGGCGTAGCGAACATATCCGTCAAACTGGTCTTTCCATCAGAAGGATACAGGTTGTAATACACTGGTGGGATAAGCGCTCCAAATGCGGAGCAGAAACCGAGTATCACAGAATTTCCGAGGCTCATGCCCAGGTAACGCACCCCCAATCCATAGGTTAGGCCGCCAACGCCCCAGAGCAGTCCCATCAGGAAAACCGCGCCCAGTACGGCAGGAGCAGTTCCACCGATGATATTGTGAAATCCCGGAAGTGTGAGCCATGCCGCTACAGGCGGCACTATCAGCCAGGAAAAAAGTCCACCCGTCAACCAGAAACTTTCCCATTGCCAGCCATGCACTTTTTTGTAGGGCATGTAAAAACTGCCGGAGGCAAAGCCACCGATCAAATGATAAATAGCTCCTAATATGGCCTGCATATAGCTATCGCTTATTTTATTTTTATTGAAACTAGAATGTGATGGTCAGCCCTCCGTCAACTGTGATCACGGATCCGGTGATATACGAAGCATCGGGGCCTGCAAGAAAATAAGCCACGCCTGCCACCTCTTCGGGATTGCCGGCGTCGCGGTGACCAGTGTCGATGA
>JAGIAP010000290.1 GCA_017744805.1 Chitinophagaceae bacterium | reverse complement strand
GGCTGATACCATCCTGCTTCCACAAATGATATAACACACTCCACTGCTCGATGGTTAAATTCAGTCCGGCAGCGTTGAACTTTTTCTGCAATCTCCTGGCGATCGCAGTGGAAGCCTTGCCCGTGATGAAGCTGTACAGCTCTCCTCTTTTAAAATGGTTGTTTGGCATATCGTTGTTTATGCAACTATCCAAACTTAGGATAAAATACTGGGATTGTCAAGTTTTCCGCAATATATTTTTGGATTGTTTTTTATCCGGTCCGGATTCTCTGAGATCCGCTCAGAGAGCCAGATTTTCCGTACTTTTAAATACTTCCTTCCTTTGATTTACCAGCCCTGTCAGTGCCCTTGAACATACCCCTAAACATCGTTCAACATGAATCGTTTGCAACTCCTTTGCGTGGTGCTGCTGGCAACCTGTCTGCAAGCATCAGCCCAATACCGCGTTGCGGTGGTTGGCTCCTCCACTGCCGGAGGAACGGGCGCCTGGCCCCTGGATAGTTCCTGGGTCAACAGGTTCAACCAGTATTACAAATACAAACTTCATATTGTAGACAGCACTTACACCCTGGCCGTGGGCGGCTATCCAGTATACAAAGGCATGCCTACCAGCTATGTGCCACCTCCCAACAGGGAAGGGCCGGATCCCGCCAAGAATGTGACGAGGGCCAATATTTCGCTGGCTGGTCTTCCGTTGCCATACAATGGTATCGTGTTCATCAATTATCCTTCCAACAAGTATGAAGAATATTCTATTGCAGAGATCATGTACTGCCTGCAAACCATTTACGACTCTGTAGTGAAGGAAGGCCACCGTTGTTATATCATGACCACCCAACCCAGGTCAGGCGGCATTTGGGACGATCCCGCACTGAAACGAAAACTGGCCGTATTGAAAGATTCCATCATCAACCGTTTCGGTACAGCGCAGACCATCAATTTCTACGATGGCCTCTACAACCCCGCAGACAGCACCATACTGGCCAAATACAATTCAGGTGATGGTATTCATTACAACAATGACGGGCATAAGGAATTGTTTGAAAGAGTGAGGGCCAAAAATGTTTTCAATATCGCACTTCCCGTAAAACTGGAGCTCTTCATGGGAGAGTATGCGAATGAAAAGATATCACTGCAATGGACAGCCGAATGTACCGATCCCAATACCAGCTTCACGATACAACACAGTTCAGACGGAAAATCATACAGCGATCTGCAACAGGTAAAGGCCACTACCACGCAAAGCAGCAATTACCGGTATTCGGATATACATCCTTTTTCAGGAAAGAATTTCTACCGGTTGCAGATCCGCGAAACAGGCCAGGTCATCTTCTCCAATGCCATCATGATCAGGAGTACCAAACCCGGGCTTGCATTGAACAAGCTCTATCCCAATCCCGCCAATCAACCGATGTTGGTGGCAGAGATCAGTTCAGCGGAAAACTATTCCGGTTCCATAAGTATCTACAGTATCAGCGGACTTGCACTGATGAACAGGGAAACGAATTTCAAAAAAGGGGATATGCAGCTTTGGCTCCCGGTGGATAATCTGCCGGAAGGACAATATATTCTGACGATCCGTTATGGGGATGATCAATACATTGTCCGTAGCTTCAGCAAGTAATAAAAAGATCAGTAGATTTGGTGCTGCAAATGCAGTCAGCCCTTCTATTATATAAGAATTCGTCTGTTCATTACCGATATGGCGGTAAAGGACAAAAGCTGCTTTGCTGCTTCCATGGCTATGGCGAAACCGCGCATAGCTTTGATTTCCTGGAAACCCATCTGGGAGCTGAATACACCATTCTCGCCATCGATCTGCCCTTTCATGGCATCACAAAATGGGAAGAAGGGCTCGATTTTACGGTGACTGATCTCACCCATATCGTGAAGGCCATTCTAACGGCCAGAGGCAGAGAATCACATGCTTCCTTCACCCTGATGGGATACAGCATGGGAGGCCGGGTGGCCCTGAGCCTGTTGGAGTCCATCCCCGGACAGGTAGAAAGACTAATATTGCTGGCACCCGATGGCCTCAAAGTGAACCGCTGGTATTGGCTGGCCACACAAACCTTCATCGGCAATGGCCTCTTCCGGTTCACCATGCATTATCCCGGATGGTTCTTCTTTATCCTCAATACCGGCAACAAGCTGAAGCTGATCAACCAGAGCATTTATAAATTCACCAGGCATTATATCCACGATACTGCCATCAGGAAGGAATTGTATTGCAGGTGGACCTGCATGCGGCGTATCAGCCCAAACCTGCAAACGATCAGGGAATACATACGGCAATACAAGATACCCGTTCGGTTATTGTATGGCCAATATGATCGTATCATCCTCCCACAGCCTGCTGAAAGATTCCGGCAGGGCATAGAAGAATGGTGCACCATCATGATCTTACCTGCGGGGCACCAGGTTTTACAGGAAAAATATATCAGCCATATCCGGGAAGCAATTGACGGTTAGTTGTGATTGCATAGATTCAATCGTATATTTATCGCATCAACCAATATCGAGCCGATGCCCTTTTTTCTGTTGATATTCTTTTTGTTGTTGATCGGATATGCGGTATTGATCGGGTACTACCACAATGCCTGGAATAAACTACCCGTCTACACGCCACCAGCGGATGCACCTACTGCATCCATCACGGTGATCATTCCTGCACGCAACGAAGAAGCCAATCTGCCCAGGCTCATCGATTCACTTCGTCAGCAACAATATCCCCCGGAACTTTTTGAAGTGATCATCATCGATGATCATTCCACCGACGATACATTCCGTCTACTGGACGAAGCCAGCAAAGCATGGCCCGCATTGAAACTGATACGAATGGCCGATCTGCCGGACAACGGCAACGGATCCACGGCTTTCAAGAAAAAAGCCATCCAGGCAGGTATCGACCAGGCAAAGGGAACGCTGATCGTTACCACCGATGCAGATTGTATCTTCCATCAGCAATGGTTGCACACCATCGGGTCTTACTACCAATATACAGGCGCTAAGTTCATTGCCGCGCCGGTAGTGATCGAAGGAAAGGACAATCTGCTGAATATTTTTCAGTCGCTCGACTTCCTCACGCTGCAGGGCATTACCGGCGCTTCAGTTTTCAAGCGAGCCCACAGTATGTGCAACGGGGCCAACCTGGCCTATGAACGATCTGCTTTTGAAGAAGTGAATGGATTTGAGAAGATAGATCACCTGCCTTCTGGGGATGATATGTTCCTCATGCATAAGATCTTTAAAAGATATCCCGATAAAGTTTTCTATTGCAAGAGCCCAACCGCCATTGTCAGCACGGAGCCGGTGCATAGCTGGAAAGCCTTTATCCATCAGCGTATCCGCTGGGCCAGCAAGGCAGACAGTTATGATGACAAGCGCATTTTCTGGGCCTTGCTACTGGTTTATCTTTCCAACCTGGGCTTTCTGGTCCTGTTCATCATGGGCTTCTGGAAACCACTGGCCTTCTTTTTCTGCATCATTCTATTGCTGGCAAAAATGCTGATCGAATTTCCCTTCGTGAATTCAGTGGCCATCTTCTTTGGGCAGCAGCGTCGCATGAAATACTTCCTGCTGCTGCAACCTATCCATATTTTGTACACCATCATTGCAGGCTGGCTCGGCAAGTTCGGCCATTATGAATGGAAGGGAAGAAAAGTGTCGAAGCGATGAAATACCGGATAAAATTGTAATTTCCACCAATGGCTGCTGATGCTTCCAGGAATACCTGGCGAAGACTAAAGAAAAATAAAGGCGCACTATTTGGGATGGGCATCATTTTGCTGTCTGTACTCACCGCCATCTTCGCTTATTTCATTGCACCGGATGGCACGCCAGACGCCAACCGCATGATCGTTCAGATCGGAGGGTTAAAACCGGGCACCCAACAACAATTCCTCTTATTACCTAAAACGCCGCAGCCACCAGCGGTTTCCTTTATCAGCCGTTTACTGCGGGGTCAGGAAGATCAGTTCCATTATATCCCCATCAGCTCGTATACCACTACCAGGGACAGTTTGATCATTGAACAATACATCGATGAGGACATCACCAAAAGAGTGGCCTATGATGCCGCTATGCCCGGCTGGAAAGTGATAACCAAAACCTTCCGTCTCGGCACAGACAAATACGGCAGGGATATCCTCAGCCGCTTGCTGGTAGGTGTTCGTGTGAGCCTGAGCGTTGGATTGGTAACGGTTTTGATATCCCTGAGCATCGGTGTGCTGCTGGGCGCACTGGCCGGGTATTTCAGAGGATGGGTAGACGATGCCATCATGTGGCTCATCAATGTGATCTGGAGTATCCCCACCCTCCTGCTCGTGTTTGCCATCACCCTGATGCTGGGAAAAGGATTTTGGCAGGTATTCATCGCTATTGGACTGACCATGTGGGTGAATGTGGCGCGGATCATACGCGGACAGGTGATGAGCGTGCGGGAAATGGAATATGTTGAAGCTGCAAGGGCGCTGGGTTATGTTCATGGCCGCATACTTTTCAGGCATGTATTGCCGAATGTGATGGGGCCTGTAACAGTAGTGGCCGCGTCTAATTTTGCATCGGCCATTGTAATTGAAGCAGGGCTTAGCTTTCTGGGCGTGGGCGTTCAACCACCTCAACCCAGTTGGGGCCTGATGATCAAAGAGAACTATAATTTCATCATCACCAATAATCCCATGCTGGCCCTGGCTCCGGGGTTTGCCATCATGCTGCTGGTATTGGCATTCAATATGCTGGGGAATGGATTGAGAGATGCCCTGGAAGTAAGGGGATAGCAAAAAAAAGCGCACCATTCTTCTGTGCGCCGTGTTACAATTTATACAGTATTGTTATTTTCTTTTATACCTAAATGTACCGGTCCATTTGTTGGAGGCACAATTCTTGGAAGTTACTGTGATCTGAACTATTGCTGTACTATTGGGAGGAGTTTGGGTGATGGTGATATTATGCACTCCACTGGTTGTAAGTGAAGAGCTGTTAGCAAAGAATTGAACGTTATTGGCTTCATTCTTTGCTGTAATGTCCAAGGTAGCACCACCTGCAGGAAAGCCCGCAGTAATATTGATGGTTACGGGTAAATCTGCTTCCACCTGTACTTTGTCTGACGAGTTCACAGCCGGTGTTGTGGTTACAGCCAATGCCGTTTCTGAACAGGGATTGGGTGGAGCAGGGCCATCACCTCCCTTATCACTACAATGGGTCAGGGTCAGAGATGCACACAGGAATAGAACAACTGCCATCAATTTTTTCATAAAAGAAGATTGGGGGTCCTTCAATAACGATCTGCTTCTAAAAATAATATTTATTCCAGAGCCGGAAAACAAATATTTCTGGTTCTACGGTGTATATACCTGAACATTACGATTAAAGGACTCTTCCAGCGAAATGAAGGTCTCAGTCCTTTCAATCCCTTTGATCTTCTGGAGCTCATCGTGCAGAACCGCCCTTAACTGGTTAATATCCTTACAGATGATCTCGGCAAACATGCTATAGTTGCCGGTGGTATAATTCAACCGGATGATCTCGGGGATCTTCTGCAATGCCACGGCTACGGAATCATACAAGGAGCTTTTCTCCAGGTAAATACCGATGAAGGCGATCACATCGTAGCCCAACTGCTTCATATCCACATTTAATTTGGTACCTTTAACGATACCTGCTTCCTGTAACTTTTTGATGCGAACATGGATCGTACCGCCGGATACAAATAGTTTCTTACCCAGATCAGCATACGAAATTTCTGCATTATCGATCATCTCATGAATGATCTGAAGGTCCAGTTTGTCAAGATTCAATTTAGCACCCATTTTACAATCGTATTTTTCTAATTTTCAAAGCAACCCTGCAAATATTTGTATAATCTCGAAATATTCAAAATTTTTGTTTGAAAATCTTCAAGGTTTTGCCCAATTTCTTTAATATTGCATTGTAATTAGTTCTTAACAAAACAACAGATACTGTGGAGTGATGGAATCTTGGCAGACATGCCCTCTTGTCTCGGGGGTGGGGGTCACAGGATAAACGTAGTGTAATGCCGGACTGGTTCACGCTGGTTCGACTGGGGTTGACCACCGCAGATTGCGCTATTGCTAACTGCCCCGTGGAGGTTCGAGTCCTCCCTCTACAGCAAAAACCCTTCCGGATGGCCCGGAAGGGTTTTCTATTTTTATCGAATCCTTTATTGCTTCAGACTTTTGGCGGGGCTCACCATAGCCGCCCTCATCAACTGCCCACCGATACTCGCCAGCATGATCAAAAGTATAGCAAGCCCTGCCATTATAAACACAACCGGCCCGATACTTACCCTGTAAGCAAAACCTGCCAGCCAGTTATTCATCAACCAGTATCCCAGGGGAAAAGCGATCAGCAAGCCCAGCAAAACCGGTCTTAGGAATTCCATGGCCATTAATGTCAAAATTTGCAGTACCGATGCTCCTGCCACTTTCCGGATACCGATCTCTTTTTGTTTCTGCCTGGCCATGAATGCCGTATACCCTAACAGCCCCAGACATGAGATCAGGATAGCAAGGAATGTAAAGTATTTCGCCAACGCCATCATGCTGTTCTCTGTTGCATACATGGCTTCATAATCATCATTCAGGAATGTATAATCGAATGCCAGGCCATTCTGCTCCTTGCGGAAAAGCGCATCGATGGCCGCAATGGTGCCGGCGGTATTTTGTTTATCGATCCTCACCATTATTTTGGAAGCCCTCCCACCCGTGACCAGGTCCAGGAAACAGGGTTTCAGTTTCTCATGCAGGGATTGAAAATTGAAATCCTTCACAACACCAATGATGGTCCTTTCCCTTCCCCAGAGCTGTACCTTTTTTCCGATAGGGTCTTTCATATTCATCGCCTTGATAGCCGCCTGGTTGAAAACGATACCCCCCTGATCAGTGCCATAGGATTCATCATAGGACCGGCCTTCCTGCATGCGGATGCCTGTCGTTTCAATAAAATGATACCCTACGGCAATATCAGTGAACGTGATCTTTTCTTCCGGGTCTTTTCCCGGCCACTGCAGATCGGTGGTGCCGCCATCCCTGTTGGTGATATTATGACCGAATGAAGCGGCATCGATCACACCGGGCAATTCTTTCAGTTGCAGCAGAAAATTCTCAGACGCCGATTTGAGATCCCCGGTATCTTTTGGGACTGGTAATTCCGCCATATCGAAATAGATCAGTTGCTCCCGCCGATAGCCCAGGTCCCTGGTTTGAATGAGTGTCAATTGTTGCCAAACCACCGATACGGCAATGATAAAGAATACTGAAAGCGCAAACTGGAACACCATCAGGCCTTTTCTGATACCGGATTCCGTAGCGGATCGCTTTATGCTGCCACTCAATACAGCAGCCGGTTTGAAGCTACTGAGATAAATGGCAGGATAAATGCCGGCAATCATTCCCGTGATCAATGCAATGGCAAAAGCGGCAAGGAGATATCCGCCACCGGATGGAAATTCTATTTTTGAGCCAGTGATGAAACTGAGCTGTGGAAGCAGGAGCCAGGTGATGCCAACACCGATGATCATGGCCAATACCGCCATCAGTATGGCATCGGCCAGGTACTGAAGGATCAATGCTTTCCTACTGGCGCCAATGATCTTTTTCAGTCCGGCTTCTTTGATGGAAGCGGCATTCCTGGCAGTGCTCAGGTTGATGAAATTGATACAGGCGATGAG
>JAGIAP010000028.1 GCA_017744805.1 Chitinophagaceae bacterium | reverse complement strand
AGATAAGTATGTGAAGGCATATCGGCTGTATAACAGTTATTTCAGTACAGGTTCGACTGCCAGAGAAAAAAGACTCAGGCTAGATTCCGTTGTACAGGAAAACGGCCTGAATCAAACATTACCAGGCTATGAATTTACTTACAATCCTATCAATCTCCCAAGCAGGATCTCCGCTGCCCAGGACACCTCCGGCTATTATAATGGCAAGCCCAATGGAACCAATCTGGTTCCTGTATATGGTGCCGACAGGTCCTATTCTATTGAACATGCAAAAGCCTGTGTATTGGAAAAAGTGGTCTATCCAACCGGAGGTGAAACCAGGTTTGAATATGAAATGAAGGCTACGGGAGGACTACGCATTAAGCGATTGAAGAATTATAGCTTAGGTACCCTTTCCGGCACCAAATCTTACGAATACTTTGATCCGGTTGGAGGGCCAGGTAAAACATTTCAAAAAGACATCACCACCTATGAATACTATTGCAACGGACCAAGACCCAAAGTTGAAGCAACCTGTTCCAAAAAAGTCACTTATTCTTCTCCGATGGAACCTCTTTACTATTCATATTATGGAGAAACAACAGAAAGATATGGCCGGGTGATAGAATATGATGAATATAATGGATCGAATGGTAAAAGAGAGTTCAAATATGGTAATGCAGGCATACCATCCAGGAATGGGTTGATGGGAATTGAAGACCTTTTGTATGAAAAAAATATTTACAGAAAAATCTCATCAGGATATGAACTTGCTATCAAACAAGTGAACAAATACTACTACCAAACTGAACCTAACAATCAAACCATATACCTCCAGGATTCAATGGCTACCGGAGAGATCAGAGTATTTGGGATCGATTTCGAATCAATCAAGGATGAGTTTAGCAGCAATGCTATGGAATGTGATGGCCCAGCTACCTGGTCAACCTGTTATCCCGCCATGTACCTTTCTTTTTTCTATAGGCTTGTTTCCTCTCCTATTGCAATAGCAGAGGAAATAAATTACTCATATGAAGGAAGTAATGTGCTGGAGCATAAAAAGCAGTACACTTATGATCCTGCCAACCTCATGGCTCCAATAACAATAACAGAGATATTGAGCGACGGATCAAAACAGACAGACAGTCTTCGCTATCCATCTACTTATTCGAATATTACTGCAACAGATGCATTAACTACAGGGATCAGGAACCTGAGGGATAAGCATGTAATCATCCCAATAGAAAAAGCCTCCTATCAATTCCTGCCCAACGGAACGCTTGATCGGTTATTATATTCTCAATTTACCAGTTTCAGAAGCGATATGCCGCTGCCAGATACATTATTCATCCTCCAATCTGTTACTCCATTATTAAATTATAACCTCTCCAATACAATATCAGGAGCAGTGAAGAAAGATGCAAGATATACGCCCCGCATTACATTCGGCAAGTATGATGGCAAAGGGAACCTGACTGAACAACAATTTATCAACGACCTGAAGAATTCTTACATCTGGGATTTCAATAGTTCCCTGCCCATTGCTACTGCTAAAAATGCCGGTGCCGATGATATTGCATATGCTTCCTTCGAATATGATGGCGCCGGTAACTGGATCAGAAACGGCGGAACATTAAACACAAGTATTGCCAGAACAGGAATCAGGAGCTTGACACTTACTTCTGGAAATACACTGGTTAAAAACTCTTTGTCTGCTGCTAATACCTATAGTGTTACTTATTGGAGCCGAAACGGGTCTATGTCTGCCAATAATGGAAGTGGCAATCTTCTGATGACAAAACAAGGATGGGGATTATATGAGCATATTATCTCAGGCGCTTCCACTATCACCGTATCAGGTTCGGGCGTTATCGATGACCTTGTATTAAGACCAGTAAATTCGGATATGAACATCTATACATTTGAACCATTGGTTGGTATTGTCTCACAGGCAGGAGTACGAAATATGATAACACATTACGAATATGACAATTTCCGCAGATTGATACATATTCGGGATCTCGATAGTAATATTTTGAAGAAAATATCCTACCAAACCCGGCAGATTGCAGATCCAACTGGAATATGGACTCCAACTGGCAATACAAAATGCAAACCCTGTGATTTAGACCCCACTTTTCTGTCAAATATCCTGTTGCGTGAAGAAAGAAATACCAATTCCTCAAGCCCTACCTACAACTGGTTGCAATGGGTGGAAGCAGGCACAAGCCCCACTTGTGTGAATGTAGCCGTTTGGCAAAACACGGCTACGCCTTTACGTTGCGAAACTCCCAATACCGGGTATCAGGAACAGGAGCAAATTGATATCAATCCATGTAGCCCTACATTCAATACTTTGCGTTGGGCCCACCAGAACCTGAATTGCACTCTTTGCCCTAAACCTGCCAACTGGCAATGGACAGGTAATTTTCGTTGCCAAAAAGATGGTACTAACCAGAATACAGGTATCCGCGAAAGGGAATACAGAGATGTAGAAAGTTGTGGCAGTCCTACATATAATCAATTAAAATGGATGGTTTATGAAACCAATCTCACAGCATGTCCTGTCTCAGGATGCAACAACAATAACTGTTATTCGCCTTCCCAAAAATGCATCAATAATGTTTGTACAAATGGAATTCGGGTCAATATTTCAAGCTATTATGATTCCGGTTCCGGCATGTGGCAGTGCAACTACAGATACGAGTTCAGTGATGGAACATATTCAGAAACATTGACGGAATATAACGCAGATCCTTGTGATATCTAATAAAATCAATAATATGAAATTCATTCTCCTGTTTTTATCAATCATCATATTGAGCTTGTCAACCCAGGCCCAACAAGTGAAACAAGAAGAGATAGCTCAAAAAGTAGCTAGAAAAATCTCAGACTCCCTTCAACTGACAAAACAACAATTTACAGGAATCTACAATCATACACTTGACCTGCAAAACCGTAAAATACAGGCCTGGCAACAGTTCCAGAATAGAGATTCTCTGCGCATTGAACTACAGCGCATCGAGAATGGCCGGGATAGCCTATACAAGATGGTACTCAACAAGTTTCAGTTTGACACCTATTTAAAGAAGAAACATATTTTGATCTCAGCGATATAACTTCCAACTTATGGTAGGAAAGCCGAGTTAAGTACCCGGCTTTTCTCATCATTCAATCATTTATTTCAAAATCTTTTCCAACGTCTTATCCAGATCTTCACCAAATATGTACGGCCCAAAAGGCGCTGCGGCATCTGATCCGAGGGCCAGGAATGCGATCATCTTCCCTTCCTGGTCTATCAAAGCATATGCAGGCACTGCGTGGATCCTGAACACCTTGTCGCGCGCATTGTCGATATCATCCGAACCGTGTTGCCAGTTTATTCCATAACTGTCGATCGCCTTTCTCCAACCGGACTCGTTCTCGCCTTTTGTGATACCCAAAATACTGAAGCCTTTACTCTTGAACCTGGCATATACTTCTTTCAGGTGCGGGAATTCGGCCACACAAGGACCACACCAGGTGCCCCAGTAATCGACCAGGGTGAGTTTGTTTTTGGCTGCGATCTGCCTGATGGACAAAGTATCGCCATCCAACATACGAAGTTTGAAATCCGGAATGAGATAGCCTTCACGTAAAGGCTGATTCATATTACCTTCATTCATGGCTATGGCCAGTTTCTTCCCGTAGTAACTATTCTTCGCGGTAGCAGAAAGTTTATCGAAAGCTATTTTTCTTTCTTCATTGGTCATCGAGGAGGTTTGTAACAACACCAGTGGCACATATATATTATCAGGATGCGACGCCACAAAATCGATGATGCTTTGGCTAATAGCCACCCCTTCTTTGTGTACGATCACCGATGAAAAATACTTCCTGAAAACCGCCATCTGCGCGGTGCCCTTCGAACCGCTCACTTTCATATTGGGCCATTCTTCCAGGGAGCCGCGGACAGCGATCTTATCATTATTACTGATCAGTAAGGTCAATAACGCTTTCTCTCCATCAATGGCCACCATGTACAGCTTTCCCGCATCATTGACGCTGGTGCTGAATTCAGCGGTTCCATTGGCCACCATGGCAGAGGCTACCGTATCATAGAATTTAGGGCCCATATTGGACTGAGCCGGATCTTTTTTTGAGAGCAGATATACATGCCTGCCATTGAGCAAGCCTTTCAATTGTAAGGAAATGCCAGCTTCACCACGGGTATCGGGGAGCTGGTGATTGGCATTCAGCATGGCAGGAAGCAAAGCCAATGCTGCAGCATGGATGAGTTTCATAATTTTGGTTATTACATTGAATAATCTGTAATAATCAAAAGAACCACTGAAACAAAAAAATGGAATTCGCTTCACCCTGAACGAGGGAAACGGTGTCTGGCAGCAGATTGATATATCTCACTTCGATCTTTCTTTCTCTCCTTCGGGCTTTTCCGTTACAACCACCAGGTCGCTAAGATCCACGGTGATGGGCATCAGGCCCAATTGCACCACGGCTTTCTTCCCCCTGATCTCTTTCACTTCCCCTACCTGGTGATTCTTTTTCATCAGCACTTTATTGCCCACTACGATCTCTCCTCCTACCTGGTCGTATTTGGAACCGATCTTCTTTTTCACTTTTTCATTGGCATGTTGCTGGTTCTGCTTGAAGAGCAGTATTTGTAATTGTTTGATCAGTTCTTTCCTGTCTTCGGTCACTTCGGTCTTGCGCCAGTCGAGCACAATCTGTTTCAGCTTCCGCTCCATATCCTTCAGGTAGGCGATCCTGTCTTCCGTGATCTTGTTCTGTTGCTTCAGCAGTTCCACCTGTTGATGATGGCGCTCTTTGTTCATCAGGGTCTCCATCTCTTTGCGCATGCGCTCATTTTCCCGGAGGGCCTTGTTGAGATCCTTTTCTTTCTTTTCTATTTCACGAAGATCTTGCTCCGTTCTGTTGAGGAGTTTGTCGAGCCTGAAATGATCTTCATCCACCAGCTTGCGGGCGCGGGCGATCAGCTCGGGCGCCAGGCCGATACGCTCAGCAATGGAGAAGGTATAGGAACTACCGGGCTTTCCGATAATGAGTTTGTACAAAGGCAGCAGGTTCACTTCATCAAAGGCCATGGCGCCATTGACGATGCCGGGTGTTTTGTTGGCCATCACTTTCAGGTTGAGATAGTGGGTGGTAACGATGCCGAGCGCATGTTTCTTCACCAGCTCTTCCATGATCACTTCCGCAAAGGAGCCACCGAGATTGGGATCGGAGCCGCTACCAAGCTCATCGATGAAGAAGAGCGTTCTTCCATTCGCATTCTCGATCATATGTTTCATATGCTTGAGGTGCGAGCTATAGGTACTCAGTTCAAATTCCAGGCTCTGCGTATCCCCGATATGGATCATCATTTGTTTGAAGATGCCGAATTCGGAGGTGGGGTGTACGGGCACCAGCAGCCCGGACTGTATCATGATCTGCAGGAGGCCTGCGGTTTTCATAGTAACGGTCTTACCACCTGCGTTGGGGCCGGAGATCACCAGTATCCTGTCTTTCTCGTTGAGGAAGATATAGGTAGGGATGGTGGGCTTCTGCGAACGCTGGTTGTACAGGTAGAGCAGCGGATGATAGGCTTCTACCAGTTTGATGACGCTTTTATCCGAGAGCAGCGGGAAGTTGCCGTTGACGTCGATGGCTAGTTTGGCCTTGGCGCGGATGAAATCGTATTCACCCAGTATATCGTGGTAGGTGCGTAACAGGGCGGCATAAACGCTGACGCGGGCAGTGAGCTCGCGGAGGATGCGGTACACTTCACGACTTTCCTCATTCTCCAGGGCAAAGATATCGTTGTTGAGCTCGATGGTCTCTTCGGGCTCGATGAAGGCCGTTTTGCGGGTATCGGATTCTCCATGGAGGATACCTTTCACCTGCCTCTTTTGTTCTGCGAACACGGCCACAACCCTTCTTCCGTTGAGGAAGGCCTCTTCGATATCGGCTACATATCCCTGTTTGCCAAGGTTCTTGACGATGCGGTCGAACATCCGGCGCAGCTCATTGCGGCGGCGGTAGAGGCTCATCCTGATATTGGACAGCTCCTCAGAGGCATCGTCCTTCACGATGCCGGACTCGTCCAGCACCTCATCGATCATGGCCAGGATGGCCTTCTCATAATAGGTTTCGACAATCACCTTGCTGAGGGCGGGATAGGCCAGGCGGCGATCGTTATCGAACCAACGGAAAATAGAGCCCATGCTCTCGGCGAGCTTGCGCACCTGCAGGAACTGGTCTCCCGTGAGCACAGCCCCGGGAATACCCAGCAACTTGAGGTCGCGGGTTAAATTCAGTACATGATCGTTGGGGAAATATTGACCGTGTTGTACAATTAGTTTGTATTCGTGGCTCTGTCTGAGCTCCAGTTCAATAAACTCTTTTCGGGTGTGAATGCGGAGATCCTCTGCTTTCTCTTTGGCATACATGCTCTTACAATGTTCTACCAGCAAAGCCTTCACTTTATCGAACTCCAACTGCACCAGGGCGGACCCGGGGAAAAACTTCATAACGCTAATATAATTCTTTTACAGTCTGCAAAGGTAACACAAATCTGCGGAGAGTTACGGTTGCTCGCGGGGACGCGAGCGATAGCGGCTTCCCGCAGATTTGCTGAAATTGTTTTTACTCCGTATTATTGAGGTTTGGCTCAATGTTGACAACCACCCTTTAAAAGCAATGCATGCATTATTTGTTAACCTAATGATAATTGGCTTATACAGGCCTGGCATCGGGGTTAACTTGCACTTAATTTAGAAACTGGCATGAACGTTCTATTAAACCGAAGTGGTATGAAACTGATGTTTACGCAGGCTCTCGTTTCTATAACGCTGTGGTCCTGTGCGTTAAGAGAAAGCCCACAAAAAAATATGAGTAACGACCTGATGGCTAATTCCCTGACCGGCAGCACAGTCGGTACCAGTAAGATTGATACAGCCACCTTTGGCACCGGTTGTTTCTGGTGTACCGAAGCCATATTCCAGCAATTGAACGGAGTATTGAAAGTGACCTCCGGATACAGCGGCGGTCATGTTGTTAGCCCTACTTATAAAGATGTTTCTACCGGCACTACCGGTCATGCAGAAGTGATTGAGATAGTGTATGACCCTACCGTCATCACTTTTGATGAGCTGCTGGAAGTATTCTGGCAAACCCATGATCCCACCACCCTGAACCGCCAGGGCAATGATGTGGGCCCTCAATACAGGAGCGTGATCTTCTACCACAACCAGGAACAAAAGGGAAAATCGGAAAAGTATAAAAAGGAACTGAATGAAAGTGGTGCATTCGATAAACCGATCGTGACCGAAATATCTCCCTACACCACTTTCTATAAAGCTGAGGATTATCACCAGGATTATTACAATAACAATGGCTCACAGCCTTATTGCTACTATGTGATCCGTCCGAAACTGGAAAAGCTCCAGAAAGTTTTCAAGAGCAAGCTCAGGCATTGATCACTTGATGCCCAGTAATTCCACTTCAAAAATAAGGGTGCTGTTAGGCCCGATCTGAGCGCTCACCTGCCTGTCGCCATATCCCAGATGCGGCGGAATGAAGAAGCGCCATTTGCTGCCCAGGGGCATCAGGGCCACGCCTTCCGTCCAGCCTTTGATCACCGCACTGAGCGGGAAAGAAGCGGGCTGACCACGACGAACGGAGCTGTCGAACACAGTACCGTCTATCAGGGTGCCATGATAATGACAGGTAACGGTATTGGCCGCAGTGGGCTTAGGGCCATCCCCTTCCGTGATCACTTCATATTGCAATCCGCTGGGAAGCTCTACCACTCCGGGTTTTGATTTGTTGGCAGCCAGGAAATCCTGCCCTGCCTTCAGGTTGGCTTCAGACTTCTCTTTCTTCAGTTGTGCTAATTTATCTGTAACGCTCATAGCTAATAATTTGCTGCGAAATTAAGGATTTGCTCACTGTTGGATCCAGGTCCTTCTCAATTCCAGCAGGTTCAGGCCATTGGGGATGAATTCCTTCACATGCAGTTGCTCCAGGTGGATCACTTCATCGTACCAGAGCGGCACCACGGGCGCATCATCGATCACCAGTTGATCCATTTGCTGGTACAGGAGATAGCGCGCCGAATCGTTTTCCGTGATCAGCGCTTTTTCATACAGGCGGTCGAAGGCCGGGTTCTGATACCGGGTATAGTTGGGAGGCGCAGGGTTCTTCCCATAAAAAACGCTGAGATAATTCTCTGCTTCAGGATAATCGGCTATCCAGCTACCCCGGAAGAACAGGGCTTCGGATTTGGCCGTCTGCTCCAGCAGCAGGGCTTTCTGCACCACTTCTACCTGTATCCTGATGCCCAGCTCTTCCAACTGACGGGCAATAAAACTACCCAGATCGGCATAGATGGGAACGGTGAGCAGCTTCACCACAGGCAGCCCTTTGCCATTGGGGAAGCCCGCATCTGCCAGCAGTTTGGCCGCTTTTACAGGATCATAAGTATATCCTTTCACGATATTGGGATCGAAGCTGGGAAAACCGGCGGGGATAAAGCCGCTCTCGGCGGGCGTACCGATTGAATTGCGCAGGTACATCATCATCATGCGCCTGTCGAACCCGTAATTGATGGCCTGTCGGACAGCTTTGAACCGCAGCGGGCTCTGCTTCACAATGGCCTTACTGCTGTCCACTAGTATGCCGAGATATTCCGTATTGAGATAGGGATGTTTGCTGAGGCGGATCTTTCCTTCCCAATCCTTACGTAGCACCCCTTTTTTGGTGAGCACTTCATCTTTGAAACTGGGATCGATATCGTTGATGAAATCCAGTTTTCCCTGGCGGAAAAGCAGGAACTCTGTAGCGCGGCTATCATAGAAAGATACCTTGATGCCATCCAGACGGGGCAAGGGTTTGCCGGCACTATCCTTTTCAAAATACCGGGGATTACGGCGAAGGATAAGCGCCTGCCCTTCTTCCCATGCTTTGAACTGGAAGGGGCCTGTACCGCAGGGATGATTACGAAAATCCCGGCCATATTTCTGTACCGCTTCTTTGGGCACGATGGAACAGTACTGCATGCTGAGCAGCCCCAGCACGGGCGTGAACGGTCGGACCAGTTTCAATTGAAAAGTGGAATCATCCAGCGCCATGAAGCCATCAATGGGATCGATGCGATCATTGAAGATCCAGGCGCCGCTGCTGGCGGTAGCAGGGTCGATGATGCGATGGAAGCTATACGCCACATCATGAGCGGTCATCTTTCTTCCCTTTCCCTCCGGGAAGGCCTCATTATCATGGAACCAGATATCCTGGCGGAGATGGAAAGTGTACAGTTTTCTATCTTCCGAAACATCCCACCGATAAGCCAGTGAGGGAACGATATGCAGGGCATCATCGGTTTCCACCAATGTATTGTACAACTGGTGTACGGCCCAGATAATGGATTGATTCTTGGCAAAAGCCGGGTCCAGCGTAGCAATGCCGGTAGGCTCGTTGTAATGGAATACCTGCTCTTTACTGTTCTGCCTGCCGGAGCATGCGCCCAGCAAAAACAGGATGGAAAAGGAAAAGAAGAAAACGGGAATACGCATATCTGGACCTAATTTAATGAAACAACCTATATTAGAGCTTTAAAATTTTTACCTGATGGTTTCCCAACCTCGATTACGCAGAGCTACTGCAGCTCTTGGCCTTATCTGCGCTGGCCTGCTGGCTATGACCAGCAGTTGCAAGGCACAGCCCCTGAGCTCCAAAAAAACATTCTCTCACCAGGATACCCTTCGTGGCAGCATCACGCCCGAGCGTGCCTGGTGGAATGTGCTGAAATACGATATCACCGTAGAGCCCGATTTCGCTACCAAAACCATCAAAGGCTCCAATACCATCAGCTTCGCCGTTTTGCAGAGCAATAGCAAAATGCAGATCGACCTGCAAAAGCCCATGGAATTATTGTCGGCAAAATGGAACAGTACCAATATCCCGTTCAAGAGGGATGGCAATGTGTTCTATCTCCAGTTCCCCAAAGCATTGCCTGCCGGAACTACCCAGCAACTGGTCCTGGAATTTGGCGGCAAGCCCCGCGAAGCGATCCGCCCACCCTGGGATGGTGGCTGGATATGGAAAAAAGACCAGCAGGGAAATCCCTGGATGAGCGTGGCCTGCCAGGGCCTTGGCGCCAGCGTATGGTATCCCTGTAAGGACCACCAGAGTGATGAGCCCGATAATGGCGCCACACTCAGCATCATCGCCCCCCAGGGACTGACTGCCGTCGGCAATGGCCGGCTGAAAGCACAGGAGCCTACCGGAAATGGAAAGACGAAATTCACCTGGGTGGTCACCAATCCTATCAACAATTACAATATCATCCCCTATATCGGTAAATACGCTCACTTCAGTGAAGTGTACCCCGGAGAAAATGGAAACCTGGATTGTGATTACTGGGTACTGGATTATAACCTGGCCAAAGCGAAAGAGCAATTCAAACAAGCGCCCAAAATGCTGAAATGTTTCGAGTACTGGTTTGGCCCCTATCCTTTCTATGAGGATAGTTACAAACTGGTAGAGTCCCCTCATTTAGGCATGGAGCACCAGAGCGCCGTGGCCTATGGCAATAAATTCGAGAACGGTTATCTCGGTACCGATCTTTCCGGTACAGGCTGGGGCCTCAAATGGGATTTCATCCTCGTGCATGAAAGTGGTCACGAATGGTTCGCCAACAATATCACCACCAATGATATCGCGGATATGTGGGTGCATGAAGGCTTTACCAATTATTCAGAATCATTGTTCACGGAGTGCGAATATGGAAAGAAAGCAGGCAGTGAATATGTGATCGGGCTGAGAAAGAATATCGATAACGATATCCCTGTGGTAGGCCCTTACGGTGTGAACCAGGAAGGCAGTGGAGATATGTACTACAAAGGCGCGAACATGATCCACACCATCCGCACTGTGATCAATAACGATAGCCTGTTCAGAAGCATCCTGCGTGGACTGAATAAGGACTTCTATCATAAGACCGTTACCGGCAAACAGGTGGAAGATTATATCAGTGAAAAATCCGGTATCGATTTCTCGAAAGTGTTCGATCAGTATTTGCGTACTACCAAGATCCCTGTGCTGCAGTATGAGATCAGGGACGGGAACCTGAATTATCACTGGGATAATGTGGTGCCGGGATTCAAAATGCCCGTGCGCGTAAAGCTGAACGGGAAAGAAACAACCATTATCCCAACAGAGCTGTATATCAATATGGGTCTTACGAACGAGCCTTTCAAAACATTTGAAGTGGATAGTAATTACTATATCAAAACTGAGTTGATGAAAGACTGATCTGAAATGAACTTCATGATATAGAACGGCTGCATCGGTGATGCGGCCGTTTTTTATTACAAACCATCCCACTAACGCCCACAAACAACTGCTTTTGATACAATCTTCCCAAACAACAACTGACACCTTGTAATCAGCCCTTCACCTGAATTCCATTCTCCGGCCAGAACCTACTAATTATTTTAGCAAGGCACTGAATAACAGTCATTAAACTTTATGAACCACAATTCTGGCCGGCCGCCGGCAATGTATCCGTTTTTTATAAAGCTATTGGTAGCATGTTCCCTTTTACTGAGTATAATGGAGGGACAGTCGCAGGTGAAGGTGAATTCACCTATAGACAACCTGATCCCTCCCTCACCGGAGGCATCGGCATTGGGCAAATATGTTTCCATTCCGGTGGGTCTATATACAGGGGTGCCCGATATCACCATTCCATTGTATGAGCTGAAATCCGGCGATCTTTCATTACCTGTTTCCTTCTCCTATCATGCATCCGGGCATAGAGTAGATGAGTTTGCTCCCAGAACAGGCCTGGGCTGGGTATTGAATGCAGGAGGGACTATCAGCAGAACCATCATTGGAAGTGCCGATGAGTATGGATACAATGGTCTGCTCACCAATTCAAAGCAGATGAACCCTTCCAATTTTTACCTGGGCTCCAATACCGATCTGTTCAACCGCTACCAGCAGGTGATCCAATGTGCCGATGTTTCTCCGGATCAATTCACTTTCAATGTGGCAGGCATGAATGGCAAATTTGCCTTCAATTGGGGGCAGGAGATCGCAATAAGCTCGGAGAAGAAAGTAAAGATAAGACCCTTATCCATCCCTGACCCTTCCGCAGCCTCCTTCATCCCAGGCTGGGAGATCATCGATGATAACGGTAATATCTATACGTTTGAAGCACAGGAAACCACGAAGGCATTCATTACAGGCATCTATCTCTGTAATTATCTCACCCCTCCCGTCACCAGCTGGCATCTCACCAGGATCAGGTCCGTAAGCGGGCATGAGATAAGCTTCACCTACCAGCCTTATTCAATGGAATACACCATCCTGGCATCGGAATCCATTTTGCACAGGGAGGGTGTGCAGGATGCTTTCTCTACCAGCAACCTGCAACCGATGACCATTAAAGGCCAATACCTGAGCCAGATCAATACATCAGAAGGTTATACCATACGTTTTATTGCAGGTCCTGTGAAAAGGGATGACCTTCCCGGGTACACCAGTGGCACCTATCCCCTGGAAGAGATCATTGTAACCAGTAAGGATGGTAGTGAGATCAAACATTTCAAAGCCAGCTACGATTATTCCCTGGGCAGGCTTACCCTGAAACAAGTTCAGGAATTGCCGGCGCCTGGCAGTACGGATAGTCCTATCCCACCTTACAGTTTTGCTTATACCGGCGTGTTGCCGGAAATGCCGAAAACCGGCGCCGTGTCATTCTTTGGACAGGATCATTGGGGATTCAAGAACAGCAATACCAAAAACACCTTGCTGCCTACCTGGTCAGTGATGGTCAATGGTTATGAAAAAACCTTTCCAGGCGCCAATCGCGAAGCATCCATCACTGGTTCTTCAGCCGGCCTGCTGACCAGCATCACCTATCCTGCCGGAGGCAAAACAAGTTTTGAATTTGAGACCAACGATTACAGTTATGTTTCAGGGATCCCTCTTTACAAGGATGTAACAGTGAGCAAGTCTGCCAGCTCCAGTCACCCGGGCAACGGCACTCCTGTTTTCGACTTTGAAAGGCATTTCACCACCGTCCCTTTTACCATCAACCCAAACTATAACAACGCTGATCCCATCAAGGTAAAAGTATCTGTAGGCATGGGATACTGTTCTATGCCTGGTGGCTTTGGAGAAGCCACCCTGGCGCCTTATGCCAGGATACTGGATGGCAGTGGCAACCCCATCAGGGTCTATTATAACAGTTCAACCCCAATCTCCGATTCGCTTTATCTGCAACCAGGCAATTATTTTGTTGAAACTTCCACCAGGCATGCCACGTGCGAGAATGGCGGATGGGATAATTGTTATGCGAGCATTTACTGGGTAGAAGGTATTGCCCCCATAAGAACAAACAAACTGGCCGGTGGTGCCAGGGTCAAAAAGATCACTGATTTTGATGGCACCAATCCGGCAAACAATATCGTACGCAGGTTCATTTACCGTGAACCAGGTGCGGATTCAACCATTTCAAGTGGGGTAATTGGCGTGGAGCCGGAATATGTGTACACGATGTATATCCACGAAGGTGATGAGTTCAGCAGTTTCTTAAATCCTGTCATGCACAAATGCCGCGAGTCCTCCAGTGTAATCCCTGCTGCCCTCACTCAGGGAAGCCATATTGGATACAGCAAAGTTTCGGTACTATACGGAGCTAACGGGGAAGGAGGGAAAACTGAATCCATCTTCTCATCCTTCAATGAAGAGCACGATGAATTGAATATGAATTTCCCTTTCGCCCCACATACTTCCTACGATTACCGGAGAGGTCAATTGAAATTCCAAACGGATTATAAGAATGAAAATGGGCAGTTCATACCTGTACGCACAACCGAGAATAAATATTGGAATGATGCGGATCAGGTGGTTGGTTATAAAGTAGGCAAGCTGGTGACTGGTGGAGGCCCCTGGAGTCCGGACCTTCTTTTCCGTTATGCAGTAGACGACTTCAAATTGATCTTCGGAAGGAGCCAGCTCAAAAGCACCAGGATCACCGAATATGAGAATGGCCGCGAATTTGTGAAGGAGAAAAGTTTCCAGTACGACCCCGCACTACAGCTCCTGCTCTCCTCCAGTTCAAAGATACAGGAGGGTAAAGAGATGATCACCAGCTATACTTATCCTTTTCAATATACTACCAGCAACGGTATCCTGGCAGATATGAAAGCACGAAATATGGTTGCACCTGTGATAGAAGAAGTGACAAAAGAAAAGCAGGCCGATGGATCGGAGAAAATGATCAGTGCTTCATTCAACCGGTACACCCTGGTCAATGATCAACCAAAACTCACTGCTGTATTGACATCGGAGTCAACTGTTCCTGTAACCGATCTTATTACATCACTCAACAATGCTGGCAATTATGACACCCGATATTACAGGGAGAGATACAATTACAACCGGTACAATATGGCGGGAAAACCGCTGCAGGTAAGTACTCCGGGTAACGATACCGCCTGTATGATCTACAATGCACAGGGTACGATGCCTGTAGCAAGAGTAGTGAATGCCATCTTTGACCGTTGCGCATTTACCAGCTTTGAGCCGGATGATCAGGGTAACTGGAATTATGCAGACCTGCCAGAGAACTATGCAGCAGAAGGAAGAACAGGAAAAAGAAGCTTTAAAGGCAATATCACCAGCAACAGCCTTCGTCCGGGAAAATATATCATCTCGCTCTGGGCAAAAACAACTTCCGGCGGAAGTATAACCGTGAATGGGGTAACCCAATCGATAGGTACAAACTGGAAGCGTTATCAATGGGTGATCAGTGATCCGGGCATGATCAGTATCATAAGCAATGGCACCCTTCTGGATGAATTGCGCCTGCACCCTGCGGAATCATTGATGAAAACATTCACTTATATCTATGGAATCGGCATCAGTTCCGCCACAGATGAAAATCATCAATCCATATTCTACGAGTATGACGGCTATGGAAGATTGAAGAATATCAGGAACAATGAAGGCAATATCACCAATCATTACCGCTATCAGTACAAATAACCTGCCTAAACAAGTTTACAATGAATTTCAATAGCAATAAAAAGAATGCCCCTATGTGGAGAAGATGCGTAATGCTGCTGATAGTATCGATCTGTTCCCTTTCTTCCTTTGCACAGGAGATATCTTACAATGTGTTTGGAGAAGAATCTGTTTGCATAGGAACAAACTATACCTATTCCACTGATGCACACGGGAACCGCTACTGGTGGTCTGTTCAGGGAGGAACCATTCAGGGAAGCAATACGGGTTCTACTGTTAAGATAATATGGAACAGTGACGGCTACAAAGAAGTGAGCGTTACGGCCACGAATACGAAAACGGAAGAATCGAATTCAGCAACTATGCAGGTGTATTCAAAACCCCTGCTGCCCGGGACCATCAAAGGCAACACCACTATCTGCAAGAACAGTGCAGCAAGCCTTACATTGGTAGATAATAGCAATCCAATTGTACAGTGGGAATATAGTACCGATGGAAGCAACTGGACTACCATCAATAGTACTGCTTCCACCATTACTACTGTTAACCTGGTGCAGAGCACCCAATTCAGAGCAGTCACCAACGCAGTACCATGTGGTTGGTTATATGCCTATACCACTGTGTTCGTGAAAGGGCCGGATGCACCGGCAGCATCCAATGCATGGGCAGACTGTGCGGGATATGCATTACTGTCTGCCAGCAGTACTGCTACTGATTTCCGCTGGTATGATATCTATGGTAACCTGGTGCAAAGCGGTAACAAGAATACCTATGCAACGCCCATCATCACACAGGAAACCACCTATATGGTGAGCGTTGTCAGCGATGGCTGTGAAAGCCCCAAAACACCGGCGACCATATTTGTTGTGCCTCCGCCGGGGATCGCCACCATCACGCCCAAATGCAATGCCACTGAATTATCGATCAACGAGAACAACAGTGAATTCACCAATTACTGGCAAACCTCTTCTTCCGGTACTTCAACGACCAATGCTGCCACCACTTTCACGGTTACCGAACCTGGCACAGTGTATCTCAGGAAAAGGCGCAATGCAACAGGCTGCTGGGGACCCGCCCGCGCTTTTGAGGTCACCATCGAGCCAGGATTGCCTGCCCCTCCTTCCATCACAGATCAGTGTACTGCTACATGGCTGACCATGCAGCCTGCCCCATATGGCAAGGAATATTACTGGCAAACCACCTCTGATGGAATATCAAAGAGCAATAACCAAAGCACATGGGTGATCACCAAAAACGGAAATTATTATCTCCGTAGTTATTACACGGCATCAGGTTGCTGGGGCCCTGCATTGGAGATACCCGTAAAAGTAAGAGCTGTATGCCTGGAAGATCAGCAAATGAACTTCACAGTGAAAAATATCATCAGGAAGGATGGGGTCCGGACAATAGAGGAAGTGAACAACCTGGAAGCCATTGACAATGCTCGTCTCATCGATTATGTGGATGGATTCGGAAGAAGTATTCAAACCGTAGCAGCAAAAGGATCTCCGGCCGGTAATGATATCGTTAAACCACAGGCCTGGGATCAGTTCGGCAGAGAGCCCAAACATTTCCTTGCATATACTGTAGATGGCAAAGGCCGTTTCCAGACCAACGCCTTCATTGCTCAGCAATCTTTTTATGCAACAACCGGTGCAGACAGGGCCAGCACAACCCGGCCATGGTCGGAGGACAGATTTGAGGCATCCCCACTTGACAAAGTATTGGAAAAAGGAATGACAGGAGAATCCTGGCAACCAGGAAGCGGCCATACTATCCGCACAATTTCCTACGCGAATGCCGCCAACGAGGTACGGCTCTGGAAATTCGATGAATCCACAGGCCTCGCCAATGCACAGGGTTTTTATTCAGCAGGGGATATCCTCACTGAACAGACCATCGATGAAGAGAACGGAAGATCATGGGTGCATACCAATAAACTCGGGCAAGTGGTGCTGAACACCCGTGAACTGGATACATCAACCGCTATCAGGACCTATACCGTTTATGATGGACTTGGCAGGAAGAGGATCATCATTCAACCCCAGGGTGTGCAGGAGATGATCAACTCAGGTAACTGGTCCATTGATTCCAGCTTCCTGTCAAAATGGTGCTTTACTTACAGGTACGATGCTGAAGGAAAGGTAGTCGAGAAAAAGATCCCCGGTACCGACCCGATCTATTATGTGTACAACAAAAAAAACCTGCCGGTTCTGGTACAGGATGGTTTGATGCGCAAAAGGAATACCTGGTCGTTCACCAAATATGATGCAGTCGGAAGGGTGATCCTTACAGGAGAATATATGGTTGCTTCCGGTGTTACCCGTGATCAGCTGCAAACCCTTGCCAATGGAGCTTTGGGGCAGTATGAGATAAGAACTACGGAAAAAGGATTGGGACAGGGTTATACAATCACCAGGTCCTTCCCCGGACTGAATTCTTCCTGCACTATCCATTCTGTGAATTATTACGACGATTACGATTTCGATAACGATGGCCTCACTACTGAAGCCTCATTCATTACGGGCCAGCTGACTCAGGATCCCATCCCTACTTACGAGACCATCAACCTGCTCACGGGAAAAAAGATAAGGGTGTTGGGAACCGATATGATGCAGTCGATTTCGTTGTTCTACGATAAGAATGGTAATCTTATACAAAAACAATCGCAGAATTATCCTTCAGGAAATGAAGTACTCACCAACCGTTATGATTTTTCAGGGCTGATCATAGAAGGCCGGTACAGTCACCAGGATTGGGCAACTCCATTCACTGTATACAAAACCTATGAATATGATCATGCAGGAAGAAGAAAAAAGATCCGGCAAAAAGTGAATAACCAGCCTATGTTCACCATCGCCACCCTGCAATACAATGAACTGGGCGAATTAACCAAAAAGGTACTGGCCCCTGAATTCAATAACGGTATGGGTCTGGAGACCCAAATCAACGAATACAATATCCGGGGTTGGAACCTGGGCGTGAATCGTGATTTTGCCAGGAACAAGGATAACCAGAATAACTATTTCGGATATGAGATCGGTTTTGATCAAACCAGTGTGAAGAATGGTAATACAGAGATCGGCCAGTATGGCCCGGCGCGTTACAGCGGTTCCGTTTCCGGTACAACCTGGAAAAGCCTTGGCGATAATGAGATCCGCAGATATCAATTCAGCTATGATGCTGTCAACCGGTTCATGACAGCCAGTTTCGATCAATATACCGATGGCAGCTTCAACAAGTCTGCCGGCATGGATTTCAGTGTTACTATGGGTGATGGTTCACAACCCGCCACGGCTTATGATGCCAATGGCAATATCCTTTCCATGACGCAGAAAGGCCGTAAACTGTCCGGCTCCGCTGTAATTGACCAACTCGGTTATAACTATGGTAATAATGGTAACCTCCTGCAATTGGTAACGGATGCCGCCAACGACAATAACAGCAAGCTGGGAGATCTCCACTATGATCCTGCAACCAAAACCGGTATCGATTTCACGTACGACGCCAATGGCAATCTGCTCTCGGATGCGAACAGCGGTATCAGTTCCATCCAATACAATCACCTGAACTTACCTTCAAGAGTAACCGTAAAAAATAAAGGGCAGATCGAATATGTGTATAATGCAGCGGGTGAAAAACTGGCAAAACTGGTCACGGACAATACAGTTACCCCTGCAAAGCGCACCACTACCGTATACCTGAGCGGGGCTGTATACAAGAACGACACGCTTCAATTCTTCCCTCATGAAGAAGGTCGCGTTCGTTATGTTCCGAAAGACAGTGCTACTGGTAGACCAGACACCTGCTATTTCGATTTCTTCCTGAAAGACCACCTGAACAATATCAGGATGGTACTGACAACGGAACAACAACAGGACCTCTACCCTTCCGCCACAATGGAAACCGCTTCCCGTATAACTGAGGAAGCGATCTACAGCAATATTTCCCAAACGGCCACCCCCAAACCTGCGGCCTGGCCGGCAAATGAGAGTGGTTCCTCCAACAATATGGTGGCCAGGGTGAATGCCAGCGCCAAAAAGATCGGCCCCTCCATTGCCATCAAAGTGATGGCCGGCGACAAGTTCAGTTTGCGCGCTAATAGCTGGTACCAGTTACAGGACGGAACTCCTGCAACTCCGGTGAATCCATTGACAGACCTGCTCACAACCCTTAGCAGCAGTGTGGTAGCAGCTGGCGGAAAAGTTGCAGTAGCGGATCTGCAAACAAATCCCAGCCTGGGTAGTGGGTTATTGCAATTCCTTTCTTCCCATGATGGATACAACTCCTCCAGGCCCAAAGCCTTTTTGAACTGGATATTGCTGGACGAGCAATTCAACTATGTATCAAATGGCTCAGGTGCTGAACAGGTGGATGCTTCCAATACCCTCAAAACCTATGTGAAAGCCAATCTGCCCATTACGAAGAACGGATATCTCTATGTTTATTGCAGTAATGAAACTCCCAACCAGGATGTATTCTTCGATGATCTGCAGTTGACACATACCAGGGGGCCGATATTGGAAGAGACCCATTACTATCCATTCGGATTGACAATGGATGCCATTTCATCCACCATCAACAAATCCCCTTATTTAAAGAATAAATACGGTATCACAGGAAAAGAAATACAGAACAGGGAATTCAATGACGGCAGTGGACTGGATATCTATGATTTCGGCGCCCGGATGTACGATCATAAGATCGGCAGGTTCATGACCATTGATCCGTTGACTGAAACATTCAAAAGCTGGAGCCCTTACAATTATGTACTCAATAATCCTCTGCAGTTCATCGATCCAGATGGAAGGAAGGTGACGCCGGTGGGCAGCGCAGAGTTCATCAAAACCTTCAATGAGGCGGTTGATTTCCTTCGGTCAAAAGGCGGCGCCGGGATGTACGACAAGCTGAATGATAATCCAAAGATCAATGTCACTGTTAAAGAGTTACCGAATATTGGAGCAGTCAGCAATTTCACCATCACCGAGGTGGAATGGCAACCCAGAACTGCATTGGCAACATCTGTGTACGATGAGCAAAAGGGAGAAGCTGATTTCTATTATATGACCCCTGCCGAAGTCCTGAACCATGAGTTTGCACATGCTGTATACTTCCTGATGAACGGCACTATTGATGAAACGCAAAAGAAACGATTGCAGGAAACAGGACATGCAAACGACGCCTTCGCTATTGAAGCAGAAACAGAAGCAGCCCATCGCGTTGGCAAGCTAGATCCGAAGAAAGTGACCCGGAAACAACATAGCAATGGAGAATTGTATGAAGTGAGCGGTCCTAAGTCCAATGCCAATGCTGAGATCAGGAAAAAGAATGAAGCCTGGAAAGCACAGCAAAGAAAGGACTTTGCAGAGGCAAAGGCTGAAGAAAAGAGGGAGGCTCAAAAACAAAAAGAGCTGACTGACGCCATCAATAAGGATATAAAAGAAGGCAAGGTCAAAACAAGTGTTCCGGTGGAGAAGAACCGGTAATGAACCATAACGTATAAAGAGTGAAGGTGATTTTTATGTAAAATACCAGACACCCGAAAAATGTTTTAAAGCTACGCCAACCTATGGTTGGCGTAGTGCTTTTCAGGCTGTAATTCCCATTATGACAACGAAGGGAACAGGGATATTATATGAGCAAAGCTCCTACCAGGAACGGACATAACCCGGATGAAATGCGTGAGAAGCACGGAAGGAGCAGTCTAAGTGGCCGAGTAAACACTAGTAATACCATAGCACCCGGCAACCAAACTATTAAAAAAACCCTAATACATAATAAACTGCCGGCGAAGATCTCCGCAGCATGTAAGTAGCTCAACAGTGAACTTACATCCTCACCCTGCCGCATCCGGCAAAGGTCCTTGCATAATAGTTATCACTGAGATCGTTGATGATAACCCCTGATGAAGTAGAAGCGTGTACGAACTTATTGTTGCGCAGGTAAACGCCTACATGGGAAATGGTCTTCTTTTTACCATTCGTTCTGAAGAAAACGAGATCGCCTTCCTGCAGATCGTTCTTGTTGATGCGTTTACTGTTCTCGTATTGAGATGCCGAGGTGCGGGGAACACCCACGTTGTAGAGATTGGAGATGAAAGTTTGAGCAAAGGCCGAGCAATCGATACCACTATGATCATTACCTCCATAGCGATATTTGGTGCCGTACCAGCTTTCGATGAAGTCGAAGAGCTTGCCATCTGTGATACTTTCCACAGGAACATCCAGGAGGATGGCGTATTTGAAAGCCATCGGGGCAACGGCTTCCATATTGGATGCAGGCGCTATGAGCGTGGGCATATATCCGCTCTCGCTCTTGTTCCCTTTGAAATCGTTGCTGTTGATGGAAATATTCTCTATGAATTTCGGCGGATGCGAGGCCTTTGCATTCGCCGCCGTTGACCCGCTGGCCGGAGCGCTGGTAGTGGATCGCTTGAAAGTGCTACAACTGGTGGCTCCAAATGCGATCGTGACCACCAATAATACATTCTTCACAATGTAGGACATCGTTCAAACCGGGTTAGTAATCCGGCAAATATAACAAATACATTGCCAAAAGGAACAGCGGGCTCCGCCGCTCGCCTCCCGGCGAGTGGCTTACTTATTTATTCGCCTCCGGCGAATACCGCGTCGCCGGAGGCGACAAAATACAAGTCACTCGCGGGGACGCGAGCGACGGGGCCGGCACCTTCTTATTTTCGCACAACCCCTGTGGATTAAAATTGTGCCTTATTTCGCTCCAGTTCAGGAACTTTGTAACGTTATTTGCTGTTTGATTGTTTATACTGAACGAACCGAAAGATTATGTGTAAATTCTCTCACCTTCACGTCCATACCCAGTTCTCCCTGCTCGATGGGGCCGCTTCCATCCAAAGCCTTTACAAAAAAGCCATCAAGGATGGCCAGCCCGCCATTGCCATCACCGATCACGGCAATATGTTCGGCGCTTTCGAATTTGTATCCGAGGCTTACAAGCACAAGAACGACGATGGCTCACTCAAAGTGAAGCCCATCGTAGGCTGTGAATTCTATGTGGTGGAAGACCGCACCCGTAAAACTTTTACCAAGGAACAAAAAGACGAACGTTACCACCAGGTACTGCTGGCCAAAAATACTACAGGCTACCAGAACCTCATCAAGCTCACTTCCCTCGGTTATATCGAGGGTATGTACAGCAAATACCCCCGTATCGATAAAAAACTCATCGAACAATACCACGAAGGACTGATCGCCACCACCTGTTGTATCGGCGCATACGTTCCCCAAACCATCCTGCACGACGGAGAAGATAAAGCCGAAACTGAATTCAAATGGTGGCTCGACCTCTTCGGGGAAGATTATTTCATCGAGCTCCAACGCCATAACCTCAAAGAACAGATACAGATCAATGAGGTGCTGATGAAATTCTCGCTGAAGTACAATGTGCCGGTGATCGCCACCAACGACAGCCATTATACCGATCAGGACGATTACAATGCCCATGATATCCTGCTTTGTATCAATACCGGTGAAAAGAAATCAACGCCGGGTTTTGACGATTTCGTGAACGATGATACAATGGTCAAGGACCGTCGTTTCAAATTCCCGAACGATCAGTTCTATTTCAAGACGCAGGATGAGATGAAGAAGCTCTTCTCAGACATCCCGCAGGCCATCGATAATACCAATATGATCGTGGACCGCGTGGAAGTGCTGAACCTGAAGAAAGATATCTTATTGCCCGCCTTCCCCCTGCCTCCTGAATTCCAGTTGACAGACGATAGCAACCTGAACCAGTGGGAATTCTTAAAGCATATCACCTACGAAGGCGCTAAAATGCGCTATGTGGAGATCACCGATGATATCCGCGAACGACTGGACTTTGAGCTTTTCACTATCAAAACGATGGGATTTGCCGGTTACTTCCTTATCGTGAGCGACTTTATCAAAGCGGGCCGGGACATGGGCGTATTCATCGGACCAGGCCGTGGATCGGCCGCCGGTAGCGCCGTAGCCTACTGTATCGGCATCACCAATATCGACCCCATCAAATACAACCTGCTGTTCGAGAGGTTCCTCAACCCGGACCGTAAGAGCATGCCGGATATCGATACGGACTTCGACGATGAAGGCCGCCAACGCGTGATCGATTATGTGGTTGACAAATATGGCAAGAACCAGGTAGCGCAGATCATTACCTACGGTACCATGGCCGCCAAAATGAGTATCAAGGACGTGGCGCGTGCGCTCGATCTTCCCCTCCCGGAAGCCAACGCACTCGCAAAGCTTGTTCCTGATAAGCCAGGTATTGAACTGGGCCGCGTACTGAAAGCACCGATCACCGCAAAAGAAGGTGAAAAATCACTGGAAGAAAAAGATCAGCTTGGCCCGGATGATATCGAGAACGTGAAGCGGATCCGTGAAGTGTACCGTGGCAATAACCTCAACGCCCAGGTACTCCATGAAGCCGAACGTCTGGAAGGCTCCGTCCGTAACACAGGTATCCACGCGGCCGGTATCATCATCGCCCCGAAAGACCTCACTGAACTGATCCCCGTGTGTACCGCCAAGGACTCCAGTTTGTGGGTGACCCAGATTGAAGGTAGCATCATCGAGGATGCAGGCGTTATCAAGATGGACTTCCTGGGTCTGAAGACCCTCACCATCATCAAGAATGCCCTGCGGATGATCAAAGAGAACCACGGTATCGATATCGTGATCGATGATATACCGCTGGATGATGCGAAAACCTACGAGATTTACCAAAAAGCCGATACCGTTGGTACGTTCCAGTTCGAGAGCCCCGGTATGCAGAAATACCTGCGCGATCTCAAACCTGACCAGTTTGCGGACCTTATTGCGATGAACGCCTTGTATCGCCCCGGCCCGCTCGCCTATATCCCCTTGTTCATCGATCGTAAGCACGGTCGTGAGCCCATCACCTACGATCTTCCCGAAATGGAAGAATACCTGGCCGAATCCTACGGGATCACGGTTTACCAGGAACAGGTGATGTTGCTGGCCCAAAGCCTCGGCGGCTTCTCCAAAGGGGATGCCGACGTACTCCGGAAGGCCATGGGTAAAAAGCAGAAATCGGTACTGGACAAAATGAAGACCCAGTTCGTGAATGGCGCCATGGCCAAGGGCCATCCGGCAGACAAGCTGGAAAAGATCTGGACGGACTGGGAGGCCTTTGCCCAATATGCCTTCAACAAATCGCACTCTACCTGTTACGCCTTCGTGGCTTACCAGACAGCCTATCTCAAAGCACACTACCCTTCCGAATACATGGCCGCCGTACTCAACAACGCCGGCAATATCGAAAAGATCACCTTCTTCATGGAAGAATGTAAACGGATGGGATTGAAAGTACTCGGTCCGGACATCAATGAATCCAAAAAAGGTTTTGCCGTCAACAAGGCCGGCGATATCCGTTTCGGTTTGGGTGGATTGAAAGGTGTGGGCGAAGCGGCCGTGGACAGCATCATCGCCGAGCGCGAAGAAAAAGGCCCCTTCTCTTCCATCTTCGATATGGCCAAGCGCGTGAACCAACGCACGGTGAACAAGAAAACATTGGAAAGCCTGGTGTATGCAGGCGCTTTCGATTGTTTCCCCGAGCTGCACCGCGCCCAGTATTTCACCATTCCGCAGGGCGATACCAGCTCCGGACTGGAAAAGATCATCAAATACGGGAATATCCTGCAGGCAGAGAGCCAGAGCGCTTCCAACAGCCTTTTCGGGAATCTCTCCACCAATATCGAGATCGCACCGCCGAAGATCCCTCCCTGCGAACCATGGACGCTCACAGACCTCCTCAATAAAGAAAAGGAAGTGACGGGCATCTTCATGAGCGGCCACCCCCTGGACCATTTCAAATTCGAATTACATCATTATGGCATCAAGCCATTGGTGGAATACAACGAGATACAGAACTCAGAATTGCTGATGGCGCAGTTTGCCGGCAAACCACTCCGCATTGCCGGATTAGTGACGGATGCACAGC
>JAGIAP010000289.1 GCA_017744805.1 Chitinophagaceae bacterium | reverse complement strand
CGCGATAAAGCTGTCAAAGACAGCATCGCAAAGATCACGCCCTATCAACGTTTGCTGGCCAATCCGCAGAAAACGGCCAAAGGCCTGATGAACCTCTATTACATCAAATCCAAGCTCTACCTGGAAGTACCCATGAAGCTGATGGAGAAGAATCTCCTGCTGGCTTCCACCATTTCAGAGATCAGTGATAACTACGACGGGATTGTAGGATCCAAACCAGCACCCATGCAAGTGCAGTTCAGTCTGCAGGACTCATCCCTGTTGTTGAGGAAGATTGAAGTGAATACCATCGCGCCCGCAACGGATAACAATATCCGCCAGGCGCTGGATAGAAACAGTATCCCCGCCATCATCAAAATATTCCCTGTTCAGGCATTCAATGCTGACAGGTCCACCGCCGTGATTGACGTTACCGACTATTTCATCGGCGATAACAAAGATCTTTCCCCCTTCAATATTTTCAGCATCTATGGTGCTTACGGATTGAAAAGCTCACAGTCGTTCAAGCGCGACCGCTCTTATCTCACCGATATCAAATCCTTCGAAGACAACCTGCTGATCAAAAGCTCCCTCTCTTATGAGACCTCGCTCAGCGACGGTAAGCGCACCCTGGCAAAAGAGAGGCCATTCACCGCAGTGGTGACCCGTACCTTTCTGCTGCTGCCCGAAACGCCTGTCAGGCCAAGGATCGCAGATGAAAGGATCGGTATCTTCACCACTGGTAAAAAGCAGATATCCGAAGGCGCCAACAAAATGGATGAGATCCATTTCGCCAACCGCTTCCGCCTGGAACCTAAAGACCCGCAGGCGATTAAGAACGGACAGCTCACCGAACCGGTGAAACCCATCATCTTTTACATCGATACGGATTTCCCGGCCTCCTGGAAGCCTGCTATCAAGGCTGCGGTGAACGACTGGCAACTGGCCTTCGAAAAGATCGGCTTCAAAAATGCGATCATGGCCCTGGACTTTCCCGCCAGCGACAGTACTTTCGATCCGGATAATCTCAAATTCAATTGCATCCGTTATTCTCCCACACCCGTTGCCAATGCCATGGGACCATCCTGGGTTGATCCTCGTTCCGGAGAGATCATCAATGCCTCCGTGTATGTTTTCCATGATGTAGTGAAACTGCTCAATAACTGGATCTTCGTGCAAACGGCAGCCGCCGACAAGGATGTGCGCACCACCACATTGCCCGATGCGTACAAACTGGCAGGATTGCAATATGTGCTCCGCCACGAAGTGGGACATTGCCTGGGCTTCATGCACAATATGGGCGCGTCTGCCACCATTCCCGTGGATTCCCTTCGTTCACCTTCCTTCACGCAGGAGCATGGCACTACCTATTCCATCATGGACTATGCCCGGTTCAACTATGTGGCACAACCCGGCGATAAAGAGCGTGGTGTAAAGCTGACCCCGCCCATGTTCGGTATCTATGATTATTACCTGGTAGATTTCAACTACCGCTATTTCGATAACAGCGTTTCCCCCGAAGCAGAAAAAAGAGAACTGGACAAACTGGTTTCCTCCAAAATGGCGGATCCCCGTTACCGTTATGGGGCACAGGGCATGAATATAGATCCCCGTACCCAAACGGAAGACCTGGGTGATGATGCCATCAAAGCCTCTCAATACGGTATCAGGAACCTGAAGCTTATCATGCAACAACTGAACAGTTGGGTAGGAGCGCAGGATAAGGACTTCACGTACAGGCAGGAGATCTGGAACAATATCCTGTCGCAGTACGTCCGGTATATCAATCACATACTACCGAATATCGGGGGCATCTATGTGAACGAGAAACATGCCAATGATCCGGTATTGCTGTTCCAATCCGTTCCCCGCGCCAAACAACAACTGGCCATCGATTTCCTGTTGAACGAACTGAAAGAGCTCGATTGGCTGGAAGACAAACAGGTATTGGAGAATTTCACCCTGGTGGGAACACCTGCTACCGTACTGCGCTCGCAGATCATGGAGGCCTTGTTGCAAACGCCACTCAGTGTAAATCTTTCTGCTATCCGTTCTACGGAAAAGGATCCGCTTACTTCCAAAGAAGTGATGCAGCAGTTGTACAAATATGCGTGGAGCAAAACTATGCAGTTCAAACCCCTTACCAACAATGAGAAAGAGATCCAGAAATCATATGTGAAGAGCATGCTGAAAGAATCCAGGCTGGTAGCTGTCAAAGGAGGCGCCACTGCCATTTCCGATGAAGCGATCACTGAGGGGAAGGGGATCCGTTTGCCCGGCATCACGGATACAGACTTGCAGGGATGCGCACACCTGGAAGTACAACAACCACAATCGGCAAAGGATTTTGCGGGAGCATTCGGTGGTTTCTCCGTTAACTTCTCGATGGCGCCAGCCCTGGAAAGCCAGTATTATATGCAACTGGTGCAATGCAGGCAATTGCTGGGCACAGCCATCGGCAAAACGGCCGATAAGGAAACCGTGATGCACTACCGTTTATTGTTACACCAGATCGATAAAGCACTTAAATAACATAACCCATGAAGCGTATCAGCAAGAGCGTTATACTGGCACTGGGTCTTGTTAGCCCCGGTGCTGCACTGCTGGCCCAGAACACAGTGCCGGCAACCACCAGAGAGAATCCGAATTATACAAACCTGTTCAAGAATAAGACCGTCAAGACTGTCAGGGGGATGATCACCCTGCACAAAGTGGAAGGCAAGCTCTATATGGAGCTTCCCGTAAAGTTATTGGGCCGCCATATGCTGCTCGGCTCCGTCGCCGATGCTGTCAGCCATTCCGAGGATGCCGCAGCCGGCGAGCAGGCCAATGATCCACTCTGCATCAATTTTGTACTGGTGGATTCCAATGTACTGGTGCGCAGGAGCGTATTCAATGCCAGGGCCACCCAGGCCGATCCTCAATTGCAAGCGGCGCTGGACAAGAACAATATCAGTCCGGTAATGGCCTCCTGCAAGGTACTGGCCACGTCACCGGATAACCAGTCGCTGGTTTTTGATGCCACTTCACTCTTCGTGAATGGCCTGGAAGAAATGGACCCTTTCATGCCCGTAGGTGGTCTATACTCCAGGAAATCGTCCTGGAAATCCGATCTTTCCATGCTGGCGGATGTGATGGCCTATGAGGATAATGTAACGGTGAGCAGCTATATGAGCTATGGCATCACCAGTACCTTTTTCGGTTTTATCACAGCAGAGGACAGGCCTTCCACCATCCTGATGAAGCGATCACTGGTGCTGCTACCGGAAACGCCCATGCGCCCGCGACTGAATGATCCACGTATTGGAGTGTTCTATACAGACCATATTCAATTTGCGTCCAATGAGGACGGCGCAAAGAAAGTGTACTATTCCAATCGCTGGAGGCTGGAACCTAAGGACCCGGCCGCTTTCAAGCGTGGTGAGCTCACCGAGCCGGTGAAACCCGTTCTTTTTTATATCGATGATAAATTCCCTGCTCACTGGATACCCGCTATCCGGAAAGGAGTGGAAGACTGGAATATGGCCTTTGAGAAGATCGGCTTCAGGAATGCGATCGTAACAAAGATGTATCCGAAGGATGATCCCGGTTTCGACCCCAACAATATAAAGTTCAATTGCATCAAATATGCGCCTACTGCCACGCAGAATGCGATGGGGCCTTCCTGGGTGGATCCCAGGAGCGGTGAGATCCTGAACGCTTCCGTGTACGTGTATCATGGCATTGGAGATGTATTGCAGGACTGGATGTTCATCCAGATGGCCCCGGCCGACAAGCGGGTACGCAGCATGAATATCCCGCAGGATATGTTCCAGCAGGGGATGAGGTATGTACTGGCGCATGAAGTAGGCCATACCCTTGGATTGATGCACAATATGGGAGCCTCTGCGGCATTCCCCGTTGACTCTCTGCGCTCGCCTTCCTTTACACAGCAATACGGTACTACACCTTCCATCATGGACTATGCCCGTTTCAATTTCGTGGCGCAGCCCGGGGACCTGGAACGCGGTGTGAAGATGACGCCCCCGGATCTCGGCGTATACGATTACTATGCCATCAAATGGCTGTATACTCCATTACCAGATGCGGCCACCGCAAAAGCAGAACTGCCTACGCTGGAAAATTGGATCAGCGAAAAGATAAAGGATCCCATGTACCGCTACAGCAAGCAACAGGTTTATGGCATCCTCGATCCCAATGCCCAAACGGAAGACCTGGGCGATGACCAGGTGAAGGCCACCCGCTACGCGATGAAGAACCTTCAGTATATCATGAAGAACCTGAACAGTTGGGTGGAAAAAGAAGACACGGATTTTGCTTTCCGTAAGAAGACCAATTTCGCCATCATCAATATCCATTTTTACTGGTACCTGATGCATGTGATCAATAATATCGGTGGCATCTATCAGTACGAGAAATATGAAGGCGATCCGTTCCCCGCCTGGAAAGCCGTTCCCAGGGAGGTTCAGAAAGAGTCGATGCATTTCATTCTGGAAACCCTGGAGAACCTGCAATGGATGAACAATCCGGAGTTGGAGAAGAATATCGGCGGCATGAACGGGGATGCAGGCAGTTATATGCGCACGGTGCTTTTCCCGTATGTGATGCGCTGGGTGGCCAATATCGGCCTGAGCGAAGCGAAGGCCAACAGTAACCCCTATACGCGGTCTGAATGTGTGAAGGATGTTTTCGATTATGTGTGGTCGGATGTGCTGGCAGGAAAGAAAGCCAGCGCGGAAAAACTGAATATGCAAACCTCACTGGTGCAATTGCTGATCTCCAATGCCAGGGTGAAGGAAGCGCCGGGCGCCGCCGCTACCGCTTTTGGAAATGAGGAGTTGCTGGTAAAGGAATGGGCGAAACTGGAATCGCTGGCCGCTGCTTCCAGCCCACTGCACGGCTCTGCTCCCATGGGGATGCAGGAGCAGGTGAGCGGATTTGAATTCATGCCCCGCGTGAAATTCATGGCCACGGATATGAGCCATATCTATTATCAATGGTTATTACAAAGCAGGGAGATATTGCAAAAAGTGGTTAACGCCCAAACCGGGGATAACAAATTGCAATACGAGTATTTGCTGTTGCAGATCAATAAGGCATTGAAGACCACTTAGGGACCTGCCATCGCTCACCTCCCGGCGAGTGATCACTATTTTGTCGCCTCCGGCGACCGGCCAGGTGTTACACCCGGTTGGTTCGCCGGAGGCGAACTACATATTGGCCACTCGCCGGGATGCGGGCGGCGGGCCCAACCCCGAAAAAGGGCCCGCTGTACAACAGCTTGCTCTTTTTTTATATAACTTGCGGGCGATGAGAACCTACGAAGATTCATACAGGCACAAAGGACTTAGAAGACAATTGGTAGAATTGTTGCGGCAAAAAGGCATTACTGATGAACGCGTTCTGACCGCGATCAACAATATCCCCCGGCATTATTTTCTGGACTCGGCATTTGATAAGGTAGCGTATGACGACAGGGCTTTTCCTATCGAAGCAGATCAAACCATTTCACAGCCCTACACGGTAGCGTACCAGACACAACTCCTGGATCTGCGCACATTTGAGAAAGTATTGGAGATCGGCACCGGAAGCGGCTATCAGAGCATGGTGCTGGCTGAGATGCAGGTACAGGTATTTACGATAGAAAGACAGAAGAAATTATTTGAAGTGCACAAGAAATTTGAGCTGAGGAAGAAATATCCCGGTATCAAATACTTTTATGGCGATGGATATGAAGGGCTTCCCACTTACGGTCCTTTCGATAAAGTGATCGTTACAGCAGCAGCGCCCTATATTCCCCCCAAACTAATCGAACAACTGAAGCCCGGTGGCAAGATGGTGATCCCGGTAGGAGCGGGCGACGTACAGCGGATGATGAGGCTGACCAAGAAAGCGGATGGCAGCATCCAGGAGGAACTGTTCGAGAACTTTTCCTTCGTGCCCATGCTGGACGGAAAGAACGGATAACCGTTACTCAATTATACATGCGGAAGAGACTGGTAATAATTGGTACAGGCAATGTTGCCACGGCACTGGCCCTCGCCTTCGGCGGGGAAGCACATACCATTGTGCAGGTATATGGTCGTGATGCGGCTAAAGCCGCTGCTCTCGCAAAACGATGTAATGCAGCAAGTATCAGTGATCTGGCAGCGCTCAGCACTGATGCGGACCTGTATATCATGGCCGTATCCGATAGTGCGGTGGCTCCACTGGCCGCCTCCCTGCAATTGGGCGATAAGCTGCTGGTGCATACCGCCGGCTCTGTGTCGCGCGAAGTGCTGAAGAATAGCAGCAGTTCTTATGGGGTGCTGTACCCCGTGCAGAGCCTTCGTGCGGAAATGGATCGCGTGCCAGATCTGCCATTCCTGGTGGATGCCAATTCACCTGAAAAGGGGGCCTGGCTTCAAAGCCTTGCGCTCACCGTTTCTACGCAGGTTCAGTTCGCTACGGACGAACAACGGTTACGTCTCCACGTAGCGGCAGTGGTGGTGAGCAATTTCACCAATCATTTGTATGCGCTTGCAGAAGATTATTGTAAGAAAGAAGGAACGGATTTCAGGATGCTGCTGCCACTTATTAGCGAAGTAGCAAACAGGATACAAAATATTTCCCCTAATGAAGTTCAAACGGGGCCTGCTATCCGCAATGATCAAAATACGATCGACAGGCATCTGGCCTTGTTAGCGCCATTCCCTGAATTGCAACAACTATATGCCATCTTCAGCGCCAGCATTCAGAATATGTACAAAAAATAATTCTACCATATTGTTATGGCTTGGAAAGTTAAAAAGCCATCGGATCCTGTGATCGATGGCTTTTTGAATTTGCCCTTTTGAATTGCCCCTTTATCTCTGGATAATTACCCTTTGATTGATATTCTTATCGGTTAATAGATTCAGAATGTAAACACCGGCCTTCAGATCGTTGATCTGTTGTGGGAATCCAGCCCTGATCACGAACCATTTCACCAGTCGTCCATTCAGATCAATTACCTGTATGATATCCTTTTCAATTCCTGTTACGCTTACGGTGAACGTATTGGTGGCAGGTACAGGCCACGCTTTCAGTTGGATGCTCTTATTCGATTCTCCCGTTACAAATCGGATAGCAGAAAATGAGTAGCGGCCATCGATATCCTGTTGTTTCAGCCGGTAATAAGTTCTGCCTGTAAAGTCATTGGCATCTGTATAATTGTATTCAATCGGAAATATACTGGAACCGTTCACTGCTTTTGTCCGTTCAAAGGAGATGGCAACAAACCCCGTATCTGTATCTTTTTTCCGTTCGATGAAGAACCCTTTGTTATCGATCTCCTGGATAGTTTTCCAGTTAAGCCTTACCTCGCGATTATTGATCCGGTTGGCAAGAAATTCGAGGCCCGTTACAGGTAAGGCAGTTGATGTGTAAGGCTGTAAAATGCCCTGTGTCAGCAAATTCCCTTGTTGTTGCAAACTGATGCTGCTTACCTCACCAACAGTAAATTCAAGCAAAAGACTGCCCTGCAAAAAACTTCCGCCCCCATTATCGATACCTGCAGAACCGCTGGTGGATTTGATATTGCCTGTAGTGGGAATACTTGAAGTTGTACCTGCCTCTGGCTGCAGGAAGTCAGGTGTATACATGATGGCGGTACTGTTTACTGCCTCTGCCACAAGACCGCCTACTGCATCTTCCAGTAAGATCCCGGCAGCACTGCGGGTTTGCCCGGCATTGTTTATGGTTTGTATACTTAATTGTTGCGCTGTGGCAGCGCTGCAGACAGGCAACAACAAGGCAGTAATTGTATATTTAATTATTGACATGATCATAAAAGAGACTT
>JAGIAP010000288.1 GCA_017744805.1 Chitinophagaceae bacterium | reverse complement strand
AGAACGTGTTTCGCAGAATGGCCGATGAAAGCCGGCAGCATAAATCTGAACTGATCCTCGAAGTAAAAAGAGCTGGCGGTGAGCCCGTAGAAGATGGCACCACCACTTCCGGTAAGATCTATCGCGCCTGGATGGATGTGAAAGCCACTTTCACCGGAAAAGACAGGCACTCCGTTCTCGCTGCCTGCGAATATGGAGAAGATGCCGCTCAAAAGGCCTACCAGCAAGCCCTGGAAGATGAAGGCTCCAATAGCGCAGACATCAAACAACTTATCCTCAAGCAAAAAAGTGCCCTCAAAGCATCACATGATCTCATCAAAAGATACAGGGATATGCAGGCAGCCATGTAGCCTGGCAGTTCCCGGATTATAAACAAAAGAAAATCGTATGCAAACACTGATCAACAAAATCACCATCCTTTCCCTGGTAGCAGCCTCCCTTACAGTAGGCTGTAACAATAACGACCATCAACAAAAACATGAAGAAAGCAAAGAAGTAGCAGAAGATAAGAACGATGCAAAGTTCAAGACCGATTCCAGTGAAAACAATGCCCAGTTTGTAGTAGATGCCGCTAACGGAAACCTCACCGAGATCCGGCTCGCCGAACTGGCTAAACAGAAATCCACTAATAAAGAGATCCAGGAAATTGCAAAAACGTTGTATGATGATCATACCGCTGCATTGAACGACCTCAAAGTGCTGGCCTCCAACAAGAGCATCAGCATCCCCGCCGATGTAACGGACGACACCAAGCAACAATTGCAAAAACTTACAGATGAAAAACCCTCCTCATTCGACAAGGATTGGACAGAAAAACTGATGGATAAACATCAGAAAACAATCAGCGATTATGAGGCAGCTCTCGGCACTGTAACTGATGCAGACATCAAAAACTGGATAAATACAGTATTGCCGAAAATCCGTATGCATCACGATAAACTGATGGCCCTGAATTCAAGGCTGAAAAAATAACCAACAAGTTTCATTTAAGGCACATTGGACTGAGGAGGGGTGGTTTCTACCATCCCTCCATTTTTTATTCAAAGCTCTGGTTCTAGCGGGCAAAGGGAGTGGTTTGCGGGCTGATGAAACAAACCACCGCTGGAGTATATTTATTGAGCTTTTTAAGGGTTGGATGGGACGGTAGTGCAGGGCCGGGCTTCTTCGCTTATGTTTCAAAGGCCCACAAACCACTCCCTTTGCCCTCCCCTATCAAAAGCATCACGCTGATATAAAAAAATGGAGAATGGTAGGTACTTAGATTGGGGGGAGGGGGGTAAGGTTGCAACCTTCTGACAGAACGTAACTTCACTTTTTCTCCGATCAATCCTCTATCTGAATGGCCTTATTCACCAATGACCGACTGCATGAATTCCCTATTCACATTTCCATTCTTGAATAATAATAACCTCAGCACTCTTGCACTTTTACCCCCATCCCTCCTCTTCCAGTTCTGCGTCAGATAAAGTTTTCCCAACGGATGAGCCCGCTTTCATGCACTTGCCTAATCGGGGAGGGCCTGGAGCGTGATATGGCGGAGCGGCCTTTGAAACGTAAGCGAAGCAGTTCAATAGAATTACCGGCCCCTCATCTCTCCCCTCTCAAGCCCATCAATCCCACCACAGCGCCGGTTCGTTTCAGCAGCCGCCCCGCCATATCACGCTCCAGGCGCCAGATCTTCAAAAATAAAAAGCGGGCATCAACCCGCTTCCAAAAAACTTTACCTGATGCCAGAACTCTCCTCCTCACACATCCCCACGACGAATAAGCCCGACCAACAAAGAAATGATCGCCAACACGATCAAAATATGTATCAATCCTTTTGCACTATAAACAAAAACGCCCAGGAGCCATCCGATGATCAGGATCACGGCCAGGATATACAATATGCTTCTCATAGACTTCTATTTTATCAATACCCGTAAAAATCTATTGCCTCCGGATCCAGGTTCGTTTTTGTGGATCACAGTCCACAGTCTGATGCGCTACAACCCGCCACTGGCATAACATTGGTACTATTACACAAAAACCTAAGGATATGAGTACTAGTACATTCAACAAGACCGGATTGATAGTTGGCATATCAGGAACCATCATTACCTTACTGGGATTGATGCTGATGAAAGAATATGATTTTGGCAGATACATCATGTACTCAGGTTTCGTGGTAGTGGGCGTTGTTTGGGTATGGAGTATCTGGGATGTGATCATTGCAGAAGACTTGAAATTCTACCAGAAAATGTTCTGGCTTATCATCACCATTTCTGTTCCGGTGATGGGTGGTTTCATTTATTTCATCATGCATCAGCGCAGGAACCGGATCGTTACCTAGTTGTACTTTGTATACCTAGTAACCGAGATTCTTGAGGCAGGTCTTCAAATTATTGCCTTCTTTCAACACCATAAAGAACAGATCACCGAGCTTTTTTACCCTCTTTTGAATATTGTGGATTGTGAACTGAGAAGGATGAAGACCAGCCTTCACTTCTTTCCATAGCAGGGGTGAAGACACCGTGGCCCCATCGCGGGGACGCAGGCTGTAGGCCGATGCCAGGGTCTGCCCTTTCGAGTTCTGAAGAAAATCCACATAGATCTTATTACCTCTTTTTTTGAGCGAGCGCTCGATGCTGGTCATCCCCGGCAACATTTCATTCACCATGGTGGCCACGATCCTTCCAAACTCGCGCACGAGCTCATAATCGTATTTATTGGCCAGCGGCATATACACATGGATGCCTGTGGCGCCGGAGGTTTTCGGGTAAGCGATGGCTCCTGCATTGTTCAGTACTTCCTGCACTGCCTGCGCTACCGATACCACCTGGTCGAAAGTATTTTTGGGGGAAGGATCGATATCGATGATCATATAGGTAGGTTTGTCGGGACTGCGGGTGGTGGAATTCCAGGGATTCATTTCGATACAACCCAGGTTGGCCAGGTAGATCAATGTTGCCTTGTTATTGCACACGATATAGTCGACCGTTTTGTTGGAAGAGGGTGAGAATTCGGGAAATACTTTTACGTATTTCGGTGCATTCTCCCCTGCGTCCTTGTGGTAAAAACCTTTATCGTTGATGCCATTGGGATTGCGTTTGAGGCTCAATGGCCTGTCTTTGAGATAAGGCAGGATTACGGGAGCCATCATATCGTAATAAGCGATCACATCTCCTTTGGTGATCTTATCCTTTGGGAAATAGATCTTGTCCACGTTGGTGATGGTGAGCTGGTGGCGATCGATCTGTACAATATCTTCTGTTTTCATCTGTCATTATTTTGAGTTACTTCTTTGGCGGCTTTGTCTTCCCGCAGCCCCAGGAAAACCGGGTGGCGCAGGATGCCTTCATTGGTTTGCTCCGTGAACTTGACCTCACAAACGATCTCGGGCCTGATCCAGGTAACGGGCGAGTTCACTTTCACTTTCTCAGCAAATGGCGATTGGGTGGTGATCAATGGCTGCATCAGGTTCCATAATTCTTTGAGCTTGTCGTGGGTGAACCCGGTTCCGGTATGCCCGATATATTGCAGTCTGCGGCCTTTGAACTCACCCAGGATCAGAGCCCCGAAGTATTTCCGGCTTCGCCGGGGTGCACTGAACCCTACGATCACGGCTTCCTGGTTATTGTGGTGCTTGATTTTCAGCCAATCACGGGTACGGACACCCGAATAATATTCACTGTCCGCTTTTTTGGCCATCATTCCTTCAAAGTCCAGCTTTTTTACATGATGGAAGAATTTCTTACCGCTGCCAGCCACATGATCTGAGTAGCGGATGATATCGCCTTTGTAGCTGGAAAGCATTTTTTGCAATAATTCTTTCCGGTTGATCAGGGGGAGTTCCCGGATATCTTTCCCATTCAGGAATAAGAGATCGAAAACATAATAGTGGATGGGATGGCGCGGATCCTGGTCATATTCCTGCAGCATCTGGAAGCGGGGGCGGCCTTCATCGTTCAATACCACGATCTCTCCATCCAGCACGCAATCATGTTTCAACTTCGTGATGGCTTCCGCCACGGGAGGATATTTTTGAACGAAGGAAAGGCCGTTGCGGGAGTAGAGTTTCAGTTGTTTCTTATTCCATTCGGCGATGGCCCGATAGCCGTCCCATTTCATCTCGAAGATCCATTCATCATTGTCGAATGGTTTGTCTTCAAGGGTAGACAACATGGGCTCGATATATTCTTCGTATTTCCGTGCTTCCTTTCCGAATACGCGGGAAGCCGGCCTTTTGATAGCAGGTGCAGTATCTTTCACTGCCGTCGCTTTCTTACGGGCGCTTTTGGCAGCGGCTTTCTTAGGAACAGCAGGCCTTGCATTCTTCTTATCTGCTTTTTTTCCAGCCATACGATCGATTTAAGCTGTTTTGCGGGCGGACTTCCGGGCTGGTTTCCGGGCAGTTTTTGGGGTTACGGTTTTGGACCGGGTAGCGGCAGGAGACCGGGAAATTTTCTTTACTCCTGTTGCTGCTTTCTTTTTGACGATGCTGGAAGCAGGCTTTGCGACTGCTTTCCGCGGGGCCGCTACTTTTTTCTTTGTGGCGCTTCGCTTTGTGCCCGTTTTTTTTCCGGTTTTGGCAGGCCGGTCACTTTCCCAGATCCTCTCGTTTTTGGCGCCTTTTGCAAATACTTCTTTTTTCGATTTCCCTTTGATCAGGTCTTCGGCCTCATATTTCGTGTGCACGGCGTATTCATCATTGTGCTTGATGAGCAACCAGTTCTTTTCATCGCGCTTCAATCTTACCAGTACAAATTCACCGCTTAGCTTTTTTCCTTTGATCACAAATTTCAATTCTCCGTTCTTCAACCATTTGAGCGCTTCGCGCTCTGAGATGGGCTCTATATCGGCATTCACGGGAATATAATTGCCATGGTCCCAAACCTGCACCACGCCGGCTCCGTAGTTGCCCTGGGGGATCACACCGGCAAAATCGATATAGTCTACCGGATGGTCTTCCACATGAACCGCCAGGCGTTTATCTGCGGGGTTCATGGATGGCCCCCTGGGTACGGCCCAGCTTTTGAGCACACCGTCCAGTTCCAGCCTGAAATCATAATGCAGGCGGGTAGCATCATGCCGCTGCACCACAAAACGGAGATGGGCACCCGAAGTCTGCTTCTTTCCGGAAGGCTCGGGCGTATTCCTGAAATCCCTTTTCTTTTTATATTCTTTCAGCATGATTTTCCATTTGGGTCAAGTAGATCAGGATGCACGTTTCTTCTTGGTATCCAGGCTGGCCTTCAGTTGGCTCATCAGATCGCTGGCGCGGGAGTGTACCACTTTGAGAGAAGGAGCTGTGATCTTCCTGCCTTTGGCCTTGGCCTTGATCAGTTTCATGAGCTTTTCGGAATAAGTGTCTTTGAATTCCGAGATATCGAATGGCCCTGATAGCTGCTCTACCAGGCTCATGGCCATTTTCAGCTCATTGGGCTTGACGGACTTGGCGGTAAGGCTGGGGATATTCAATTCGGAATGATCGCGGATCTCCTCTTCAAACCGGAGTTTCTGAACAACCAGCACGCCTTCTTCCGCTTTCACTACACAGATGGTCTCTTTGGTACGAAGTACGAAGGAGCCTAATCCCACTTTTCCACTTTTATTGAGAGCGGCCCAGAGCAAGGCATAAGCGCGGGCTCCGGATTTATCGGGCTCGATATAGTAAGGCGTATCCCAGTACATGCTGTCGATATCCGCCTCATCTGCAAAACTGTTGATGGTGATGGTCTTTGTTTTTTCGGGCATGGCCTTTTCGAAATCCGTTTCGTCCAATACCACATAACGGCCATCGAGGTTATAGGCCTTGACGATATTGGCCCAGGGGACCACTTTTCCACTTTTTTCGTTGATGCGCTGGAATTTGATATTGGCATGATCCTTCTTATCGAGCATATCCAGATCGAGGGAACTTTCCTGAATGGCACTGTAGAGTTTAACGGGAATATTGACCAATCCGAAGCCAATAGCGCCCGACCATATTGCTCTCATAATCGGTGATTTTTGATGAGTTACGGTACGGGCCTGCGGGGTATAGTAAGTTACTCAATTTTTTCCTTACGGAATGTAAGTACAAACATAGTGCCGTTGCCAGGTGTGGAATGTACATCTACGCCTGCCTGATGTGCCTGCAGGATATTGAGGGTGGCTGCCAGCCCCAGTCCGAGGCCATTGCGCTTGGAGGTGAAATAAGGCTCGAAAAGCCGTTGCAGGTTCTCGGGAGAGATACCGCAACCATTGTCAGAGATCCGCACTTCATGGTGCTGCGGTGAGCTGCTGAGATGGATCTCCAGTAGTCCTTCTCCTTCCGTCATGGCCTCTACGGCATTGATGATGATATTGAGAAAAGCGATCTTCAGTTTTTCCTTATCGGCCATCACTTCCACGATCGTTTCCGGGTATTTGATGGAGGTCTTGATCTGCTTCAGCATGATACGGTCCATGGCCGCAGTGATGCTTTCGTCCATGATATCCTGTAAGGGTACACGACGCAGGATGATATCCGTAGGCCTTGCTGTATCCAGCAACTCGGAAATGATGGCCCCGATGCGCTTGGTATTGCGCAGGATGATCTGGTAGTAACTCAGTTGTTCTTCCGTAAGGCCGTCATGACGCAGATGATCAAGCGAAAGATGGATATTGGTGAGGGGGTTCCGGATCTCATGCGCCAGGGTGCGTGCCAGCCGGCCGGTTGCAGCCAGCTTCTCACTCATCACCAGATTCTTTTCCGCCTTACGGAGGCTGGTGATATCGTGCAAGATGCCTTGTACATAAAAAGACCCATCGGGTCTTTGCACAGAGGTGGCGGAAAAGATGCAATGCAGCTCTTCTTCCTCACGATCCAGCAGGCCGAGCTCCATATCTTCCACTTCTCCTTTTTCTGTCAGCAACCGGGCCAGGAACTCTGCCTCCTGTTTATCCGGCATCATATCATAGAGGGTCAGCGAGGCCAGCTCTTCTGAACTGTAATTGAATAATTGATTGGTAGCCTGGTTCACGGTCAGGAACTGCAGACCAGTGTCTGCGAGGAATATAGCGTCATTCGATTTCTCGAAGATATTGCGGAATTTAAGTTCATTGTCGCGCAGTGCCTTGATAGACCTTGCTTTCTCGAGTGAGTAGCGGATACAGCGCTCCAGTTTTTCAGCATTGAGCTCACTCTTGATGAGGTAGTCGGCAGCACCGGCCAGCATGGCTTCCATGTCGACTTTGTGATTGCCTTTACCGGTGAGGAGGATGAGCGGGGCTTCACAATTGCGCAGCAGTGCCTCTTTCAAAAGATCGAGGCCTGTGCGCGCGCCGAGATAATAATCTATAAAGTAGAGATCATACCGGTAATTGCAGATATGATCCAAAGCCTGATTGTAATTATAACACCAGTCTACCTGGAACCTTCCATCGATCTCCTTCATCAGCGTACTGGTAAGAAAAAAATCATCTTCATCGTCGTCGATGATCAGGATACGTATGGGCTCAGTGGAAATGAACATGAATTGACCGGGTTAAGTATTATTGGGATTCGGGTAGGATGATGGTGAACCTGGCGCCCTTGCCGGGTGAGCTGCTGGCCGATATCATGCCCGCATGATTATCTGCGATCCTGCGGCAGATAGCCAGCCCGATGCCTGATCCGGGATATTCCGCTTTTCCATGCAAACGCTGGAAGAGCTGAAAGATCCTTTCTGCATATATTTCTTCAAATCCAATACCATTGTCGGACACTACAAATTTATAAAAGTTCCTGTTAGAGCGGAGTTTCAATGTCTCCTTTTCCTCCCTACTCAGTTTATTGCTGTTGATGCTGATCCGGAC
>JAGIAP010000287.1 GCA_017744805.1 Chitinophagaceae bacterium | reverse complement strand
GATCGGCGTTGCCCCGAGAGGGTTTCCTGCAATAAGATCTTTTGTATGGTCTCGTCAACAAACTGCTCTCCCTGCATCACCTGGTGAATGGCTTTTGTGATGGTTTGCCAATCGGCATTCTTGAGAACATAGCCCATAGCGCCTGCCCGCAGTATTTGCTTTACCAGGGAGGAGTCGTCAAAGCTGCTGAAGGCAATGATCTTTATTTGCGGATATTGGCGAAGGATGAGTTTACCCAGGTCAACGCCAGACAGGCCGGGCATTTGCATATCCATGAGCAATATATCCGGCAGGTTGTTTTGAAAATATTGCAGCAGTTCTTCACTGCTTTGTGTGGAATAATCAACCTGCAGATCAGTATCGCCGGCCAGCATGCTTTTGAGGCCGTTGATGACCACCTGGTGATCGTCAATGATGGCCAGTCGGATCTTGCTCATATTATATATTGCTTATTTCTCTGAATGGTGGGCAAAAGGGCTGGCTTACTGCAGCAATTGTACCCGGTTCTTACAAACTTATTGATTTATTTGGCAATTTTTCAATCTGCCTGCCTGGCCTTGACCTGGTGTAGTTTATTTTACATACTGATAAACAAAAACAGGGTCCTGTTTATTGATATCAACTGCGTTGTAGATATACAACAACTTCTTATTGTCAAACATCTTCACCTCCCATAAATAGGGCTCAGGTGTCAGGTCATTACCGGTTGCTTCCCGGTTTTGGGTACCGTTATTGGAGCATCCTTTTTTGATGGTCCTGAAATTCCCTTCTACCGGGTAAAAAGTGAATTTGTCTGTCCCTTCAAATGCGATGGTGCCCTTCTTGGTGGTGTATATTTCGGTAACGCAATTGGAAGCATTTCTAAGTCCCAGGTATTGCATGAATTCAACCCGGCCTTTACCGTCAACCTCAGTAAATGTATATTGCCTTGCTGCTTCTGTTTCATTCCCTACCTGGTGGCCATCCCGGTCGAAAAAAGCTATGGGGCCTAAGTTTCCCCAGAACCAGATACCTTCTTTGAATGCGGCAGGAATGGCAGTGGCTGGTGTGTTTGCATATAGCTCCTCTTTGACTGATTTGCTTTTTTGACAATTGCTCATCAGGAAAGACATCAGTAGCACATAAAGTAATGTCGATTGCTTGTTCATATTGTTTTCATTATTGTGATGCAAAAGAAGCAATTCCTTCTCCGGTAGCAGTCAGTACGAAAATGGATTTACAAAACTCCGTACTTCCACGTAGATGGGGGAGAGGGGCTACTGAATTCATAAACTCCGTAGTAATGCGTAGTAACGGAGGAAACACCCTGAATACTTTTGCTGATGCTAAAAACGTCAGCTATGAAAATTACAGGTATGTATCAGCGCTTATCGGCAGCGCTTTGTTTTTGTTTGTTTTTTTCCACCACTTTTCTATGTTGTAAAAGGGATCATCCGGATGGGCCCAAAGATCAGGAAGGTGGTATAACCCGGCAACCGGTTGGGCAGCCTAAAGGAGAAGCTGCAACATTTATCGTAGGGCCGGAAGGCAGGACCATCGTGAGTGAGGACGGACTATTGTCTATCGATATACCTGCCGGCGCATTGGCAGAGGAAACTGAGATCGGCATTCAACCCCTGCATCATACTGCCGTAAGTGGGATGGGAACAAGTTACAGGGCAGGATCATCGTATTCAAATGTTACATCTGTCTCATCCTCATCATACATGGACCAGTTGAACCAGCCACTGGCAGTAGCCTTATTATTTTCCGGCCACGTAAATACGATCTGCGGGATATCAGTACTGGTGCGTAAACTACTCATACTGAAACGGAAAGCATCGTCCATTATCACCGCCATACCGGGGAAGGTTCCAAAAGAGCCTCCATCGATGCTGATGGTAATTCCATTCGTAATAATATGTATCGAACTGATAAGCAATACCTGTTTGCCGTGCACATTCAATTCGAGCGTTATCGTGGCCGTTGCACGGTTTCCCTGAATGGAAGCTGGAGCGGTATAAATTGCTTCAGCCCCACTACCGGCAAGCTTACCAGGCCCGTTCAACTGCCATTTGACGATATACATGTCTTCTATTTTCATGGGTTCACCAGTTCCGGCAATTGGATTGGCCAGAGGCACTACCCAATCATCTCCCTGTTGAGGGAATACATATCGAAGGGCTTTGAGAGCAACTGTCTGATCCAGTCCGATGGTTTTCACTACCGGTGATAGTTCCATGGAAGCTATCAATCCCCAGTCGCTGAAATGATCCGTTTTTACAGATAACAGCTTTTGCTCAGTGTCGTTGATGATGCCACCCGGGCAGGTCCACAAGCCATCCTCCTGTTGAAACGCTATTTCCGGTGCATACATATTACTCAACTGCGATTTGTATTTCCCGTAACTAAACTGAATGGTCACCTGCTTCTTAAAGATCTTTCCGTGAGGTGTCAACCCTGGAATACTTTTACGTGTCTCTGTTTCAGAAAGGCCCAAGAAATTTTGACAGCGGTGGTTATTTGCAAATAGAAGAGGTATCTGAAAATGGAAAGAAGTACATAACAGGCTCTTTTGTTATCGATGATGCTGGTTTGGTGAACCGGATCGATGGCAGGCAACGGAGAACTGCCCACCTGCAAGGTAGTTCAAAGTGCTGCGAAACTGGTAGGTATCGTAATGTTGCCAGCTTCTACGTAATACTACTGAGTTTGCAATATCCAATCTTATGCTGAACTGCCACGCAAGCCGATTCGCTTACTTTGATCTACAATAAAAAAAGATGAAAAAGATAATAGTATGTATGCTGCTATGTATTCCCATATGTAGTTTTTCGCAATCAAGGATTCTGGAAAAGATAAAGCAGAAAGCGAGAGACAGGGCAGAACAGCGTGTTGATGGTGCCATAGACAAAACAATGGACCAAACTGAAAAGAAAGTGGAAGATGGAGTGAAGTCTTCCACTAAAAAAGGAACCACAGACAAGCAGCCGGCAGAGAAAGATACTGTGAAGGAACCTGTGAAAGCAGATCCCGGAACACCTTCCAATACTGCGCTGAAAAGTTTTAGCCGTTATGATTTCATACCTGGTGAGCGAATTGTGTATGCAGAGGATTTTGCCGGAGATGAGATCGGCGAATTACCGCTGAAATGGATCACTAATAATCGTGCGGAGGCGGTAACCCTGGGGCAGACGACTGCTAAATGGATGCGTTTGTTTTCTGGTAGTCGTATCGCTTCGCCTCCTGCCGGAAAACTGCCGGAAAACTTTACGGTAGAAGCTGATATTTTATTTCAGTTCAGCGGAGATGGCGGCTATGTATATCCGGAGTTGGAAATTAAATTACTCGATCTGCTGGCGGGTGATCAGTATGCGCGGTCGTATGTAGTGAACCAGGATGCCTCCAACGAGGTTTCGCTGGTGCTTCAGGCCGCGGGTGCTGGTAAACCATTGAGCGTTTCCTTAAGGAGTTATGTAAAGGGACAGGAATATTTTTCAAACCAAATAAAGGAGTTGAAGCTGACTACAGAAAACGGGAATAAGCCACTGCATATTTCAATATGGGTCCAAAAGGAACGCGTTCGCTATTGGATAAATAGCGAGAAAGTATTCGATATTCCACAGGCAATCCCTGCCAAAGCAACTTTTAGCCGGCTGGGACTTAATGTAGAATCGTCCCTGTATACGGAGGAACAGTTGGGGCTCTTCATATCGAATATCAAAATTGCGGAGGGCACACCGGATATGCGTAATAAATTGATCACTGAAGGCAGGTTTGTAACCAATGGGATCTTGTTTGATGTGAACTCGGACAAGATCAGGCCGGAAAGTGCCGGCGTATTGAAAAGCATTGCCGGCGTGCTGGCAGAAAATAGTACCATGCGGATAAAGATCATTGGTCATACAGACAGTGATGGGGATGCTGCGGGAAATATCGATCTGTCTAAAAGGAGGGCGAAAGCGGTTCGGGCGGCTTTGCAATCAGTGTATGGTATCGACGTGGCGCGTATCGAAACCGATGGTTTGGGTGAATCGAAGCCGGTGTCTGACAATGCTACCAATGAAGGTAAGGCCAGGAACCGAAGGGTTGAATTCATTAAATTATAGTAGCCTGTCAATATTTGTTATAAGGTCTTTGCGGGAGAGGGTTCCTGCAAAGACCTTTGGTATATGATAAGGATCCTTTCAATAGAAAGCAGAATTATCTATATTAGCTTCAAACGAGAATAGAATTTCTATATGTTTATCAAAACAACTGTACTTCTTGCCTGTTCCATGCTTTTCATTTGGCAGCTTTTTTCGCAGGAGAAGAAACTGGAACTGCAGGAATTGATGGATCGGCCTGCTGATACGGCAGGTATCAATGCGTTGATGAATCATGGGGTGGAATTGATCAATGTTGATAACGGGAAAGCCCGGACAGTATTTAACAAATCCCTGGAAAAGAGCCTTCAGATAAATTATGATTATGGCATCGGCTCCAGTTATGCCAGATTGGGGTATATAGAAGGTCATGAGGGCCGGAACCAGGAAGGGATCAATTATGCGCAGAAAGCGCTGGTCAGTTTTAAGCGGATCAATCGTGTAAAAGGGATCGTTTTATGTTATATCAATATCGGCTATAGTTTCGATATCCTGGGAATGGGAGATAGTTCATTGCATTACCTGTTGAAGGGAATAGAATTGCTGGAAGAGACAAAATCTGAACCTGGCAAACTGGCCCGGTTATACGAAAATGTTGGGACTGTTCTGGCAAACAGGAAGGAGCTCACCAAGGCCATTTTCTATTCCCGCAAAGCTGTTGAGCTTGCCATCTCCAACAATGACAGTGATTATATTGTCACCTCTCATTCGGCTTTGTGTAATGTTTTGTTGCAAAGCAAGGACTATCGGGGTGGCCTGAATGCGGCCCGCACAGCGCAGCGGTATTTACCATACCAGGAAGATCCCAATCTGATCATAAAAGCATATTCTCATCTTGCTTCGGCTTATATCAAATTATTGGAACCGGATTCTGCCATTGTAGCGGCTAAGAAGTCGATGCGCTATTCTGCAAATTCGGACCCTGCCAATTTTATCGCCGCGGGGTTGGAGCTTTCGGACGCTTATGAATTGAAGAAGGATCATAAAAGTCAAAAGGTAGTGTTGGATACATTGCAGCGGCGGGCGGAGGCGGACACCCGCCTTTTCCATCTGTTCAGCCTTTATGAGCGTATTGCCCGTTTGCATTTTGCGATGGGTAACTATAAAGAAGCATACGCATATCAAAGCAAGTATAGTGCTTTCAAAGATTCCTTTTTCTCGAAACAGAACACCCGGGAAATGGCTGAGATAGAGTCCCGGTTTCAGTCGGCACAAAAAGAACGGGCATTATCTGAAAAGCAATTACAACTGGCGCAAAAGGATTTGGCGCTGGAAAAAAGCCGCCGCACGGTATTGTACTCGATGGCGGGCTTGTCCATTATGTTATTGGTGGCAACTGTGTTTTTCGTTCGCGGCCGTAGCCGGAAAAAGAGATTTGCTTTGCAATTGGAGTCGCTTCAAAAGCAGCAGGAGATCGATATGCTGCAGGCGTTGATGAAGGGGGAAGAAAAAGAGCGTAGCCGTATTGCAAAAGACTTGCACGATGGTATAGCGGGAATGCTGGCAGCCGCTAAAATGCACCTGGGAAGTGTTGTTCGTCATGAGCAGCGCCTGGAACAATTGGATGATTACCGGCAAACAATGAACCTGCTGGATGAAGCCACTGTTGAAGTGCGAAAAACCTCACATAACCTGATGCCGGAAGTGTTGTTGCAATATGGTCTGGATGAGGCTTTGCGACGCTATTGCAGCAATATCAGCAGCAGCCAATTATTGATACAGTATGATTCCTGGGGCGAGATCGTACGCTTTAGCAATGGATTTGAATTATCTGTTTATCGTATTGTGCAAGAACTGTTGAATAATATCCTTAAACATTCACAGGCAGGCGAGGCGATCCTTCAGTTGAATCATCGGGGCCATATATTATCGATCACGGTAGAAGACAATGGTGTGGGGTTTGATAACACCGGCAAGGGGATTGCAGGCATGGGATTGAAAAGCCTTGCTACCCGTACGCAGATCATGCACGGTAAGATGGAAGTTGATACAAGTCCGGGTGAAGGAGTGAGTGTTTATCTTGAATTTGATACCTCCGGAGTGGCCATGATGGCTGCTAATGAAATAGGCGAACAGGGTTGATGTCCCTTATTCTGAATACATACTTATGATGCGTTTGCCGTCATAGGCCAGCTCGCCGCTGATCGCGATATTGTTCTGGAGCCATACCAGTTTTTCATGAGCTTCGAGTGCTCTTGTTAGTACATCGGCGAGCACTTTTTTCACAATTGGCCTATCAGTTGCATTCACACCGGCCCCATAATTTATCTTTTCCAGTAGTTGCTGTATGGATAGCAGTGCCTGTGAATATTTATCAAGCCTGTTCATCCAGAGTTGCTGTTGTTTTTGATACTGTTGTTCCTCAAGTTTATTTTTTGCTTTCGCTGTTTTGAAGGCACTCTCCACGGTCACGCCGGCTATTTTTTCCTGGAAAGCTTTTTTGATCAGCTCATCCTCCCGGTAATATTGCACCCAGTCAAATATTTTCTGCATGTCGAAGACCTGCAGGATAATGGATCTTACGTCCGGATCTACCTTTGCCAGTTTGTTCCTGATATCCGGACCAAGCAATGGTCGCAGCGCCAGTTTCCATCGCTCATCCTCGTATTGGATCGAGTCGGGCATATCCTTTCTGGGGGACCTTTTCATGATGGCGCGAATAGTGGAATCGTGGAGCTGGCAGATCAGTTGTTTGAATTTCAGGTACGCGGGATCGATCAGGGTAGACAGTCCGAACTCTTCACCGTATTTGGTTTGAATGGTATAAACGCTGTGTAATACTTCTACGGTAGGGGGAAGGGGTGTAATGCTTTTTATCAGGCTGTTGGCGTCTATGCGGATCAGTGTTTGAGCAGATGTCTGTAGCACGATGAAGCCACAGAATATCCAACAAAGTATTGTTTTCATGAGTGCAAAACAACCACAGAATGTGCAAACAGAGTTCTGTACCGTTCCTTATTTAGCGAATTGCGTATTTGTACGGAGGAGGGGATCCAATATTACAGGACCTGCAGATCGTTCTTTTTGTAGCTGGTCAATAAAGGATCATCCGGATTCAGCTCTGTAATAAGATAGCTGATCTGATTGGGATCACAGATCCTGATCCTTTGTACAGTATTCAGCTTTTCTGAAATACTGAGCACGGCGCTTTTTTTTGAAGCTCTTATGATGGCTTTTTTGACCTGCACAATTTCCCAATCCATATCCGTTAATCCTTCTTCTGAAGAAAATGCATTGGCGCCCAGCAGGCAAAGATCAACTTTCAGATCGGCCAGTTCATTGATAACGCTGGCGCCGATGTGCAGGTTGGCATTCTTGTTGAGTTTTCCGCCAATGGTGATCACATCCAGGTTACTATGTTCCGATAAGGTGATCGCAACCTGCGGGCTGATCGTAAAAAAAGTGACCTTCAAGGTATCAGGGATCATTTTGGCAAATTCAAGGATAGTGGTTCCTCCTTCCGTAAGGATCACCATATTGTTCCTGATCAGTTTTAGCGTTTTTTCTGCAATTTTCTTCTTTTCCATTAACGCATAAACCTCGTTTTGGGCGTTGAAAGGCGCAACAAAGGATTTGCTGGCGGCCCCGCCATGCACTTTCAGCACCTTTCCGGATTCTGCCAATTCTTTCAGATCCCTACGCACCGTATCGTCTGAAATCTTCAGCAGGGAGCTTAAGTC
>JAGIAP010000286.1 GCA_017744805.1 Chitinophagaceae bacterium | reverse complement strand
TGTGGTAAAAAGCCTAAGTGAAAACCCGTAAAGGGTCAGAAGATGTTCAAAAAAAAACCGGAAACGAAAGTTTTTATCCCGAAAACATAACCGGTAATGTTGATTGCTTTGGATATTTATGAGGGAAAGAATAGTATGTAAAAGTCCGGTATACGGCAGTCTGCTGCAACCGGACGAACGGTGACTGATAGCAGCTCTTCAACTTTATTAACTTATAGGTCCGGGTGTCTGGGATGCAATGAAAGCATGCCAAACAGGTGTCTGACAGTTATGTACAGGATGCAGAGGGTCTACATAACAGGAAGATGCCAGGTGCATGAGAGGGTTTAAAAGACTTGAGGCATTTCCGGTACCCCGGATTTTTTATGGATGCAGGTTCCTGAATTTTTACTGGTATAACGCCATTATGCAACCGATTTGTAGTGACCGGTTACAGGTATGAATATGCAAAGCCAATGGGGCCGGGACTTCCCCGGCCCCTGGCCTCGTTTGGAAAACCGCGAATGAGAACACCTTGATTATTATAAGGGATGGAAACTATTCAGGAAGGAAAGGTTTGCCGGCGGCGCTGGAATAATTGGTAAAAAATGAGGGAGAGTAGAAACACTCCCCGGTTGTGACCCAACCAAACAGTCACATGCGATAAAAACTAACCATATTAAAAATGGAATGAGTTTTTCATGGCTCGACGTTGGAACAGTATTGTGGTTTTTCAATAATGCCAGTGGTATACTATAGAAACAACAAGAACGGTCATCGGTACTATTGGCAGGAAGAAAATATTTTATGATCAGGGATGATGACGGCAAATATTCATGCGCAGCAATTGCATCGCCCTTACTTTCTGGTTCTTCACGGTATGGATGCTCACGTCCAAAGCCGCTGCGATCTCATGATTGCGCATATTCTCGAATACGCTCATCTTCAAAACCTTTCTGGATTGCGTGGGCAATTTTTCTATCTGGCGATAGATCTCTGCCATCACTTCCGTGCGGATGATGCTGTTCAATACAAAATCATCACTGTCGCCATTCAGATAAGCCATTTCTTTTCTGGACACGGCATCCCGCTGGTATTGCTTAAGCAGGTTGAGGCAGGCATTCCTGGTAGTGATATACAGGAAGGCTTTGATATTCTGGATAGTACCGAAATCCATATGCTTTTTCCATAGCTTCATGAATGTGTCCTCCACGATGTCTTCTGCCGCCTGCCTGTCGTGGATCATCCGCTCTGCGAAATAACATAAAGGCGCATAATACAGGTTGAAGAAAGAGATCATGGCCTGGGAGTTGCCATTCTTCAATTCTTCCACCATAGCCTGCTCCGGATCTGCATTCATTACAGGGTACTGATACGGATGGGCACTGGGCTCTTGATTGATGGTTGCCGGTTGATACGTGTAGCCGGACTGATCAGGAAATTGTTCTTTCATTTTCCGCTTTTTGGTGCAACGTGAACAAGTTTTTGGTTCTGGTAATGGTTAAAGTTTTGTATTGAACGTAGCCGATGGACGGTATGGACAATACAATCCCCAACACCAGGAGATGTTTGCTATCGAACAGAGATCTTGAAACGTGAAGCGGGGGGATTTAATGCAGAAGTTCAGGCTGAGCAGTCTGTTTTCTTACAACACCAACAACTGTGAGCCGAAATTTTTCCCGCTTACCTCGCGAGCCTTAATTAAGTGAAATCGTTAATCCCAATTTGTGAAGCTACTAAAGAGAAATGATCGAATCCGGTTACAATTTTACAGGTAATATCATTACCGGCAAAACTATTTACGAGAAATGTTCACGGTAAGATCTTACGGCGAATAATATTTGACCTTTTACAGGTATATAAGAGCGTTGGTCGTTTTTACAACGGCCCGGATGGTAAAGGCGTAAATGAAATTCTACAAGAAGTCTGCGGAAATTCAATACCGCGGCGGGATTGAGTGGAGAGGGGATCCGATCCAACTGTAATGGTTGTAAATAAATGATGCTTGCAGGATCGGAAAAAGAGAATATTTTATTTCGAAGTGATTGATATGATACAATATAACTATAATATACAACCGAAAAACTAATTGATGATAGATAACAGTCTTCGGCAGTCCCAAAAAGAGGATGCTTCTTATTTTGGCCTGCCCGGCGCTCGCGTCCCCGCGAGCGATAGCCACCCACTACCTGGGCGCACCATCCCTTTCGGCCCCCAGCGATCCCCCAATTATTAGGTGCCTTCAATTTTTTCATTATCTTCACCAGAAGTTAGCTAAAACGATTTAGTTAGCAGGTTCCATAATATTTTGCATGAATACAGCATTAATCGCCGGGGTAGATATCGGCGGAACACATATCACTGCCTCCCTGGTGGATCTTTATCGAGGCGCCATCATTTCCGGATCAATGATCAGAAAGGCCGTACAGTCGCAGGAAGCCCCTGCCACCATTATCGATACCTGGGCCTCCGCTATCGGATCTGTATTGGACAATCATGCTATACCTCTCCACCAACGCAGGATCGGGATCGCCATGCCGGGACCGGTAGATTATGTATCGGGCATCTGTTATATCAAAGGCCAGGGGAAATATGATCAGCTCTATGGTCTCAATATCAAAGAGCTCCTGGCAGCACAACTCGGTATCCCTTCTTCGCATATCCGTATGATGAATGATGCCCTTTGTTTTCTGAAAGGGGAGATCGCCGGAGGCGCAGGCAAAGGCGCTGGGAGTGCGCTGGGCCTTACGCTGGGTACCGGACTGGGATCTGCCTGGAGCCATGAGGGGAAAATTGTGGATGCGGACCTCTGGCGCATGCCTTACAAGGGAGTGATCGCGGAAGACCTGCTCTCTTCCCGGTGGTTCGTACAACGGTATGCGTTACAATCGGGCAAGGAACTGGCCAATACCCGCCAACTGGTAGACCTGCTGCCCCGGGATCCTTCTATTGCTGAGATCTTCGATGAGTTCGCCATGCAATTGGCGGATTTTATTGAAGCTGTATTGCCTGCTCATCCTTCGGAGCTGATCGTGCTCGGTGGGAATATCGCCAAAAGTCACCGGCTCTTCCTGCCGCTGCTCAAAAGTACCTTGCAGGAAAAGAATATTACCGTCCCGGTTCGCATAGCCATGCTGGGAGAAGATGCTCATATCGTGGGCGCTGCGGCCAACTGGAGCTGAGGATGCCCCGTCGCTTGCCTCCCGGCGAGCGGCGGAGCGCGCTGCGTAAATTTATTCCCCCTATCTTTACTGCTCTCCTTTCCACAACCTTCCTGAATAAAATAGACTATCATTTCCTGCCACGCATCGGTAACGTTTGCGTAAATAAACCGCGTTCATTCAGTCAATGGTATTGAATAACTTTTTACACTTGCTGAACGAAATAGCCGGTATTCTTCACCTATTTTAAAAAAACACTACGGCCCCATGAATCTTTCAAGGCAAACGATCGTTAACATTACTTCTCCCGAAGTGAACGTTCCGGCACCGTCTTATTTTGACCTGCCCGAGAAAGTACTGCAATTCGGAACCGGCGTGCTGCTGCGCGGATTGCCCGATTATTTTATCGACAAAGCCAATAAACAAGGCATTTTCAACGGACGCGTAGTGGTGGTGAAAAGCACCAGGGGCGGGGATTCCGAATCCTTTGCACAACAGGATGGCATGTTCACGCTCTGCGTACGTGGCATCGAGAATGGAGAAACCATCGCAGAGAATATCGTCAATGCCAGCATTAGCCGGATGCTCTCTGCCAGGTTCGACTGGGCCAAAGTGCTCGAGTGCGCCGCCAACCCTCAAATGGAGATCGTTGTCAGCAACACCACTGAAGTAGGTATCGAACTGGTTTTGGAAGATACCCGCGCAACGCCTCCCGGCTCATTCCCCGGCAAACTCCTTGCATTCCTCTATGCCCGTTACAAAGCATTCAACGGTGCGCCCGATAAAGGAATGGTGATCATCCCAACAGAACTGATCCCTGACAATGGCAGCAAACTGAAAAAGATCTGCCAGCAACTGGCGGTGTTCAACGACCTGCCTGCGCCCTTCATGAAATGGCTGGAGGAGCATAATCATTTCTGTAATTCACTGGTAGATCGCATCGTACCGGGCAAGCTTCCCACTCTCGAGCAACAGGAGATGGAAAAGGCCACCGGTTACAAAGATGCATTGATGATAAAATCAGAGGTCTACCGCCTATGGGCTATCGAATCCGATTCCGAAAGAGTAAAAAAGATACTCTCTTTCCGCGATGTGGATGGAGGTGTGGTGATTGCGCCGGACATCAATGTATTCAGGGAATTGAAGCTGAGGCTGCTCAACGGTTCTCATACCTTCACTTGTGGGCTCGCGTTCCTGGCGGGTTTCAGCACCGTGAAAGAAGCGATGGGCAATCCCGCATTCAACCAGTTCATCAGTGCACTGATGTTGCAGGAGATCGCACCGGCCATCACCGGCAAGGATCTCAGCCTGGAAATGGCAAAGGATTTTGCCCTGAAAGTATTGGACCGCTACCGCAATCCGCATATCGATCACCAATGGATCAGCATCACCATGCAGTATTCTTCCAAAATGAAGATGCGCAATATCCCCGTGCTGCTGAAACATTATGAGCGCAATGGTTCCGTTCCCGAACTGATGGCCGCCGGCTTTGCCGCGCATCTTCTCTTCATGCGCAGTACAAAGGAAGGCGATGCTTACTATGGCAGCAGCTTCGGAAAGAAATACCTGGTGAACGATGATCATGCAGGATGGTATGCAGAGAAATGGGAAAAAATGGAACCTGCTGAACTGGTGCAATCAGTTTTGAGCGATGCCGCCTTCTGGGGATCGGACCTTACCAGCCTGCCCGGATTTGCGGAGTCAGTCACCAGTTACCTGAACCAGTTGTTGCAACAGGGAGCCTCTCAGTTGATTGGCCGCTTTCAGTCGGACAGTATCATCGCGTAGCGCAGGGATTGCTTATTTGCCAAAAAAGTATAATCTTTTGGTAATAGATCAACAACCCGCAGCAGTGAAAGCGCTTAATATTGGCGGCTGATCTTGTTCAACAAAACCCCTGCCTGATCTCCGAATCAGCCAGGGTTAAATATATTGTTATGAAGAATTTTCTCGATGAGCATTTCCTGCTCCATTCCGCAACGGCGCAACGATTGTACCACACCTACGCAAAAGATATGCCCGTGATCGATTATCACGGCCATCTTCCTCCCCAACAGATAGCTGAAGACACGCAATTCGGGAATATCTCACAGGTATGGCTATACGGAGATCACTACAAGTGGCGGGCCATGCGCACCAACGGCGTGGAAGAGAAATATTGCACCGGCAATGCATCCGATTGGGAGAAGTTCCAGAAATGGGCCGAGACGGTTCCCTACACGCTTCGTAATCCGCTCTACCACTGGACGCACCTGGAGCTCCAGCGCTATTTCGATGTGAAGGATATCCTCAACCCGGCATCGGCTAAGAAAGTGTATGATGCCTGCAATGCCAAAGTGAATACCCCGGAATATTCTGTTCGAAACCTGCTTCGAAAGATGGATGTGCGGGTCATTTGTACCACGGACGATCCTGCGGATACGTTGGAGTATCACCAGCAAGTAAAGAAGGATGGCTTCGAGATCCCCATCCTGCCTGCATTCCGTCCGGATGCCGCCATGAATGTGGACAATGCCTCCAATTTCAATAACTATCTCGGCCGCCTGGAGAAGGCTGCCAATACCAATATCAGTTCCTTCGATGATTACCTCACTGGCTTGAAGCAACGCCACGATTTCTTCGCCTCCATGAACTGCTCCGTGTCTGATCATGGGCTCGAAGAAATCTATGCAGAAGACTATACAGAGTCAGTGATCCGCGCTATCTTCGACAAGGTGCGCAGTGGAAAAACCCTGGAACTGCAGGAACGCAAACAGTTCAAATCAGCCATGCTGGTGATCTTTGCAGAGTGGGACTGTGAAAAGGGATGGGTGCAGCAATACCATCTTGGCGCGCTGAGGAATAACAATAGCCGCATGTTGCAACAACTCGGTCCGGATACCGGCTGGGACTCCATCGGCGATTTCTCCCAGGCGCGTTCGCTCGCTACCTTCCTTAACCGGCTCGACAAGAACAATAAACTGGCGCGCACCATTCTATATAATCTCAATCCGGCTGACAATGAGATGATGGCCACCATGATCGGTAATTTCAACGATGGCTCCGTGGCCGGTAAGGTACAGTGGGGCTCAGGCTGGTGGTTCCTGGATCAGAAGGATGGTATGACCAAACAATTGAATGCATTGAGCAATATGGGCTTGTTGAGCAGATTTGTAGGCATGCTCACAGACTCACGCAGCTTCCTTTCATTCCCACGTCATGAATATTTCCGTCGTATATTGTGCAACCTGTTGGGTGATGAGATAGAGAATGGAGAACTGCCCAATGATCTCGATTGGATCGGAAAAGTAGTGCAGGATATTTGCTACAACAATGCGAAGAACTATTTCAACTGGCATTTTGCAGACCAGGCTACACTGGTAGCACAACAATGATCATTGACCCAACGAAAGGAATGAAGGCGTATGAAAAATTATTTTGACCTCAGTGGAAAAACTGCATTGGTAACCGGTTGCAACAAAGGCATCGGTAAGGGCATGGCCCTCGGCCTTGCTGAAGCCGGCGCGGATATCATCGGCGTTTCAGCCTCCCTCGCTCCGGGAAGCGATATCGAAAAAGAAGTGACTGCACTCGGAAGGAAATTCTATACCCATAAAGCAAACCTGTCTGACAGGGCCAGCATATACGAATTCATCAGTGCCGTAAAAAGCGGGCCTGTTCAACCGGATATCCTCATCAACAATGCAGGCACCATCATGCGTAAACCTGCTGCGGAACATCCGGATGACTACTGGGACACCGTGATGGATATCAACCTGGATGCCCCGTTCATCCTGGCCCGTGAATTCGGGAAGGATATGATCCAGCGCGGCAGCGGGAAGATCATCTTCACTTGTTCCCTGCTCACATTCCAGGGTGGCATCAATGTTCCCGGATATGCCGCCAGCAAGGGCGCCCTGGGCTCCCTGGTGAAGGCGCTCGCCAATGAATGGGCATCCAAAGGTGTGAATGTGAATGGTATTGCACCAGGCTATATTGCAACAGACAATACCGAAGCGCTTCGCAATGATGAAGCAAGAAGTAAGTCGATCCTCGACCGCATCCCCGCAGGACGTTGGGGTGAGCCGGAAGATTTCAAAGGACCTGTGGTATTCCTCGCATCCGATGCAGGTAGCTATGTGCATGGCACCATCCTCACCGTTGATGGTGGTTGGATGGGCCGGTAATTTTTTAAGAGAACAACACAAAATAGAATAATGGAGATCAGATTTCAGAACAGTCCGAAAGAGACCAGCACCATGAACACGCAGCAACTGCGTGATAATTTCCATGTGCCCGGTTTGATGAAAGACGACCAGTTACAACTGGTGTATTCACATTATGACCGTGTGATCCTCGGTGGAGCGAAGCCTATGAACAGCACTGTTACACTCGCCAATCACCCCGAGCTGCGTGCTGATTATTTTCTGGAAAGAAGAGAGCTCGGCATCATCAATGTAGGGGGCGATGGAACAGTAACCGCCGATGGAAAAGAATTCCCGCTCAGTAAACTGGATGCTCTCTATCTCGGCAAAGGCACTAAGGACGTTAGTTTCAGAAGCAATGATCCCAAGAGCCCTGCCACTTATTTCCTGCTTTCAGCCCCGGCACATCAAACTTACGAGAACCGCAAGCTGAGCAAGGAAGAAGCATCCCCGGTAACACTGGGAGATCAGAGCACCGCCA
>JAGIAP010000285.1:221-7820 GCA_017744805.1 Chitinophagaceae bacterium | reverse complement strand
GGTCTATTCATTGCAAATGGATATGGACTCCAGGAAGGATAATGATCAGCAAGTGGATCAACAGAGAGAAACTTACCAATTCTCGGATCATACACCCTCATCCCATAATCCTGCTGCAACCCATCTCCTCCTTTCACCTCATTATCATTCTCTTTTCCATTAAACCCAAATCTGTATGAGCTATCCCCTCCTATCCTCATCGGCATACCAAACGGATAATAATCCGTTCCACTCAACATAATAGGCTCAAAATGGCTTATCAAAGAACTAGTAATAGGATCAGGAATTCCCTTCTTTCTATCCGATATCGTCACCAGCACATTCCCCAGGTGGTTACTCAACTCATACATCCTCAACCCTCGCAAAAACACTCCACCGGTATCTACCACCGCTGCCGGACCAGCATTTCCATTATCCACAGTCTGCCCTATATTTACCACTCCTAATCTGCTGCTACCGTAAATATACCGTTCATTTTCATTTACCACAAATCCTGTCAATGGCGTTACAACAGTGTCCTCCCCTGAATACGTAGCCATTACATTCCCCTGAGCATCCCTTACATACCAGGTAATGGATTTCCTTCCTTTCTTCACAACGCTCTTACTGATCCGGTTGCCAGATGCATCATAAGTATAACTGATCTCTCTTGCCGGATCGCTGCCTTTCACATCACGACTAATACCAGTGATCTTCCCATATACATTCCAATTGATATTAGTGATCTTTTCCGATTTATCCTGGATCAGGTTCCCAATGCTATCGTAAAGGTAATTATCAACATCAGTCTGATTGTCAATATCGATGATCTTATCCGTTAGATTCGCTCCATACCGGGCATCAGGTACAATATCAATTACTCTTCGCAGGCGGTTGGTGCCTGGCCAATATGAATAAGTCAGGTTATCCATTTCCAATACAGCCCCATTACTATTTCGCTTATAGGTCAGAATATTTCCATTGGGATCATAAGATACCTGCTCGTTGAATTCCTGGATCTTCGTCAAACCCGAATAGCTACTGGACTGCCTGTTGAACTTATTGAATACGTCCATTCCCGTTATCCGGTTCAACTGGTCGTATTTGTAATTGAAGAACAAGGTAGCGCTGTCTTTGAACAAGGCAGGGTTCTCAAAGACCCTGTTGGTGCTCACCATGGAACTGATATTTCCATTGTACAGCGGCCGGAACTCACCATTTAGATAAGCGCTGTCTCCAGGGAACACATTCCTATTACCACCGATTGGTTTATAGTCGTTATCAAAATAATTCAGGGCAAATCCAAATGCGTCGCGGGCAACATACTTATTCGGATTATTCAGCAATCCGGGAGAACCATCTCTTCCTATATCAAAACTATCCGTAGCGCCGGCACTGTTCACGCCCTTGAGCCAGCCTTGCAAAGTATAGGCATAATCGAGCCCCTGCACCTGTTGATTGCCCAAAATGGTTCTTGCGAGCGGACCATGCAAGTAATATTCATATCGGGCATCCTTTTCCCAGTTGAAACCATCGAGGCTGGTTTCAACAAGTGTCAGGCGGTTCTCACCATCATAGGAATACTTATGGAAGAACTGATCGCTCCAACCTTTCTGATAGGCCACACTGTTCACTTTCCCGCTGATCAGGTCATAATTGTAAGAGATCTTCTTGAAGCGGTTACCATTCTGATTCATCAGGTTATTCACTTCAGCAACACCACAGGTTCCACATCCATAGTCCTGCAAAAGCGTATCTACATTACCATGGATATCATAGGTATAGAATGTACCGTGGTTGTAATTGGCTGTATTCCATCCATCAGAATACGTGGTATAGCTTACCCGGTTGCGCAGGTTACGCTGCCGGACGACCTGCCTGTTATCCACTACGTTCACAAATCCGGGATATGGAAGATCGTAAATAGTGGAAGTGATCTGCTCACGACGCTGGTTCAATGCCAGCATCCAATTGTTCAATAGCCCGGGAGTACGACTAATTGTATCTAACATCACACCATTGCCGGACAGGTTCTTCAATTGTCCCACCTCTGAAATACGTCCCAGTGCATCGTAGGTGGTATAACTATACAATCGGTTATCTTCCGTTGATGAGGCATATTTTTGTTTGGCATTTTGCGAAACCACCAGCCTTCCCAGGCGATCATACCAGAACTGGCTTCTACCTCCATCAGGACTTTTTTGACCTACCACCTGGTTCAATGCATTGTAGCGATAGTCCGTCGGCAACTCATGGTTTGGTACCAATACATTACCCGCAGCACGGGCAGCCCTTACATTGGCCAGCCATATAGAATCCCGGTTTGGCCTTACACCCGCTGGTGGAATGGTTTTCACCAGGTTACCTGCCTGATCATAATAATACAACGTATAGTGATGCTCCCTTGCCGTATCAGCAACAGTGAACTTCTCAAATTTGTAAGCCGACATACATTTAGCCAGGTATAAACTATCAAAAGTCCCATTTAGAGAATCAACATAATGCTTGTATATCGTTTGTGCTTTACTGTAAATAAAAAATGTCGAGTCTGAGCAATTATCAACCGGGGTTACCATAAGAGGTGGGAAAACTGGTTGAGAACGGCCGCACAGTGTATAATTATACGGAGCAGACATAGGAGGTCCACCGCATATATCGAGGTGGGAGCCGGTCATTGCATAGAGTAAGGAGTCTATCTGAGAATAGTTAAAGCTGGTGCCTCGCTGCTGATTATAAAAATTTACAAATGGCGTGATACAGTCTGTAGTCGGTTTGGGGCAAAGGAATTCAGGAGGGATCAATGCACGTTTACCTCTGTCCTCAAAATCTTCATGGAACATTAGCTTTCCCCAGAAGTCGTAGGCTTTTACATAATCCACCGCCCCCTCAAATCCGTACCAAAACACGTTGAAAGAAGCATTATCGAGTAATGGTGTAGTTGTCCTTGGCACATCCACCTTAAGCGTATCATTATAGTATATCCTGATCCTTGATTTACCAATATTGAACTTCATGATCGCCCAATCTTTATTTATGGCATATGGATCCGAATTAAGGACCATGTTAACGGGCAGAATATCAATGAATGATCCGGTAAGATTCGAAGGATCCCTAACCAACATACGGGCAATACAGAATCCATATTTATTTACAGGATGCGTCGATGTAATGCTCCTGTAAAAATTCAATTCCGTATTCTGGTCTTTATAGTAAAACAGATCCGAAGTAGGCGTTAACTTGTCACTTAACTCTTTCAGCTTTATTTCAACGGTATAGTCATTGGTTGTGCAAAAAGCTGTTGGAGCCCGAAACAGAAAACCTTTCCACCAATTACCATAATTCATATTCCTCAATGTATCCGGATGCCTGAAAAGCCCATCCCCCATAACAAGATCTGGGTCCGAATTAAAGCCATACCTGGAATTAGTCCAGATTGGATTGGGATCATTAAAATGCTGTGTTGGCAATAATCTGTATGGATTTAGATATACATTATACCTGGATATCGTGTTGAGTATAGTGTCCTTTGTTCCGCAAACATCCAGGCTCCTGCCTGTTTTTGCAAAATACAGGGAATCTATCTGCCTGAAAGTATAGCTGGTCTTTCTCCGCTGATTGAAATAACTAACAAACGAGCTCTGACAATCAGGCAAAACAGAGCAAATAAAAGCAGGATTGAAAACGGCAGGCTTTCCAGGAGTATTGAAATCCTCGAAATAAACAAGATCCCCTTTGTAATTGCGCATTTTCACCCAATCCACCATTCCTTTCCAGCCCTTCACTTTCAATTGATGATTGGAAACATTTGATAATACTTTGCCAGGGAACCTTATACTTCCTTTTTGGATATCGTTCAGGTAAATCCGCATACTATCACCTGCATACACTATTTTATAATTATTCCATTCATTGATAAGGTTCGTGTTTGATGACAAAAGAATATTGGGATTACCAGAATATACTCCTCCGGCACCATTACTCATCCAGGCATACAGGATATACGTGCCGCCGGGTTTCCTGGAGATGGTGAAACCTCCATTGCTATCTCCTATTTCAAACAGGTCACTTGTATTAAGAAAAATATCCGCGGCCATTTTGAACCTTGTCTCAAATGAATATCCCTGCCCTGCACATAAATCCAAACCGGACGTAGCAAATCTGTAATAAGTATATTCATTAGTTACATTCTTTTTCTGCAATCTTTCTTCCCACATCATTATGCCATCGCGCATGATCCTGGATGGATCTGTGACAATATCATCAGGAGAGGGAGTATCGGATAATAAGGTTGGGACACCCCGGTTTGGCGTTGAATTTGCAATAAACTCTTTCAAGGTAAGGCTCAGTGAATCTACGTCGCCGCAAACATTGGGAGCACGTCCACATTTACTGATATACAGTGCTTCTATCTGTTTGAGCGAAAGAGCTGAACCATTCTGTTGATTGAAATAATTCACGAATTCAGTCTGACAATCAGGCATCGTTATTGAACAAAACGATCCTTTTTCAGGCACCGTATATCCGGCATAGGTATTGAAATCCTCAAAAAGCTTTAAGGAATCATTCTCTCCGTAGAATTTGACCCAATCGATAGCCGTATAACGGGAAAAGAATGCACCACCAATTGCCTGAAAGCTGGGAATAGGAACGGTTGAATCCCTCGATTGGGAATAGATCAACTTGTTATTTAAAAAGATCTGATAAAGGGACGGTGTTACTTTTGCTTTAACAGTACACCAATCATATATCACAGAGGTATCAGAAAAAGCTACAATATTCATTGGATAAGAAACCCCAGGTTCAGGCGCTGCCATTTGAATAAGATTGATGGAGTTGCCATATTTCCCAAAAGTGCCACCAAATCTCCCCCCAATGAAATAGAAAAGAGTACCGCTAATTCCCTTTTTCATGAACTTAAACCGCATCTCGATGGCATATCCTTTGGAAGCACAAAGCGCTGCGCCATTCTTAGCCATTAACCGGAACCCTACACCATTATTATCATCCCCTGTTTCAGGATAAGCGAACACACCATTCTTTACCAATGCACGGGGATCGGTTATGGAAATAACAGATCCGGTAGAACTGGTATAATCCAGTTGATAAGCCATTCCAAAGTTCTTCCGCTGTAACTCATAATTTCTCAATATCCTATTCAGAGAATCACAGCCAATAGACAAGCCCGGGCCGGCACATTGCTGTCCGAAAAGCAGATACTCTTTCGTGGTTTTTACGAAGCCCGTCCTGTAGTTCATATAATTTTCGTACAGGATATTCCATTTGATATTGATAGAATCGGCAATATTGAGGTCTGCCGACGGCACTGCCTCGGGATAGAGCGCTCTGAAAGTTGAATCGTATGTTTTGAATTTATCACAATCGATACAAATGTCTCCACCACCGCATTGAAAGGCAGGAGGTATACTGATCATTCCATCCAGGAAGGTGCAGGTAGAACTATTATTACAGAGGCTTACCAGGTAGTCCGCAGCAGAGTCACTTACAGAAGTATTATATACGTCACGCATAAACTTTCCAAAAGTTCCATAGCTGGCACCTTTGTTCCTGAATTGTGAATAATACTTGTTGATAAGGTCACATTCACAATCCTCCGGTTTCTTCAACGATGATTTATTGATGAAGAGATCCGGTTGATCATAAGGCTTGGGAGCAGTGATCACATACGCATTGCAATTCACATCATTAATCCCTTTCTGAAGATTATACTCCTGGATCACATCCTGGAAGCTCCTGTATTTATAAGTACTGGAAGCGGGTACCGTACTAGACCCGAACTGGTGTCCATATCAGCTCCCTGCTTACATACTTCCAGCAGCTTGGGCACCACATTTGTCTTCAGATCAGATTCATTATACAATGTGCAGGATGAAAGAAGCGAGTTGATCCAGTAATCTACATAGGCCTCACAATTGGAATTAAAGTAGGCTTTAGCTTCTGCAGCCTTTGCATCCTTTTGCTGATTGGCCTCATTAGTATTGTTTGGTGGCGTGCCAATTACCGGGAATAGCGAGTAAAATTCCTCATTCGCAAAGCGTGGAATGTGTCCTTCTGCTCCTAACTGACTGGCCACGGTGGCGCCACAAACGGTCTTCAGGAAAGCAAGGATCTTCTCCTTTTTCAATTGGTAATAAAAAGACCGGAAATTTTTCCAGGCTATATCCTTATCAGCATTACAAATGGCTGTGGAATTTGCCAAATAAGAGCCATCCGCTGTATTGGAGGCACAGAGTGGTGAAGAACCTGTTTGACACAATGCAGTATAAGCACTGAATCCCTGCATCGAATATGATTGGGAGTTCAATGTTTCATAATTCAATAAAGCTGACTCCAGGCTCGATTTGAAAGCGACTCCCAAAAATGTGGAAACAGGATCTGTATCCGCAGTACCTGAAGCAGAAAAATAACTGAAGGGGGTGGCTGTTGAACCGGTTGGATTCATATACCCCTTTTGCTTGGCCACACCATAGGTTTCAGTAGCCAGGAATCTTCTATCCCACTCACTAACAGGCTTCATCACTTCGTAATAATTCAGCGCACAATATTCCGGATGAAATTTCAACAGCGAGTCAGCCCAGGACTCTTCAAAGTTGGCGATAAATTCATCGATGGTAAGTTCCTGCGGAGGCACCATTCTACCGGTTGCTTCGCGATACACCAGCGCAGGGTTACCAGCAGCATCCTTATAACTTATTACCTGTTGGTAAAAGGGTTTAACACGAAGGGGCTTCCCGTTAGCAATATCGTTATGATAAAAGATATTCCTGGGATCATCCAGTTTGGCTGTATCCGCATATTGGCCATTGGGCGCAAAAAGATCTCCCAGCATCATTTTTCTATAATCAGTGGCAGGAGTTGCCTTTTCACACAGATCATCGCAAGCACGGATTGCCATTTCGTACTCTTTCAATGCGCCATCCTTATACTTAAGCGTATCGATATCGGCAATCCCGCCCTTTTGCCTGTATTGAGCCCAGAAAGCTTGCCAGTCGCCTAACCCCGAAAGGCAGGTTGCACACTCCGGTGCGCAATTGTTTCCAAGCGCCTGTGCTTTTCGCACTTCATTGGCGAAAGAATCCAACGTGATACATTGATTACGTTTCAGGAATACGGTCCTGTAATAATTCATTGCCTGTTGACTTACTGTCAGCTTTTTGGTGATCTCATAAGTGCCCTTGCTAAGGAACATTTCGAAATTCACGTTGAATGCCTGCGGATTATTGACACAGGTTGTATCGAAATTAGCCAGTGAAAAGTTCCTGATCAGGGTATCGAAAGCTACTCCATTTTTCAGTTTTCCATTATTACAATCACTTGTAATGGTGATCTGAAGATCATACAGGCAATCATAACAGAATTGTGTTGCAGGGATCGTGCAGCCTTCTTTCTGCAGGCTCATGGGATCGAGCTGATACCTGAAACTATGCTTTACATTATCATCTTCTACCGTGATCGTTTTTTTGTTTTCCATAATCAGGCCCCGGATCACTGCCGAAGAAGGATCGGTCAAAGTCCGGATCCTCGACTCCTTTTTCTGTGATGCCAACTCCAACATTGAGCAATGTGATCAAATTTGCACAGGGCTTCAACCGTGCTCCCGGA
>JAGIAP010000285.1:0-211 GCA_017744805.1 Chitinophagaceae bacterium | reverse complement strand
AAGCAGTAGCAATGGTACGCCCACGCATATCAACGTAACTTATGCTATATTGACCATTTGCATCCCTGGCAATATTCTTTTGATAATGGGAAGCATTACCCACCTCCGTTCCAAAGAGAGCATCCAATTCATTCTGATCAGCACTACCATAGGTAAATACAGTTTCGCGCCCTCCACCAAGCCTGAAAGTTTTTCCTACACCACTCTGACG
>JAGIAP010000284.1 GCA_017744805.1 Chitinophagaceae bacterium | reverse complement strand
GCATTACCTCAAACTCCGAAAGATCAGGCGGCTGATGGAAGAGAACCAGCGCGATATGGGCCGCCCTCATACTACCGAAGAACAATTGGTATTACTGCAAACCCATCTTCACCTCAAACAGATGGAAATGGAACTGGTGAAGAATCAGGGAACGGTGATCATGAAATAATCCACACAAAAAGAAAGGCTCCCGGAACAACAGGAGCCTTTCAACATCTAAAATTATTGAACACAATAAAAATTACTCTGCCATCACCGGAGATGGAGCTCTCTTACCAGCACTAACTCTACGCGAAGCGGGCGAAGCTGTTGGCTTTGCCATATTGATCCGGTTGAAACGAATGGCCACCCATACATGATCGAGGGCCACTTCTTCTGTTCTTTCAAACCCTGCATCGCACACACAGTTCCAACTGCATGAACGGTTAAGGTCTGTCACGATCTTGGAGGTAGATTTGGGATAAGCGATCCAGAATTTGCCATCCTCCCTGAGTGCCGGAAGCACATCTTTGAGAATACAGCTCAGTTGATTCTCGTTCACCGCAAATACCAGCGCGAAATCGATCTTACGGGATTTCAACAGTGGCGTAACATTCTTGGCGAAAGACAATTTCACGAATTGTTTCTCAATTGAAGAAGGAAGACCCTGAATCAGTACATTTTTTTCCTCCTGTAGCTGAAGCTTATCTAATAAGTTTTGCGACATGCCTGAGAAGTTTTTGATATTGCTTAGGGTTTAAAAAGACGGGATTGCAAAGGTAGTAAAAAAAGGTAATAAGTGAAACTAATTTTAAAACAAAAGCCCGTACCATTTAGACTGGACGGGCCTTTCTTAAAATGTGATTAAGTTCTTATATAATTATTTGCCAACCGGTTTATAATATGTAAGTGCTTCAGGCATCAGCTCTTTGAGCTTTTCGATACGTCTTCCTTCAGATGGGTGAGTGCTCAAAAACTCAGGTGGTTTATTGCCGCCGCCTGCCTTTTCCATCCTTTCCCAAAGGGGAATTGCCTCCTGTGGATTGTAGCCTGCCATGGCAGAGAAGATCAATCCATATTTATCTGCTTCCAGCTCCTGGGCCCTTCCGAAGGGTAGCATAACGCCCACATTGGTGCCTACGCCATAAGCGCTCATGAAAATATTCTGTGCTATCGGGCTCTTGTTGGCAAGCGCCACCTGCAGGGCTTGTCCTCCCAATTCAGCCAGCGATGCACGGCTCATACGCTCATTACCATGTTTGGCCAGCGCATGCGCGATCTCGTGCCCCATTACAACTGCCAGCGCTGCTTCATTCTGCGTGATGGGTAACAGTCCGGTATATACGACGATCTTTCCACCAGGCATACACCAGGCATTCACCTCTTTGGAGTCTACCAGGTTGTATTCCCACTGATAGCCGGAGAGCTCCGCGGAAAGACCTTTCTGTGCATAATAATTATTGATGGCAGAAACCAGGCGCTGCCCTACTCTCCTCACCATCTCCGCATCCTTGCTGGTACTGGTGCTCACTACCTTGTTCTGAGTGAGGAACTGACGGTATTCCTGGGCGGCCATATTCTGAATATCAGCATCACTATACAAAGTGAGCTGATTCTTGCCCGTTATGGCGTTCTGGGTACAGCCCACAAGGCTCAACGCTAACGTGGCGGCAAATAATGTTTTTTGCATGGAGGATTGTTTTGACAAAGTTAGAAAATCAATTCTCGTACCAATCAGCTAAATATTGATACCAACCCTAACCTTGCACTGTAAAAAGGGTGAAATCTTAACTAATGACTGCAGGAAATGATCGTGAACCTTACTCTTCTTCAGCCTTTGTTTCACGACGGCGTTCCTTGCGACGGTCGCGGTATTTCAGGATCGGCACCTTGCTTTCGCTGCCCCTGATCAAACGACTGATATTTTTCTGGTGCGTCAGTATCACCAACAAAGCCACGGCAATTGCAAAGGCCCTGTACAGTGGTTCTTCAGCTTTGAAGATAAAAAGAATGAAAACGGCAAAGGCAACACTTGCCAGGATAGAGCTCAGGGAAACGAACCTGGTGAGATACAGCACCAACAGGAATACCCCCACACAGCAAACAGCTACCAGGGGTTGAATGGCCAGCACCATTCCAAACAAGGTGGCTACCCCCTTGCCTCCCCTGAAATCAGCCCAGATGGGGAAGATATGTCCCAGTACAGCAGCCAGGCCCAGACCGATCATCAGGTTGGTCCTGTCCCACTCATTGGTCAGATAATACGGCAATAAAAGATACAGGGATGTTGCAATAACGCCCTTGATGACGTCCATCGCCATCACGAAGGTTCCCCAGCGGGGCCCCAATACGCGGAATGTGTTCGTAGCGCCGGCATTGCCGCTTCCATATTCACGGATGTCAATGCCGAAGAAAGCTTTACTGACCCAAACAGCGGTCGGAACAGAGCCTATCAAATACGCTATTACAATGAGTAGTACCTCTTTCATTGAATAGTTAAGTTGAAGTTGGAAAACGAAAATACGGAAAAACCGCTCAACTTATTGTCTTTCCGGCAACTAAATCGCCGGAAAATCCTTTTCTCCTAAGGTTTTCCACTTATCCGGAGGGCTATCCAGTTCTGCCGGTCCTTTTGTTCATCAACCTTTAACATTTCCTTCACTACTGCAGCCTCGATATCTTTTCTGTCGCCACTTAACAGCCCGCTCATGATCACAACACCACCGTCCTTCAAATGTTGTCTGATGGCTGTCATATTATGGAGCAGCACATTTTTATTGATATTCGCCAATATCACATCGAAGGTTTCATTCATTTCCAGCTTGTCCGCCTTGGACAACCCGATCCTTGTACAACCATTCACCTGGATATTCTCTTTCGCATTCTCGATGCTCCAGTCGTCATTATCGATGGCCAGGATCCTTTCCGCTCCCAGTTTTTCAGCCAGGATGGCCAGCACACCCGTGCCCGTTCCGAAATCCAGGACGGATTTTCCGGTGAGATCGATCTCCCGCATGTATTCGATCATCATGAAAGTAGTGGCATGATGCCCCGTGCCGAAGCTCATCTTGGGCGTAATGATGATATCATGCTCCACACCTTTTATCTCTTCATGAAAATGAGCGCGGATCACAGCGAAATCATGCACGATCACCGGCTCGAAATTCTTTTCCCAGGCCTCATTCCAATTGGTAGGGAGGATCAGCTTACGGCTTACCTCGATACCTGCATCCAGGATCTCATTCAACAGCGCTTCCTGCAGATCCGTTTCAGGAATGAATGCATGAAGGGTATCGCCCGCTTCTTCGAATCCTTCAAATCCGATATCGGATAATTGCGCAACGAAGATCTCCCGTTGCTGCTGATCGAGCGGCCTGAATGAATACTGCCAGTAGTTCATGATGATATATTGAGTAAGCCGCAAAAATAAAATATCCATTTACATTTTAACTACTCTCGATTTTTTTTATGTATAATGCAGGCCCTTATCCTTCCATTTTTCCCTGATCAAGTGATTTGATTTTCCTTTACAACCTATTGTAACGCATAAATCCCAGGTACCCACTTAAGGTGTCATACAACCAAACATACGATGAAAACAAACTGCTCCGGTCCCTCATCGAAGGCGATGAACAAGCCTATACCCTGGTGTACCATCATCACCTCGATGCTATTTTTTATTTCATCCGGAATTATATTTTCATAGAACAGGATGCGGAGGACCTCACTTCTTCCGTATTCCAGAAACTCTGGTTGCAAAGGGCCACACTTGATCCTGCAAGGCCCTTACGCCCCTGGTTATATACTGTTGCGCGCAATCTTTGCCTCAATCATTTGAAACTATCGCAACGGAGAACGGCCAGGGAAGCAGAGGCCTTGCGTATCCTGCATACCGGCGAGGAGAATGAATTTGCAGCGCATGAATTCATGGAAGAACTGATGCGCGAGATCGAAAGCTCCCTGAAGAAATTACCACCACAGACAGCCAATATCTTTACCATGGCTTTCCTGGAAGGCAGGTCAAACCAGGAGATCGCCAATCTGCTACAGATCAATGAGCACACTGTCCGTAATCAAAAAAGCCAGGCCTTGAAACAATTGCGCCTCAGTTTCCGTTCCTGGATCTTGTTCTGCCAGTTATTTTAGAAATAATCTTCTTTTCCATGTGACAATCGTACCTGCCTGTTGTAATAGAGGTAGAATAATCATATGCATGAGTAACGAAGCTACAATAGCATCCTGGATTCTCAGGAATGCGCTGGGCACATTGAACGAAACTGAAAAACAGGAACTGGAAGCCTGGCGGCAATCATCAGACGCCAACCGATTGCTGTACGAGCAGTACAGCAATGCAGCGCAAATAGCACAGGAATTCAGGCTCCGTACAGAGCGGAACAAGAGGATCAGCAGGCACCTGGAAGCATTCGTTCATCAACCCACTACTACCAGAGGTCGTATTCATTTCATGCAAAAATGGAAATGGATAGCGGCTTCCGTCGTTTTTGTGATGGGTACCGGCGCTTACTTTTTAATGGAAAACAGGAAAGATCCGCCATCAGCACCAGCATCGGTAAAAGCGGAACAGATACAGCCAGGGCGTGATGGCGCCATCCTTACGCTGGCAGATGGGAGCCGGTTATTGCTGGACTCGGTCCAAAACGGCATTGTGGCGCTACAGGATGGCGTTATGGCAAAAGTGGTGAATGGTGCGCTTGTTTATGAAGGCAATGGAAATAAGATGCAGTACAATACAATGTCAACTCCCAGGGGCAGGCAATATCAACTCACCTTACCAGACGGGACCAAAGTTTGGTTGAATGCAGCCAGCTCTGTTAAATATCCTACCGTGTTCATTGGTGGAGAGCGCCATGTACAGGTCAGTGGAGAGGCCTATTTTGAAGTGGCCAGGAATTCATCACAACCATTCCGTGTAACCGTCAGCAATGGGATGAAGATAGATGTTTTAGGCACCAGCTTCAATGTAAATGCCTACCAGGATGATGATAACAGTTATGCCACTCTGATTGATGGCGCTGTACGTGTTACTGCTGCGCCATCAGGCAATAGCACCATACTAAAACCAGCTCAACAGGCGGCGGTATTGACAACAGGATCGGTACTAACAGTGAACAGCAAAGTAGACATGGAAAAAGTATTGGCCTGGAAGAACGGGATCTTCAATTTCGAGAATGTTTCCCTGGAATATGTGATGAAAGAGATCGAACGATGGTATGATATCAAAGTAGTGTACAAAAATGGAATTCCCGATATAAAATTCTGGGGTAAGATCACCAAAGATGTACCACTCAGCGGTATACTGATTGCCCTAGAAAAGACCAGGGTCCATTTCAACCTGGAAAACGACAGCACATTGGTGGTGCTTCCCTAGATTCACCGTTCAATACACTTATCATATGAAATTGAAATGGCTTCATGCGTATGAAGCAGGGCCATTACATCTCTTTTTTGCCATGAAAAACAAAATGGTCAGCCCATAAAAAACAAACCGGAAGTGCTGCGAACACTCCCGGCGATGTTTGGGCTGATCGAATGACTTGTCACCATTTTTACAACCTAAACTGTTCACAAATTATGCAAAAAACTGCTTATGGTAGTTGGTTATTTCCTGTTGGCATCCTCAAAACGCCGGCAGGGTTGGGAATACGGCTACCGGCTCAAATGCTGAGAATTATGCGGATGCTTTCTTTTCTCCTTTTTGTGGCTTTCCTCTCTGTGAAAGCTGAAGGGGTTGCCCAGAATGTGAGTATCAATGGCAAAGACCTCACCCTGAAACAAATATTTGCTTCGGTGGAAAAACAAACAGGCTATGTAGTTTTTCTTAACCAGGAAATGATGGATGAGATCAATAAGAAGATGTCTTTGGATGTTCACAATATGCCACTCCCCTCTTTGCTGGATATCCTCTTCAAAGAAAAACCCATCGATTATATCATCCAGGGAAAAACGATCATCCTTTCCCCGAAGACAATACGCCTTGCAAAAGAACCAGGCCTATCGCTATTCCCCCCTCCAAGGCCGGTCAAAGGAAAAGTAACGGATGAGAATGGGCACCCGCTGGCCGGTGCTTCCATCTCCGTAAAGAATGCGAAGACCGTTGGCATCACGGAGGCCGATGGTACATTTTCCGTGAATGTGGATGAAGGGGATGTGATCGTGATCAGTTATGTAGAGCACGAAAGCAAAGAGATAAAGATCAGTGCTGCTATGATCGCTTCAGGCATGATCAGTGTTGTGCTCAACAAATCTTTGTCGGAATTGAATGAAGTGAAAGTGAATGCAGGATATTATACGGTGAAGGCAAGAGAGCGCACGGGCTCCATTTCAAAAGTGTCCACCAAAACCATCGAGCAGCAACCGGTCACCAATCCTTTATCAGCATTGGCGGGTCGTGTTCCCGGGCTGGAGATCGTACAGGCAAGCGGATTGGTAGGTTCCGCTTTCAAAGTGCAGATACGAGGGCAGAACAGTATCGCATCCGGCACCAATCCTTTGATGATCATCGACGGAGTTCCCTTTCCACTGGAAAGCATCGGCAACTCACAGGTATCCACACAATTGGTCTCTGGTGTAGGTATTGGAGCTGTCAGTCCGTTGAACTCAATAAATCCGCAGGATATAGAAAGTATTGAAATATTGAAAGATGCAGATGCTACCGCCATCTATGGTTCCCGCGGTTCCAACGGCGTGATCCTTATCACCACTAAAAAAGGAACAGCAGGCAAAACGAAATATGAAGTAGGTTACAATGCCGGTATCAGCAAAGTGAGCCGCTTTATGAAGGTGATGAATATCGAAGAATACCTGGCCATGCGCATGGAAGCTTTTTCGCTTGAAGGCAAAACGCCAACCTCCACGGATGTGGATGTCAATGGTACCTGGGACAAAACGAGGGATATCAACTGGCAAAAAGTGCTTACAGGAAATGCCTCCCGGCGCAACAGATATTTCGCCTCTGTTTCCGGGGGTACCGACAGAACCCGCTTATTACTGAAAGGCACATACGAAACCGAGACTACCGTTTTCCCCGGTGATATGAAATATGGAAGGGCATCGGGCATCGTTAATATCAATCACCGATCCACCGACAATAAGTTCTCGATCAATTTTTCTGCTATCTACAGTACAGACAATAACAATAATATCGCCACGGACCTTTACAAGCATGCCATTTTGCTGCCTCCCAATACACCCGACCTGGTATTGCCGGACGGATCACTCAATTGGAACCTGGGGCCCAAGGAAAACCCGTTGAAATACCTCAATCAACGGTACGAGGGACATGCGAAAAACCTGAACACGAATGCGATCATCGAGTACAAGATCCTGGAAAGCCTCACAGCCAGGATCAGTGCAGGTTATTCCGATTACCGGCTCGACGAGCAAATGATAAATCCCATGAGCCTGATGTATGATCCGGTGCAGAATCCTTCCACGGCCAATTCTTATACGCGCAGCAATATTGCCAATCGCGGCAATTGGAATTTCGAGCCACAACTGAATTATGGCAGGGATTTCGGTCATAGCAGGATTGAACTGCTGGCAGGCATGAGCTTTCAGAAAATGAACGCTGCCGGGTCTACCAGGATGGCTTACGGGTTTCCCAGCGACTACCTCATTTATAATTTCAAAGCAGCGCTCACCACTACGATCTATAATGCCGATGATATCAAATATGCCTACAGTGCCGGGTTCGGAAGGATCAACTACAACTATGATGGAAAATATATCCTGAACCTCACTGCCAGAAGAGATGCATCCAGCCGGTTTGGTCCGGAAAACAGGTCGGCCAATTTTGGGGCTGTCGGTGCCGCATGGATCTTCAGCAGGGAGCAATTCATCGACCATCACCTACCC
>JAGIAP010000283.1 GCA_017744805.1 Chitinophagaceae bacterium | reverse complement strand
GTATTGCGGATTGGATTGTTCTATGCTCGAGATCAACCCGCTTTTTAAAGCAGCCGATGATAAAATTGTGGCAGTGGATTGTAAGATGAATTTAGATGACAATGCCCTCATGCGTCATCCGGATTTAGCGGCCATGAGAGATATAAGCGAAGAAGATCCTACCGAAGTAGAAGCCGGAAAATACAATCTCAACTTTGTAAAGCTGGATGGCAATGTGGGTTGTATGGTAAATGGTGCAGGACTGGCAATGGCCACCATGGACATGATTAAATTAAGCGGTGGTGAACCTGCCAACTTTTTGGATGTGGGTGGAACGGCCAATGCACAAACCGTGGAAGCCGGGTTTCGCATCATTATGAAGGATCCGAAAGTGAAAGCCATCCTCATTAATATTTTCGGCGGTATTGTTCGTTGCGACCGTGTTGCCCAGGGTGTGATTGATGCCTACAAGAATATGGGCAATATCAATATCCCGATCATTGTTCGCCTGCAGGGAACCAATGCCGAAGAAGCAAAGAAATTAATTGATGAAAGTGGATTGAAAGTGCAATCGGCGATTTTATTGAGCGAAGCTGCTGACCTGGTGAATAAGGCAGTGGCTGCAGCCTAATATCTGAACGGGGATTTGGGTGGATTAATAGAATTTATGGGAATAGTTAAAGCTACAAGTTTGTTTGTAGCTTTTTGTTTTTTGGGATTTCAATGAATTGATTTTAGGCGTTGGATTCCTTTTCCTTGGTCTTTTCATCTTCCAGTTTTTTCTCTGCATTTCTTTTTAATTCCTGCAGCCATTTTTGAAAATCTTCTGGAGCGACAAAGGGATGTGCATCACCTGGCTGACGGGTTTGTAATCTTCTTGCTCTTTGAAATATTCTTCCCGGGTCTGGATGATTGGTAATGCTTACTTGCACGTTATTTAGTTTCATTACGCGGTCAATACTTTGTAAATATGTTTCGGTTTGTTTAACTTTTGTCGTTGATTTCTTTGCTCTCGGTTGTGTCCTTGTTTAAATACACATCTTTTCCTTTGATTTTAATGATAGCAAAGTCAGTAAGATTAGAAAGAAAAATGTATTTGTCATTCGCAACTTTGCTCGTGTCATAAGTCAAGTATTCCCCACAGCCGTCAATAGTGTCTGGAAGTGCTTTAAAGAAGTCCAGTTTGAACGTTGTGTCAACATTATATATTGCAACAACTGGTTTTACTGTGTCAGCTTTATTGGTGTCAACCTTTTGCGAATTGCCTGTTGGGGTGTCGCTGTTAGAGCAACTTGTCAAAATAAAAGCTGTTAGTAAAATTAGAGTTAGTCTTGTCATTACTTTTTTGAAGATTAGGGTGTTGAACCAATTACTGGCAACAGTTGTACTTCCGTTATACACGTACATCTACCAATGAAAGATAACTCTTTCACTGTACAAGAGCAAGTTAAAGGATCGTCTTTCATAGCCAAGCAAAGCCATTCACTTACCTAAGTAAACGACCTTACTTACCCAAGTCAAGGCCTTCACTTACCTAAGTCAAGGCCTTCACTCACCCAGGCAAAGCCACTCACTCACCCAAGTCAAGCCCTTTACCTACCTAAGTCAAGCCCTTGTCTTACCCAAGTGAGTGGCTTTACTTACCCGAGTGAGTGGCTTTGCTTAGGTAAGAGAAGTCGTTGGCTTACCCGGCAGAGGCGCTTCCGTGCTTGCAAAAACGCGTATTTCTACCTATCTTATTTTCATCTTTAGCTTTAAAAAAGCTTGTCTTATACCAACGGCCCTAAAGTTATTGGTAAATTAACGACGTATAACGTACATGCATAACCGTAATTATCGCATCGCAATAATCGGTCATTTCCCCTCTTGATATAGGGCATGTCCCTGTTATATCTTCATAGTGTGATTACCGTTTGTCGTGAGGAATGGCATTGTTTAACCCTCCTAAATCCAATATTTATGAAGAAAGCCAAAATGCCTTCGTACAAGATGTCGGATAAAGATGCCCTGAAACTCGGTAATAACGTTATGGGTAATCTTTTGGGAAACCCCTTCTACCCAACGCCAAAAGTGCCTCTTGCAGATATTCAAACTGCACTGAACACTTACACGGTCAGCCTTTCCAAAGCAGACAAGGGAAGCAGCCAGGACAAAGCACAGAAAAGGGCGGATAAGAAAGTTTTGATTGACTTATTGCGCCAGGAATGTGACTATGTCAACGACACGGCACAGGATGACATTGCTTTAGCTACCTGTGGTTATCCTTTGACTAAGGACCCTCAGCCAAGTGTGTTGGGTACGCCTGTTATTTCGGTGGAAAATGGTATCAGCGGACAGTTGATCTCTTCAACTCCCGCCGCCCATGCTGCTGCCGGATACAGGCACCGCTACACTACCGATCCCACACTGGCTGTGTGGCCGGAGGTAGTGGGTTCAAAAGCCACTTGCAAGATCGATGGACTGGTGCCGGGCACTAAGTACCACTTGCAAATAGTGTGCTTTGGTTCCAGGGGCCAGGTAACCTACAGCGATGTAGTTACAAAAATGGTAGCTTAGTCTGCAAGCCACCATTGCTTTAAAGCCTCGGAAGGGGCTTTTTTGCTTGCGTGGATGTTGGTGATTGAGGGCTAAGTGTTGAAGGTTTTTAAGGGGGGAATGTTTAATGTTTTAATAGAGAAATGTTCAATGTTCAACGGACAATGTTCAATGTTCAAGTCATTTGTGGGGAGATTGGCTTCGGCATCTTGCATTAACCTTTATGCTGGAGTCTTTGAGAGATCAACAATGCCAATTACCTGGGGATGCAATGGGGAGATAAAGCTTGTGCCGTTGGAGATGAAAAGCCTGTAGTTTGGAAGTAATGCCAATACTCTTGTACTGGCAAACGATAACCACTTGCTCTTGTACAGTGAAAGGATTATCTTTCATTGGTTTAAATGTATGTGTATAATGGCAATACAACTGTTGTACGCAACTTTATGGAAATTACTTTCGGCGCGACTCTTATTGTAAATTTTTAATGAAGACTATACTCCTTTTTGCTTGCGCTTTACCTCTTCTCCTCAGTTGTTCTGACAAAAAGAATAAGCAACCGGAAGTTTTGGAGTTAGATGAAATTGCCAAGTTTGCACTCAATAAGCCGGTAAAACTGGTAACGGACTCTCTTCGTTTAAGTGCCGACCAACTGACGTTTGTAGATGAACCGCCTAGAATAATCACCAGCATCGTTGTAGACTACAATAACAAAGGCACCATCGAATTTTTCTTTCCACGCACTTCAATCATTTCTGAGAATTTAACGAGTAAGGGAGAATATTTAAATAAGGTGGCTGACAACATCATTAACGCAGTTGAATGGAAAAACGTTGATGGTACAAAAGGTTCAATTAAAAACGTGACTATCTACTGAACTGAATATTTAGTGATGCTACTTTCGCATGCGCCTAACAAAATATTGCCAAAAAGCGGGGCAGACGTAATATACTTCAACAGTTGTTTCGCTTATCATCTGTAGTCCAATGTGACCGGCTTCGCACGGTCATTAAGGGTAACCCAAGCAATTGTAATTCTATTTAACTTTAGTTGCCCGGCTGGACGTTATAAAATATCCCGCCTTCGGCAATACCTGAACGTTGTGTGCAACCATTACCTTACGTATGCTCAAAAGCGTATCTCATATCTTCATTTGGTCTTTTATTTCGGTTGCAATTTGGGTTTCTTGCACGCTATTATAGCTGCCGTATTTTGCTTACCATACCTGTTCCTTCTCTTCCTTTTCACATCAACTTCTTTGCAAACTTCTCTCACCTTCTTAAATGCATAACAATCAAACAATCCACGAACTCTTCACTATCAACGCTGGCAATTAATTTGATGGTAGTATCACTTCAATAAAACGTATTGCTGGTCAATCGCTCAGCAATAATCATTCAAAAACTAAAGAACATCTTATGCTGGCAATGAATTTTCGTGGACCCTTTCGCGTCCGCATCGACAGAAAACCTTATCCCGAAATTCTTCATCCTGAAGATGCCATCGTTCGTGTAACACGATCCTGTATTTGCGGATCAGATCTGCATTTGTATCATGGTCTCGTTCCCGACACAAGAGTAGGTATGACCTTTGGTCACGAATTTACCGGCATTGTTGAAGAGGTAGGAAGCGATGTTACCAAACTCAAAGTGGGCGATCATGTAATGGTGCCTTTCAATATTGCCTGTGGTACCTGTTCATTTTGCAAGCAGGAACTGTATGGCAATTGCCACGAGTCCAATCCTGAAGCCACCGCAGTGGGCGGCATATTTGGATACTCGCATACCGCAGGCGGATTTGATGGCGGACAGGCAGAGTTTGTCCGCGTACCTTATGCCAATGTAGGGCCAACGGTAATTCCGCCGGAAATGGATTTGGATGATGCCGTATTGTTAACCGATGTGGTGCCTACAGGTTACCAGGCAGCAGAAATGGGTGGCATTAAAGTTGGCGATACCGTAGTAGTGTTTGGTGCAGGACCTGTTGGAATTATGGCTGCAAAATGTTCATGGTTGTTTGGGGCAGACCGTGTGATCATCATTGATCACTTAGAGTATCGTTTAGAATTTGCGAAAAAATATGCACAATGTGAAGCCTATAATTTCCGGTCACTCGGCGATCCTGTTTTGTTTTTAAAGAAAACAACCGACTATTTTGGGGCCGATGTTTGTATTGATGCTGTTGGTGCAGAAGCAGCAGGCAATGCTATACAAACTATCCTGGGAAGAAAAACATTATTGCAGGGCGGCTCAACCACAGCATTGCACTGGGCTATCAATGGTGTTAAGAAAGGTGGTATTGTTTCTATTGTTGGTGTTTACGGTCCAACAGGAGCGTTGGTGCCTGTCGGAAATATTGTGAACAAAGGATTGACCATTCGTGCCAACCAGGCATCAGTGGCCCGGTTGATGCCGAGGTTAATTGATCATGTGCTGTCGGGACGCATCAATCCAAAAGAAATCATTACCCATCGCATTCCTTTGGAAGAAGTATCTGAAGCCTACCACATCTTCTCAGCCAAAAGAGACAATTGCATCAAAACTGTTTTAATTCCTCCAAGAGCAGCATAAAAACTTTTTTATGGAAAACGTAGCAGAAAAAACACTGGCCGATAAATATGCGCACATCAAAGGCTGGGGCATCGATGCCGATCCCGAAAATGAGCCTACCTATCCAATAAAACATTGGACAGGTGATGATCACAAACGCATTAACTGGAAACGTCCGCCGTTGCAACCTGTAAACATAGAAGTATTACATTCAATTGAACGCCCCAACATCACAGCCGTATTTGGAACATCATCGCCTCCGTCGGGATTAAGTGGCGCCATCAGGCGTTATGCATTCAAGTACAGCGAAGGCAATTATGCCCATTGGTTTGCATTAGTATTAGCCGACAGGGTGAACATGGTTGAAGGCATTATTGACGATATTGCGCACGGCCATTTCCCCAATTTCTTTAAAGAACGTGGCTGGACTGCCGAATGGAAATACAATCGTAAAGCAATGATCACCAAACTTGCCATTGGTGCCGGCGTGCTGATTGGCGTCGCAGCATTTTTATATGCAAGGGGCGGGAAAAAGAAGTCGTTGCTATAATGATGGATTGATTTAAACTACAGGACAGAAAGGTGCAAAGGAGCGCAAGCGAAGTGGTTTTAGAAGCTTTGTATCTTTTTGTTTAGTAGTGCAAAGAGAGATTTGAATATTGGCCTTCCCTTTTCTCTTAGAAAGAATTCCGGGGATGGTTGAATGATGATGTACTTAGCTGCATTACTACTATCATCTTCCGTTGTGTCACTCTCTTGTACATCCGGTAATTCTATTCAGCATTTCGAAAGAGCCATTAAGGAATAAAAGTCGGGACAAGATAAATTTCACGCAGAGAAAAGGAGAACGCAGAGAGTTTCTCTCACAGATTTCACGGATGGCCACAGAAGTTTTTATCTGTGTAAATCTGCGTAATCTGTGAGAACTTTTTTCTCTGCGTCCTCTGCGCCTCCGCGTGAAATAAACTTTTCAAACAGCCTTGTCCCAGGTTATATCTCATTACCTGAATTTAATTTCCATGCGGCACAGATAGATATATAATCAAATACACAAGTCAATATTGTGATTTCTATAAACTTCCACATTAATTACGTACCTCTATCTTTGCCACGATGAATACATTTGAAAAAATTGCCGAAACCACTGAATTCCTGAAACAATTCAATACCAGTAAAGCAAAAATCGGTGTAGTGCTGGGCAGCGGACTTGGAGATTTTGTAAAGGAAATTGAAACTCATCATGCCATTGCATACAGCGATATCCCCCACTTTCCTGTTTCTACTGTACAGGGCCATTCAGGCAAACTCATTTTCGGAAGTGTTGCCGGCACACCCATCATTGCCATGGCAGGACGGTTTCATTTTTACGAAGGTTATGCGGCCGAAGATGTGGTGTTTCCCATTCGTGTACTGAAATTTTTAGGAGTGGAAACCCTGTTCCTTTCCAATGCAGCAGGTGGTGTGAACACAGGTTTCAAGGTTGGCGATTTAATGATCATTAAAGACCATATTTCATTTGCCATAAAAAATCCATTGATCGGTAAAAACGATGAACGCTTTGGCCCCCGCTTTCCCGACATGAGCGAACCTTATAGCAAACAACTCATCAAAAGAGCGAAAGAAATTGCCCGGCAAAAAAACATTGATGTAAAGGAAGGCGTTTACTTTGGTGCAACAGGACCAACTTTTGAAACGCATGCCGAGTACAAACTTGTTCACATATTAGGCGGCGATGCCGTTGGCATGAGCACAGTGCAGGAAGTAATTGTAGCCAGGCATATGGGCATGCATGTCTTTGCCATGAGTGTAATAACCGACATCGGCATTCGTGACGATGATAACGTCATTACTCATGAAGAAGTTTTACAAGCCGCTAAAGAAGCCGAACCAAAATTCTCAACCATATTTCGTGAACTAATCGCCTCTTTGTAATTCATACGTGTTGAAAAGAATTGCTGTACATATTTTCTTTTCATTTTTTTTCTGTCTTGCACTTGCTGATGTGCAGGCCCAGGGAGGCATTTTAAGAGGAATTGGCGGACGTATTGGTCAAACTGGTTCGGGTGGCGGAAGCGATAGTGTGAAGCAAAGAAATAAATTTGAAGACACCGTTACGCTTAATATATTTTACCTGGATTCAACAAAGGTTTACAAGCCCGATTCTTCCATCAATGATTTTACAAAACGTTATCCTGTACCTGCCACCTATGTTTTTTTAGGAAATACCGGGTTGGCTGCAAGGTCTATATTGTTTGCACCGCAACTGAAAGCGGGATGGGATCCGGGCTTTCATGCATTTGACATCTATAAATGGAATCTGGAAAAAGTACGGTTCTTTCATACCACAAGACCCTATACCGAATTGGGTTACGTATTGGGTGCAAGGGCTGAACAACTCATTGATATCATTCACACGCAAAACATTAAACCCAACTGGAACTTTTCTTTGAATTACCGGTTGATCAATGCGCCGGGGTTTCTGCAAAATCAAAAAACCAACCACAATAATTATTTATTCACTAACTGGTACCAGGGTAAGAAGAAGCGGTACAATAACTATTTTGTTTTATTGGGTAATCGTCTGCAGGCAACGGAGAATGGAGGCATACAGGATGATAAAATGCTTAATGATCCGATTTATGCAAAAGATCGTTTTTTAATTCCCACACAAATTGGAGGCGCCTCTCTTTACGGAACCGATCCTTTCAGCACTTCACTGCTAACCGGCAACCGTTACAGGGAATTCAATTTCTTAATGCGCCATCAATATGATTTTGGCCAGAAAGATTCTATTG